>JAFGEJ010000256.1 GCA_016931655.1 Phycisphaerae bacterium
ACTTATCGAATGCCACCATAGCATTCTTCAGGCGAGTATACCTCGACCTGCGAAGGAGATCGTCTTTGCTTATGCCATCTTCGGGGCTCCAATCCTGTTCACGAAACGAACTCACCACGGGCTTGCGCCCGTGGCTACTTTCAATGAAGGGGAAATATCCTCGTCGGCCCATAATTTGTTGAATTGGTATTAGGTCCTTCGACTTCGGGGCTCGCGTTGCTCGCCCCTCCGCTCAGGATGACAATCTGAGATGTGCCGCCAGAAAAAATTCTCGCACACCCCGCCTCAGGTTGCGGCGTCGAAGGCGCCGGAGGCGAGGTCTTCCGCACCGCAGTACAGGCACTGCCGGTGGCGCGAGGACATCGTCCTGCCGCACTTGGGACACTTTTTCACCGTTTTGCTGATCTTTCCGTCCGCCCGCCCGTCGCGCAGGTCCACCTCCTGCACCTTCGCGATCAGATCGTCTTCCGTCAGCTCGGTCCGATCCCGCAGCAGTTCCCACAAGGCCGAGCAGATCAGCAGGAGCTTATCCAGACGTTCTTCGAGATAATCATAGTCCCGCTGGGCCTTTTCCGACCGATCCCGGCTGCGAACGTCTTTCACGTCCGCTTCGGCCGCCCTCATATGAGCACCGGCGGCCGAACCGATCATCCCGAACATCCCGTAGAATCCGCTCATTTCCGTTCTCCCTGACAGAATTTTTCGCCACGGCGTTTAACGGCCAAAGAGTCCACGGATTTCACGGATAGAAGAAGGATTACACGGATTATTTTCAAAGAAATAGAATCCGTGAAATCGGTATTTCATCCGTGTAATTCGTGGATGATTTATATGGGGCGGTTTTACTCATCTCCGCGCCATTGGCCGTCGAAGACTTCGCTGGCCGGGCCGGTCATGTACACATGCCCGTCCTTCTGCCGCCATTCGATGTCCAGATCCCCGCCGGGCAGGTGCACGAGCACGTTCCTTTCGCCCCGGCCGGTCAGAACGCCCGCCACGCAGACCGCCGAGGCGCCCGTCCCGCAGGCCAGCGTGATTCCGCTGCCTCGCTCCCACGTTCGCATTCGCACTTCCTTCGGCGAAATCACCCGCACGACGTGCAGGTTGACGCGGTCGGGGAAGATCGCGGCGGTTTCAACAATCGGCCCGACCTGCTCCAGCGGGACGGCCCCAACGTCGCGGCAATAGAGAACGACGTGGGGATTGCCCATCGAGACGCACGTCATGGCCGGCTGCAGGCCGCTGGCTGCCTGCCAGTCGCCGGCCGGCAGATGCAGCGCGTCCGTCGGAGCGTCAACAATCTTTTGGCCGCTCAGCGTCGTGGGAATCTCCGACGGTTCGAGGATCGGCAGGCCCATGTCCACGCGGGCCGCCGTCACCCTGCCGTCGCCGTTGAGGATTTTTTCGATCACCTTTACGCCCGTGGCGGTCTCCACGCGAAGGGGATTGCCCTTCGCCAGGCCTCGTTCATGGGCGTACTTCGCGACGCAGCGGATCGCGTTGCCGCACATTTTTCCTTCCGAGCCGTCGGCGTTGAACATGCGCATGCGAACGTCGGCGGTCTCGGAAGGCAGGATCAGCACCAGCCCGTCGCCGCCGATGCCGAAATGCCTGTCGCTGACGGCCCGCGCAACGGCAGCCGGGTCGCCGACGGACTGCTCGAAACCGTTGACGTACACGTAATCATTCCCAATGCCGTGCATCTTCGTAAATCGCATCCGCATATCCTTTCCTTATTCCCGAAGCGTCATTATATCCACATCAAGGCGGGGAAATCATCCCTGAATCCCGATGATACAGAAATCAACCATTCGAGATGCCAGAGAAGTCCACTTTTGGCCTTGAGATAACATAAGACGCTATAAGTAATGATCTTGTGCGCATTTTCCTGTTTTGTATAAAGCTATGGTGAAATTCGCAAAACTGATGGGTTGTATTTTCTACAACTCCTTTTATTATATTGACTTAAAAAAATTTCATTCTTCCGCTTCCTTTCGTTGACATGCATATTTGGGGTCTGTATACTGCGCGGTTCAGTTGGAATGAATCCTTTTGAGAAACCAACCCGACGGACGTCGGGCCTTCAGATATCGGCTGTTTATCCAGCCGTGGCAATCTCCGGCTTGCAGTCTCTGTGAGTCGGAGGTTTTTTTGCGCCAAAGAACAACGGCCAAAACATCGGTTGCAATTTTTCCCCCGCAGGGGTAAGGTCTGCGACTCGAAACCATGACCAGAACCATCCGCGCCATCCTGTTCGACCTGGGCGATACGCTGCTGGACTTCGGCAAGGTGGACCTGCCGCGCCTGTTCGACGAGGGAGCGAAGCTGGCGTACGAGTATCTCCGGACGCTCGGCGGAACCCTGCCGGCCTTCGGGCGCTATCGCCGCCGGCATCTTCGCGCGATCCACTGGCATGAATTCCTCTGCCGCCTTTCAAGGCGGGAGTTCAACTCGCTGCACGTGATGGACCGTCTCTGCCGGCGGATGAACCTGCGTCTGAACCTGGAGCAGCTTCTGGAAGTATGCTGGCTGTGGTACGAACCGCTGTCCCGCCAGGGACACGTGGAGGGGGGCGTGGCTGACTTGTTGCGGAATTTCCGCGAGGAAGGCCTGAAGATCGGCATGGTGTCCAACACGTTCATTCCGGGCCAGGTGCTGGATCGCCACCTCTCCGCGCTGGGGCTGCTGGACTATCTGCCGGTGCGTGTGTATTCCTGTGACGTGGGGCGGCGCAAGCCCAACCCGCGTGTGTTTTCCGAGGCCCTGCGACGGATGGCCGCCCGAAGCGACGAGACGATTTTCGTCGGCGATTCGCCGAAGGCCGACGTGCACGGCGCGAACCGCATGGGCATGATTTCCGTACTCAAGGATCCCCTCGGCCGATACGCCGCCAGCCGATACCGCCCAAACCACACCATCAAAAGCCTTCTGGAACTGCCCGGCGTGTTGGCACAATATAATCAAGAAAACACGAAAAAGTCAGGAGACAGGAGAGGCATAGCTGAAAGCGGAATGCTGAAAGCTGAACGCTGAACGCTCCTACATTCGTGTTCTCTTCCACCACGTGGGGATCATTGACAACTCGCTGTTTTCGCTGGCCGGCGTGTTGTAGGCTTCGTTTCAAGCGTTATTGTAAGCACAGAACGTCAAGTTCTCCCGCCTGTTTGCACGATATATACCCGTGGGAGAACCGTGATGAAGCTCGTTTCCTACGTTCGCCTTTGCCGTCCGTTTTACAGCGTGCCGATGGCGCTGACGTTTACGCTGACGGTCTACTACGCCCGCGGCGGGGTGATGGCGGACGTTTGGCCGGCGACCTGGCTGGCGACGACGGCCCTGCTGCTGCTGATCGCCGGGGCCTACGCCCTGAACGACGCCGCCGACGTGGAATTCGACCGCCTGGGGGCGCCGGAAAGGCCGATCCCCGCCGGGGAGGCGTCCCGAACCGGCGCGACCATTCTCGGGCTGGGCCTGTGGGTCTTCGGCGTGGCGCTGGGGTCGTTCGTCGGGCCGGCGGCGTTTCCGCCCGTGCTCTGGGCGGTGGCGATGGGACTGCTGCTCTACGACGCCTTCTCCAAGCACCTGGGCGTCGGAAAGCAATGGGCCGTCGCGATTCTGATGACAAGCCTGTATCCGCTGGCGATCACGTTTGCCGGCGGCGCGACGGGCAGCCGGGCGCGGACGCTCCTGCCGTTCGCCGGCTGGATGTTCCTTTCCGCGTACGCCGGCGAGCTTCTGCGGGACATCCGCGACCGCAAAAGCGACGCGCAGGTGATCGGCCGGCGAAACTGGGTGCAGCATCGCCCGCGAACCTGGCTGTACGTCGCCTCGTGGCTGATTCTTCTGGGAGCCGCGGTGCTGGTGGCGCCGGCGTTTCTCGGCTGCCGGCTGATGTACGTCGCGGGCCTGCCGGTCGTGCTCGCGGTGGCGGTCTGGGCCGCCCTGGTGCGACACTACGAACCGAAGCTCAAACTCCTCTACCTCGAATTCGTCCTCGTCGGCGTACTGACCACACTCGACGTGATCGTCTACGGGTTCTGAAAAATCAATCCGTTCATTAAAAACATTCCACGGATCCCTCAGGGACAGGTTTCACGGATTCAGGAAAGATTTCACGGATTTTTTTATGCGTAATACCAATTCAACAAATTATGGGCCGACGAGGATATTTCCCCTTCCTTGAAAGTAGCCACGGGCGCAAGCCCGTGGAAATCAGCA
>JAFGEJ010000257.1 GCA_016931655.1 Phycisphaerae bacterium
ACTTATCGAATGCCACCATAGCATTCTTCAGGCGAGTATACCTCGACCTGCGAAGGAGATCGTCTTTGCTTATGCCATCTTCGGGGCGAAGCAAAGAAAGAACAACACGGAAATTTCTGGACGGCCTCAATTATTTCATATGGTTTAGTAACGTGGCGGAGCGGGTGCTCCGCCACGCATTTTTTCCGAATTTTTTCCAGTATGTCCCGGCACGAAAACATTCCGCGATTTTATGTTTCACCGCTCTCGGCGGGCGAGGTGTCGCTGCCGGCGGACGAGGCCCGTCACGCGCTGAAGGTGTTGCGTTTGCGGGTCGGATCGGAGGTGGAGGTATTTGACGGCCGGGGCGGCTGGGCCGTCGGTGAAATCTCGCGGGCAGGCCGAAGTGACGTGGCGGTGCAAGTAGAACAAGTACACCAAGCCGAGCCGCTTCGGACGCGCGTACACGTCGCCTTTGCCGTGCCCAAGGGCAAGCGGCTGGACTGGCTGCTGGAAAAGGCGACCGAACTGGCGGCTGCGGCGCTTCAGCCGATCCGCTTCGAGCGGAGCGTCGCCGGCGGCGAGGAACTCTCCGACGCGACGCGAGATCGCTGGTGGAGCCACTGCATCGCCGCGGCCAAGCAGAGCGGCCTGGCCTGGCTGCCCGCCCTGCACGACCCGACGCCGCTGTCGGTGTTTCTTCGCCAAAACACCGAGGCCCTTTGTCTCGTCGGGGATATTACACCCGACGCCTCATCGCTGAAGGACGTGTTATCGAACCGTCAGCCGCCGCCGGAAGACGTGATTCTCCTGATCGGCCCGGAGGGGGGATTCACCCCCGCCGAGCAAGACGCGATACGAACGGCGGGCTATCGCCCGGTGCGCCTGGGCGCAACGACGCTTCGCATCGAGACCGCCGCGGCTGCACTGCTGGCGGGCGTGCGAACGGTCCTGGGGTAAACTCCGCGTCGCGGGTGTTCTACCCGCGTCACACCTTTATTCCTTCTTTACACGACACCGCTTTTTTCGGGGCGCGGAGAGAACCGGATGGGTGTTTTGGGGGACGTTGTGGTTTCGGGTGGTTTCGCCCGGCTGTGCAGGACGGGAAGCTGGTCGTAGCTGCCAATGCTCAAACGAGAGTTGTTTCGATATGAAATGCTGCTGATCAGAGAAACAAGGGGATGCCGCCGCCGGATAATACTTTCCGCCAGCCTCCGAATAACACTTCGCCAGGAATAGAATTTTCCGTCGCAGGCGTTCATCTCTTCCAGAATCTGCTTCCATGAAAAATGCTTGTACCGGGCGGTGGGAAAATTCAATGTGTAATAGCGCCAGTCGGCTGGGAAATCATTCGCGGCGATTCGGTCCTGACGTTCCATCTGATCCCACAGGCGCGTGCCCGGAAGCGGGGTCAGGAACAGGGCGTTGAGGATATCCAGGCCGTACTGCTCGGCGGCGGCGGCGATCTGCAGGCCGATGCCGGGTTTGTCGCTGTCCAGGCCGATGATGAACGAACCGACCACCAGGATGCCGTGTCGGTGAATCCGCGCAACGGAGGTGCGAAAATCCCGGCCCTTCAGCAGGTTGAACTTTTTGCCCACCTCGTGCAATCCCTCGGCTGTGGGGGATTCAAATCCGATGAACGCGCCCACGCAGCCTGCCCGGGCGGCCAGGGAAAGCAGTTCGTCGTCGTCGGCCATGTTGATGGTGACCTGGCAAATCCACTTTTTGCGAAGGCCCGCCTGGATCATCGCACGGAACAATTCTTTGGCCCGCTCCATGTGCGCCGCCGTCGTGCCAATGAGATTATCGTCCACGACCAGAATCCACTTCTCCCGAATGGACCGAAATTCCTCGATCACATTGGCGATGGGACGATGACGATACCGCGTGCCGTTGAAGGACGACACACTGCAGAAACTGCAATTCAGCGGACAGCCTCGCGTCGTCTGAATGGAACCGAAGGCGTATCCTTTCGCCAAAAGGTCATGCCTTGCGACCGGTACTTCGGCCAGGTCGAGGTGTTCGCCGGTATAGGTTTTTTGCAGTCGGCCTTGTCGGGCGTCGTCCAGGACGGTTGCCCATACGCTCTCGGCCTCGCCCGTCACGACGGCATTGACGTGTTCGAGAGCTTCGTCGGTGCAGGCGGTGGCGTGAATTCCGCCCATGACCACGGGCACGCCGCGCCGGCGAAATTCTTCGGCCAGCTCATACGCCCGGCCGGCTTGCGACGTAAACGCGGTGATCCCGACCAGGTCGGGCTTCGGCATGGATTCGTAGTCCCGCCGGTCGAGGTTTTCGTCGATGACGGTGACGTCCCATTCCGGCGGTGTCAGACCCGCCAGGACCAGAAGTCCCAGCGGTTTCCAGACGCGAAAGTGGTTCCATCGACTTTCCTTGACGTTGGCAAGGCTGACAAGGGGGTTATACGGATTGATTAGATATAGGCGCATGAGACTCCCGAAAGGAATTATAGGCCTGCCGTACTCAAGAGGAAAACCGGGGAATTCCCTTACGAACCGGACGAAGTGATATCCTGATGAATTCCCTGCCGTGCAACTTCGTCTTGCTCCTTAAGGACGCAAATGCAGTTCGCGCCGGCATAGGAAGGATCGGACGTGTCGATGTTCGGTTCCCGGAGATTGGCGTTGTGCCCCAGCATCAACGGTTTATGTCGTTGAGTTCTCGCGGTTTCA
>JAFGEJ010000258.1 GCA_016931655.1 Phycisphaerae bacterium
ACTTATCGAATGCCACCATAGCATTCTTCAGGCGAGTATACCTCGACCTGCGAAGGAGATCGTCTTTGCTTATGCCATCTTCGGGGCCAAGAAAGTCATTAACGCGCCTTTGAGGCAGGCAATGAACCGTATCATCGGTTTCATTAAACGAAACAAATGAATTTATGGACGGTCCGTCTATTTCAGTATAGCGCCCAGAACGCTCGAACGCTCCGCGCCGGTGGCGTGATGGCAGTGGGCGGGATACTCATCCAGTCGGGCGGCGGCCAGGACGGCGTGGCAAAGGGCCTGTTTCGCGCGCAGCGCCAGGCCGTAATGCTCCACGGTGTACGTGCTGGAGGGCGACAGCAGCGCCCGGATGCGCCCGGCCAGGTAAATGTTCAGCGCCCCGCCGCCGGTGAGGATCACCTCGTGCGCCCGCTCGGTGATCGGCCCGGAGGCGGCGAATCCGACGGCCCTGGCGACGGCCTGGGCCGTCAGCTCCGTAACGGTGGCGATCAGGTCCGCTCCCCGGCAGCCGTGCTTCTGCGCCATGTGCAGCAGGCGGAAAATATAGTGGTTCGTCCAGTCGGCGGCGTGGGTTTGCTTCGGCGGATCGACCTGGAAGTAGGGGTGCGCGAGCAATTCGTTGAGCAGCGGTGCGCAGACGCGCCCGGCCGAAGCCGTCGCGCCGTCGGCGTCCCACAGGCGGTGATGATCCTTTTGCATGAGCTCGTCGATCACGATCGTGCCCGGGCCGACGTCGAAGGCCTCCACGTCCGACGCTTCCGCGCCGGCGGGCAGAAAGCACGCCGCGGCGATTCCCCCCAGGTGCACCGTCACGCGGGTGAGTCGCTCGTCGCGGAAGAGCAGCCAGTCGCACCAGCTTGTCACCGGCCCGCCCGCGCCCCCGGCGGCCAGGTCGCTCGCGACGAATCCCGCCGCGACCGGCCGGCCGACGCGCCGCGCGACGACGGCCGGCGCGCCAAGCTCCATCGCCGCTCCAAGCTCGTTCGTTGCACCGGGCGCAAGTAAAAAAATCGTCTGACCGGACCAGCCGACGGCCTGAATGTTCTCCGCCGGGATGTTCGCTTCCTCCAGCAGCCCCAGGCCCGTCCGGGCAGCCGCCACGGCGATGTCGCGCCCCAGCTCCGCCAGTTCCTTCGCGCCGCCTTCGCCCTGCCGGCCCGGCGCGACGCGAATCCGCCGGCGAATTTCTTCGGGATACAGCTTTTGCGTATGGGCGATCTGCTGGACGCTCATCGCCGGGCCGCTTCCGCGCACCGCCGCCAAGGCCGCGTCCACGCCGTCGGCGGCCGGCCCCGAATACAATCCCAAAAACAATCGTTCCTTCGCCACGAGTCACTCTTCTGAGGCCTCTGAAAAACCATTTTTTTACCACAGAGACACAGAGAACTCAGAGGAAATCAAAAAGAAATCATGTTGTTCTCTGTGACCTCTGTGCCTGCCTGCCGGCAGGCACAGAGGTGGATTTTTCAGAATTCTCTTCTATACAAAATCTTCGCGGAGCTTGTGAATCGACCGGTAACTCAAAACATTCGCGTCGCTTTTCGGCCAATCGTCGTCGCCACCGTAGATCAGAACGCCCTTTTCGGCGCCGGGATTGAGTTTTCCGTAAAACGCCAACTCATCCGTCAGGGAATCACGAAACGTTATCGCGGATTTGATTTCCACGGGTTTTACCGTCTCGCCCTTGTCGATCAGAACGTCAACCTCATGGCCGTCGCTGGTGCGGTAATAAAAAAGACGCGGCCTGTTTCCCTGGTTCCACGCCTGCTTCCGCAATTCCGTGACGACGAACGTCTCGAAGATCGCTCCCCGCAGCGGGTGCGTCGCCAACTGGGCCGCGTCGGTAATTCCGAGCAGATAGCACATCAGGCCGGAATCGACAAAGTACAGCTTGGGAGATTTCGTCAATCGTTTTCGATAATTCGCGTGATGCGGCTGAAGGAAGGAAATCATGAATCCCGTTTCCAGAACGCTCAACCAGGATTTAATGGTATTAACCGACACCCCCACGTCGTTGGCCAGGTTGGTGAGGTTCAGCACCTGGGCGCTTCTGCCCGCGCAAAGCCGTAAAAACGTCGCGAACAAAGAACGATCCTTAAGCTGCAGAATCGAGCGGACGTCCCGCTCTATATAGGTTTCGGTATAAAAGGCGTGGGCTTCGGTTGGATTCAGTTTTTTGTCGTGAATACGGGGAAACATGCCCGTATACAGCAATTCATCCAGCTTCAACCGCCTTTCGGAAGAGCCTGGACATTCCAGTAGTTCCTCCAGGGAAAACGGATACAGCTTCAGCAAGGCGGTTCGTCCCGCGAGGGATTGCGTGACCGATTCCATCAGTTCCAGTTGCGCGCTTCCGGTTAAAATAAATTGCCCCTCGCGCGGAGTTTCATCCACGATTCCCTGAATGTAACTCAACAGGCTGGGCACGCGCTGGATTTCATCAATGATCGCGCCGGGCCAACGGGCAAAAAAACCGCGCGGATCTTCCTGGGCCAAGGCCCGATGGTCCGGGGCCTCCAGGGAGACATACGGCATATTGGGGAACACCTTTTTACACAGCGTCGTCTTGCCGGACTGCCTTGGCCCGGTGATGGTGACCACGGGATATTGCCCAGCCAGCCGTGAGAGCTTTGATTCCAAAATGCGCGGTATATACATGGATAACGGGCCTTGTAAATTTGCACTACAACTGCATATTTGTAGTATATGCTGCAACTATTTTATTGTCAATAGGTTCTGAAATGTTTTTTTACGTTTGTCACGGGAACTTTGTGGATAATGAGTGAACGTGGTTGCTCCGCTGTGTTATGCGAACCACGGCACCCATTTCAATTCATTCCAGTCCCCAGTCCCTGTCGCTATGTTTTTTGCAATTCCCTGCCGACATCATATCTCCTCGCGGCGAAACGGACAACGACCTGACCCTTGCAGCCGGGCGGGGCGGACGATAGGATTTTGACATATTCGACGTAAACGTCGGTTCATTTTTCCTGCCTTCATATGATACAGAGGCCCTGGAGTTTTATGCTTCCATCTCTGTGCTCTCTGTGTCTCTGTGGTGGGAATCCTGATTCAATCAACGGAGGGTTTCCTCATGATTGCACGGGTGCATTCGAGCATTTTGCAGGGGATCGACGCCATCGGCTGCGAAGTCGAGGTGGACGTTTCAAAAGGTCAAACCGGCGAGTTCAAACTGGTGGGGCTTGCGGAGGCGGCGGTGAAGGAATCCGTCAGCCGCATCCAGGCGGC
>JAFGEJ010000259.1 GCA_016931655.1 Phycisphaerae bacterium
CCGCGCTGGAAGGCGTATCCGAGCATCATCACGTTGGCGTAGATCTTTCCGCCGAGGTACTTTTCGCAGATGCGCGAAATGTTGCGGGCGAGAAAGTAGTCTTCTCGCGTGTGTTCGCGGATCAGGGCCTCCAGGCGGTCGGGGTGGTAGTCCTCCCGTCCCATCACGCCGGAGATGGTGGCGATTTTATCGGTGTTGACGACGGCGGCGGTCTTTTGCGGGTCGATGAACCTCGCCCGGCCGGTCGGGTCGAGCGTGCGGGCGGCCTCCAGAATGTCCACGCCCAGCAGCAGGTCGGCCTTGCCGTAGGGGATGATCGCGGTGACCGGCTGGCGCGAGATGTTGAAGACCACCTGGCTGACCACGCCGCCGTTGCGGATCGCCAGGCCTTTCCTGTCGAGGAACGCGACTTCGTATCCTTCCTTGTGCCCCGCGCGGACGAGAATACTGGTCGCCAGGCCGATGCCCATACCGCCCACGCCCGTCAGGCAGCAGCGCCACAACTCGCCGGCCCGGCGCTTTTGCGGTTCAGGGATTTCGTCGAGTCCCAGTTCCGGTACGCGCGATTTGGGAGAGCGCTTTCGCTTCACGAGGATCCGCTCGAAGGCGTCGCACGCCCCGACGCGCTGGCAGGAGCCGTCGGCGACGCACCAGCTCGGATCGGTGTCCATCTTTCTGCCGTAGTCCGTTTCCACGTGCCGCAGGCCCGGACAGCCGGTGATCTCCGAACACGCAAGGCAGAAGCGGCAGATTTCCTGGTTGATGTTCATGTACTCCCGGTCCGGCAGAAACCCCTTCTGGCGGACCAGGGCGCGCTCCTCGCGGCGCTTGCGCCGGGTGCGCGTGATGCCGCACTCCTTGTCCGCGATAAGCACCTTCACGCCGTCGGCCAGGAACGTCCGCTCCAGCAACTGACGGTATTCGACGCGCTTTTCGGGATCGACCCGCGTCACGAGCACCTCGTCGCCGCCGGCGATGCCGCGAATAATCGAATCAATGCTCTGGGCGGGCGTCGGATCGCCCAGCACGTCGTAGTCCACGCCCGGCGTGGGCTGATGGCCGGTCATGGCGGTCGTGGAGTTGTCCAGAATGATAAACGTGATGTCCTGCCGAAGCTTGATCGCCTGTCCGACGGCGATCTGGCCGGAATGGAAAAACGTCGAGTCGCCCATGAAGACGACTTCCTTGTTCGTGGTAAAGCCGTCCGTCCCCACGCCCGTGCCGCCGCCCAGGCCCATGCCCGAATAATCGTGCATCAGGTCGGTGTTCGGTGGGAACATGAGCATAGTGTAGCAGCCGGTGTCGCCGTGAAACATCAGATCGACCGGTGATCGGCTGTGGTGCGAGGCCATGTAATGCGGGTTCATGAACGAGCGCTTGATTTCCAGGCACAGGCTGGCCGTGTCGCGGTGCGGGCAGCCGGGGCAGAAACTGGCGTATCGGAACGGCAGCTTGCCGACCTCGACGGTCTCCGTCGCGGCGATGGTTTCCAACTCCCGCCGTATGCCCTCTCGGACCGTTGTGGATATTGTCGTCGCGGCGCACGTCTCGATCAGCGGTCCCAGCCGTTCGATCAGGATCGAGGGGTGCAGGCCCCGCGTTTGGGGCACGCCCGGCAGGCCGTGCGGAAACTGCTTGCCGAACAGTTCCACGTTCGCGATCGGCCCACCGGCCGAGCGACGGCGAATCAGGATTTCTGCGATCTGTTCTTCCATGAAGCCGCGCCGTTCCTCGACCACGACGATTCGTTCGCACTGGGCCGCGAGCTGTTCGATCATCGCCGGATCGACGGGATAGCTCAGGCCGAATTTCAGGATCGGGAATTCGCCCAACACGCCCATTTCGTGCAGTGCGTGGACGAGATAATCGTGTCCCAGTCCCGCGGCGACGAAGCCCAGTGGTTTTCGCGTTCCGTTGGAGGAGTATTCGATCCGGTTCAGGCCAAGTTCCCGCGCGACGGCAATCGCTTTTTTGTGTCGCGGCCCCAGGGCCTCTTCCTGCCACCAGGTCTTGGGCGGCAGGAGCACGCGCTTGTTCAGGTCGATGGCGCGGGTGACCAGATCCAGCCGCTTGTCCATGTTGACCTTGGGAAACTGGTTGGGCTTGCAGACGACCGTTCCGCCGCCGTCGGCGAGATTGTTGGTGATGATGTACCCGGCGAACAACTCGCAGGCCGCCGAGAGCTTGTAGGACAGGTCCACGAAATCCTTGATTTCCTGTGGGTTAGACGGCTCGATGGTGGGGATGAACAGGTGTTTGGAGATGTATCGGCTGTCGGAGGGAACCTGTGTGGAATCGCTCCAGGGATCGTCGCCGTAGACGACAATCGCTCCGCCTTCGCGGTGGGCGCCGGCAAGATTCCCCAGCGCCAGGGCGTCAGCCGCCACGTGCACACCGACACTTTTCATCACAATCATCGCGCGAACGGGCAGTGTCTGGGAACCGTTGAGCATGGCCGCGGCCAGGGCTTCGTTGTTGTTGATCACCGCGCGGACGCCGTTTTCGTGCAGCAGGTCCTTCAGCGTGGTCAGGCTGTCGAAAAAACCCGAAACGGGGCTGCCCGGATATCCGCCCAGCAGGTGCGTACCACCGTCGGCCTCCAGAGCGCCCTTCACGAGCAGCTCGTTGCCCGTGAAAACCTCCGTTCCGCCGTCGGCCAAAAATCGCCTCTCCGTCTTCATCGGGGCCATTGTACGCAAGCCAAGGCCAAGTCCATAATATTTTTCTGCCGCTAACGGCGACCTTTTGAAAACGGAAAAAACAAACTGACCTTTTACCTACTGCTAAAATTGTTAAAAAAGCTTGACAATTCGATAAAAAAGTATAAAGTACATTGAGCACTCAGTAATCCAATTCAATTCTTTTCACTCTCTTTCTCCGAGAAATGAGAAAGCTCAATTATGTTGTACACCGAAAGCAGATTATTTTTGCAAATCCCTATCGTTTTGATCCTTATCGTTTGCGTGGCCACGGAAACAACACTGGCTCAAGAGGGACTCTTGACGCATGAATTTCTCCTGGACAGCCAAGTCCTCAAACAGAGCACCAATATCACTCGCGAACCCGTTGTGGCCGAGAAGATGGCGAGCAATCCGGTTCTCTCGCCGCAACCTCCCTGGGAAGGAGGACTCGACCGCATCGGTTTGCCCTCCCTGTTCGTGGATGAGGACGAAAAGCTCCGAATGCTTTACTGGACGAGAAAGCCGTCCAACCTGCTCGGGAACATCTGCACGGCGGAGTCTCTCGACGGAGAAACCTGGGAGCGGACTCTGCTTTACAAGTATCCCAGCGGAAGCGGCGACCCCACGCAAATCATAGTCGACGACGGCGACCTGCCCGGTTCCTACACGCAGACGACGACCCTGTGGGTGCTGGAAAATCCCAGGCCCGACCTGTTGCCCAATTCCAAATACCTGGGTCTGATCGAAATGCGGGATCCCCGCAACACGTTTATCGTGACGTCTCCAAACGGAATCGACTGGGACCTGGAGAACCGTCACATGGTCACAGACGAGAAGAACGACACCGAGTCGTCCCTGGTGTATGGGCCGGACGGGAAATTTCACGCGTATATCCGTGGCTGGATCACACACGGGGACGGAACCAGGGAACGTGTTGTGGATATGGCCGAAAGCACCGATCTGCAGAACTGGTCCGAACGTACCAGGATCATGCAGGGAAGCGTGGACCACCAGGTCTACGGCATGCAGACGAAGGAACTCGACGGCGTGTATGTCTCCCTGATGTCGGTGTTTCACACGGAAAACCAAACTCTGGACAATGAATTGGTGTACAGCCGCGACGCGAATACCTTTGAAAGGGAATTTCCACTGACACCCTCATTGCCGCATGGCGAGGAGGGAGACTGGGACTACGGCATGGCCTACCACAACTCCGGGATTATCGAGTGGAACGGCCGCTGGTTGGTCGCGTATACCGGGGGGGAAAACGAACACGACAGTAACCCGGTAACCCCTCTGGACATCGGCATGGCTTCGTTCGACCGGGGCCGACTGATCTGCAACGCGCAATCCGACCCCAACAGCTCCGCCTTCATTGAAACCCTGCCTCTTTCCACCGAGGGTGCGGGGTTGCTGGTCAACGCGGAACTGGCGGAGGGCATACTCAGGGTGGAACTGGTGGACGAGAACGGCAATCCGGTGGACGGGTACGGAATGGACGATTGCATACTCTCGGCCTATGACGACCTGCGCTACCGGGTGACCTGGAACTCGAATTGGGAGCTTCCTGAGTCAGGCCAGTACGGTTTGCGATTTGAATTGGACCAGGGCGCGAGTATGTATGCCTACGAGTTCATCGTAGCGCCGGAGCCGTCCAGCCTCGTGCTGGGGGTGATCTTCCTGGCCTGTGCCGGCTGGCGGAAACAACCCCATCGAAGAAAATAGGGGGCGGTCCATCCCGTTTTTCTGACGCTCCTTCACAACACCGCCGTTGCCGGAAACGGCGATTTCCGATATACTAATGATTGTCATCCTGAGCGGAGCGAGTCTTCGAGCGAAGTCGAAGGACCCCACGCCCGGAAAACCGTGAGATCCTTCACCCCTTAGGGAATCAGGATGACAGAAATACACAGTGTCCTTACGTTCGGGGGCGAATTGGATTCGACCGGACGAGTGAGGCGTTGGTTGCGTGCCGAGGTTCCCGGTGGCCTCGTTAAACCCGGGACA
>JAFGEJ010000260.1 GCA_016931655.1 Phycisphaerae bacterium
CCCCCGGCTAGACGCTCCTCGGCCCTTCGGGCCGAAGAGAGGAAAGAACAACACTATAATTTCTGGACGGCCTCAATTATTTCACAAAACAAAAAGCGGCGTCCCTGAAGGGCGCCGCTTTTTTATGCGCTGTATTTGGCGCCAAAATGGTTATGGGTCGTAGCGTTCCCGCGCCCGTTTCATCATATCTCTTGCCATGACGACCATTTTCGCCCGATCGGAGGAGGAGGTTTGTTTCAAAAAGAAGGGCAGGTTTTTCCGGAATCGGTCCACACTCTGTTTCGTGCGTTTTTCAGACCTGCCCTGCCGCGACATGGGATCTTTTTCCCGGAATTCCCGCTGGGATCGCTGCCGACCGCCGTGCATGGTTTCGCCCATCGTCAGGAACATATCGAGACGTTGTTTTTTTTTCTCCCGGGAGAGTTTACTGTATTGCTCCGCCTGGTTTTGCATAAAGGACAGCCAGAACGTCTTTCGGGTTTGCTCATCCGTTCGGAAGATCGAACCGAATTTGTCCCGTGCGTTTTCCCGCTCCGCCGGGGGCATGGTCCGGTATCGCTCCATGAGTTGGTTGACGTATTCTCCCCGCTGCCGGCTGGAGGCGTTAAGAAACGCGTCGCCCCGAATGTAATCCGAGATCGCATTCAGATCGCCGTTCGTCGGATCCGGCGGCTGGGAAGGAGAAACGAAGTGCCACAGGAGTCCTCCCGCGGCGCATACCAATGCCAGGCCGCAGACGCACGGCAATATCCATCGGATATGCCTCTGATGCAGCGTGAAGAGGTCCAGCAGTCTGGTTTGCAATTCCGTCATGATCCCGTTTCCTCGTTATCCCCGTCGTCCAGCCCGGCCGCCTCGGCTTCCTGGCGGAATTGCTCGTAGAGGGGGTGAAATTCATCCGTAAATTCGATGTGCCCGTCCAGAAACCCGTAATTGCGCGTCTCCAGACGCCCGGAAGAAGGATGAAAGGCCTCCGCGTCCACGATTAAGGGGATTTCCCTGGAGTATTCCATGAGTCGTTCGCGCGCCGTGGTCAGGTCGCTTTCGTCCTGCGCCGCGACGATCAGCAGCACGCCCAGGTAATCGTAGCTGCTTTGCCGATTGGGCGCCTCGAACAGCCCCATGTCGTCGCCCGGACAACGCCACGTCTCAGGCGTTTCAATGTAGGGCTTCATCACCTCCACGACCAGGACGTCGTCGGGATTGATTTGTTCGTACACCGCCAGCGGCAGCCAGCCGGGATTGGCGGTTTCATACATGCTCAGCCCCTTGCACAGCGCCGTGACGTTCGTCGAGCAGACAACCTGCTTGGCGTAAAGACGGGCCTTGCCCACCGAAGGCATGATGATACTCACCAGCAGCGTGATGATACTGATGACCACCAGAAGCTCGATTAAAGTGAAGGCTTTTTGTTTCATATCGGCATCCCGCCGAAATTCCCCTATTGGTTAACTGGTTAACTGGTTAACCGGTCCCGTCAATTCCCCTCAGCCGGTTCCATCGGCGTCGGAGACAGCAGGGGCAGAAGCATCGCGCAGATGACTTCGTCGCGGGTCATGATTCGGGTATTCGGCTTTTCGGTGAAGCGAGTCCGGTCCAGCATCGCCTGATTGATTTCCGGTTCGTCGAATCGCAGGCGCACCGTGCCCCGGGCCGGGCCGACGTTGTCCATACTCACGCTCCGCAGCAGCTTTTGGGCCGGGTCGTAGGCAATGGCAATCGTCGCGCCGGTCAGAAGTGTTCGGAGGTTTTTATCGAACCGTTCGGACGATTCGATCCGTTGCTCCGTTTCGCCGGACTGCAACTGTTGCATCGCCACGAAGCTGATCATATCCAGCCGCTGACTGACGGCCTGGAAATCCTCTTTGCTCATTCGTTCCGCGAGGGATGTCTTGAGGGTTTTGACGACCTTTTGCAGGTCCCGCTTCGTCATACCGGTCATCAGGGCCGGGGAAACGCCCATGGCGATCCGGGCCGCGTCGGTGGTTTCGCAGAGCATTCGCAGGTCCAGGTTTTCGGGACGCGTGATCACGCCCTCCAGCAGCACCGTCCCGTCGGCCAATTCGCGTACCGTCAGGTCCGGCACGGCCTGGCGGAGGGATTCAATCAGCGCCTGGACTTCCCGCGGGCGAACGGCTACGGGGAACATCTGGCGGACGGCCTGGTCCGTACTGCGGGAGACGGGCACGTCGATCAGCAGCGCCCCGCCGTCGGGGATCAGCCGGCCCATCGGGTCATGGCGGTTCCATTGCAATCGGCGCACCAGCACCCATCCGGCCTCGCCGTCGCGCGCCAGGGTCAGGTTCAGCCCCAGTGTATGGTCCGACTCCGCCGACGAGCGGGCGTCCACGTGGGCGAAAATCGCCCGCCCCTGCTCGGCGCCCAGGAATTCAAAATCCAGATGATTCCCGTGCAATTCCACGCCCTGGATCGTCAGGTGCAGGACGGGATTCTCCGCCAGTGTGCTTCCAACCCGCTGGAAGACGTCCTCGGCGGAAACAGGTTGCGGCGTGGTTCGAAAAGCCAGGAACAGCCCCGCCGCCAGCACCGCCACCGCCGCCGCCGACAGCGCCCAGCGGCGCAGGGCCGGCCCGGCCAGTGCGGGGAAACGAAGAACCGTCCGCTTCCGCGGCGCGGCCTGGGCCAATTTCACCCAGCGGTGAATCTGCTCGTCCGTCGCGTCGGCGGGGCGCTCCACGCGCCGGCCGATCGCTCGGAGGTTCATATCCAGCCGTCCGTCAGACTGCTCGTCAAACTGTCGTTCATGCTCGTTCATTGTTTACGGTGTCTCGATTTAACGCAATTCATCTTCCAGATGCCGCAATCGCTCCCGCAGCGTCTGTCGGGCGCGATACAGCCGGCCTTCAATCGCCCGGACGCTGACGTCCAGGGCGGCGGCGATGTCAGCCTGGCTTTGCCCGTCGAAATAATGTTGTAAGATCAGGTTTTGATCGTCCGTCGGCAAGGCCGTCAGCGCCAGGAGCACCTGCTGCCTTACCTCGCGCCGCTCGATATAATCGTTCGGCAGCGGCTCGCCGTCGAGCATGTCCGCCAGTTCCGTGCCCACGTCCAGGCGGGCTTCGGGCAGGTTGCGCCGGCGGCGTGTAATCGTTCGCCAGTGCCGCCGCAACACGTTCCTCGCCACTCCGAACAGCCAGGCGTCGATGTGCTCGGTCCGATCGACGCCCGCGCCGGTTCGAGAGGCCTGGAGGCATAGCTCCTGCATCAGCTCCTCAGCCAGGTTTTCATCACCACCGACGCGCACCAGCAGGAATCTCCAGAGACCCTGTGCGTTTCGTTGCAGAGCGTCGGCGAGCGGGTCGCTTCTTCCCGCGGAGTCGGACGAAACCGCCGCGGCGCGGCGCGGCTTCGGAAGCTGTTCGTTCCCTTTGCGTCCGTTTTTACCGGCTGTTGCGTTTTTGTCTCTCAACGCGGGTTCCACCTATTTCGTGCCCGACGACGCGGGTAACCCACGAAAAAATTTTTACCCCGGTGAAGGCATCGGATTCGCCCACCCACCAAAACCAGGCCGTCATTGTACAAAATTATCCCATCCGAAGGGGAAAGTGTTTTGGGGAAAGCCCCCATAAATATGACACGGGAAAATGTCTGAAATTATTGCATGGTGGAGCACCTGCTCCACCATGTTAATTCGCTTTTATAACTTGACGTAACGCGGCGGAGCAGGTGCTCCGCCGCGCATTCACTTTTCGTGGTTGGTATAATTATGACACGGGAAATGCCTGACAAAATCCAAACAAAGGAAGAAAAAACAGAACCGAGCGGCATCCCGATCTGATGTCGGTTTGCCGCTCGATATTGTCGGGAAAAACCGCTATGAGGGAGTTCTCGCCCGCGGCTCAAAGAGCCACCTTGCCAAACATGCGCCCCCTTTTGTAGGAGCGCGGCGTTGAGGCGTCAGTCGCCTTCCTTGATCGCTTCCACGGGGCACTCGCCCACGCACGCGCCGCAGTCAATGCACTCGTCGGCGTCGATGGTGTATTTCGGGTCGCCTTCCTTGATCGCCTCCACGGGGCAAACGTCCTTGCACGAGCCGCACATGGTGCAGGCATCGGTAATCACATACGCCATGTTCTTTCATCCTTTACGTTGCGGCCGCCGGAGCGGCCTGGTTACATGGATCGAAAAACGGAATTGCAAAAATAACCGTTTCCCAAAAAACCTTTACGTTGCGGCCGCCGAAGCGGCCTGGTTAAAACGCACCAGTACATTCTATCGAGGATACACTTCTCTTATACAAATTTTCGTCGGGGCGATTCAACGGTTTTTTTAGTACTACAATGAAAGATTGTGTCGCGGGCATCCTGCCCGCGAGTGCCGAGGGCATCCTGCCCTCGGAATTGCCTTTTTTCCGCGGCCAAGATGGCCGCGATACGCGCGGGCGAGACGCCCGCGACACGAAAAAAATCAAATTTTCGTTGTAGTATTGGGATCGCCCGCCCGGCGGCGGGAGGAATATGGAGCGACGCGTTATTCCTCGCTGAAGAGGCCTTTCTGCTCCGGCCCGATTATGGGATCGTGCTTGACCTGCTCGGCTTCGGTAATCAACTCGCCCACGTCCTCGAATTCGCGGTAGACGCTGGCAAAGCGAACGTAGGCGATCTTGTCGATTTCCCGCAGTCGGCCGGCCAGGGCGTCGCCGATGTAACTGCTGGGCACTTCCTTGTCGAAGCTCCGGTACAGTTGTTCCTCCACGGCGTCGACGACGGCGGCGATTTGTTCGTCGCTGACCGGGCGCTTGAAGCAGCACTTCTCCAGGCCGGCGATCATTTTCTCCCGCTGATACGGCTGGCGGGAAAGGTCTTTTTTGATGACCGTCAGACGCACCGTGTCCTCGACGCGTTCGTAGGTCGTGAATCGCCGCCCGCAGGCCAGACAGCTGCGCCGGCGGCGCACGACGCGCCCGCCTTCGCTGCTGCGGGAGTCGATGACCTTATCTTCATCCTGTCCACAAAACGGACATTGCATGGCGGTCTCTCCGGAGCGGGAGCGGCGATCCCAACATATTGGAGTCTTTTTTAGTCTAGTCGTCTATATCTTGCGCGTCAACGGGGAATTATCGGACATTCGAGGAGAAAGCAATTAACTCAATTTCGGAAAAAGAAACCGTATCTTCTGAACTTGACGGCGGGCAGGCGAAATGAATACACTCTGGATATGCTTGGAAAGCCACAACACATTGCGAAGTGCTTTTCTTTGTCAGAACATGCCGTCGTGTTTCCGAGGGATTGTATGGATTAATATGGGCGGCGATTCACCGAAATTTTGTTGTTTTTTCCTTTGTCCCGAAGGGACAGAAAGCGTTTGGCCGGGGGTGAGCGAAGCGAACCCCCGGAAAAAGGCTATTTTTTTTATAGCCCCAACGGGGCGACAGCGACGATTCCTTCTCATCAAACTTGCTGTCGTCCCGTTGGGACTCAAATCAAAGAGATCGTTTCCGGGGGTTCGCTTCGCTCACCCCCGGCTAGACGCTCATCAACCCTTCGGGTCGAAGAGAAGAAAAAACAACATAGAGGCTTTTTTATAACCTCGAAATCAGAATAATCTGGATTCGCAACTTCTTATTTTGCAACAAAATATGATATGGGGACTTTCAGTAACCCGTTATGAAACCAGTTTTAGTAATTTCTGGACGGCCTCGGATATCTGCTTGTGCGATGTCTTTGTATGATTCGTTGGGGATATGTCCCTCCCCTCTACGATAACGAAATTGTCCTTCAGAAATATGATTGCGGAAAAGGCAGGTGTCAGCATGTTTCATAGTCGGCAGAAGCAGATCGAAGAGGGAATCGGGCGATATTGCGAGGAAGTCGCCACAGCCGTCGAGCTGTTGTATTCGTCCCTGGAGCAGTACATCCGCCAGCCGGACCGGGAAACCCTGCGGGGAAATCTGCAAACGATTCACAAAGCCGAAAGCCGGGCCGATGACCTGCGGGGCGAAATCGAAGTGCTCATGTACTCCAAGGCGATCTTCCCCGAAAGCCGCGAGGACATCATGGAACTGCTGGAACTGCTCGATAAAATCCCCAACCACGCCGAGGGCTGCATTCGGATGATTCTGACGCAGCGCATCGTCATTCCGCCGGAGCACGGCCCGGACGTCATGAAGCTGGTGGGCATCTCGCAACACGCGGTGAGGCACATTCTGCAGGCGGCGCAGCTTCTGTTCAGCAACTATACCGCCGCCACCGTCGCGGTGGGCAAGGTGGACGAACTGGAATCCGACGGTGACCACTGCGAGGCGGCCCTGATCGAGGCCCTGTTCTCCGGCAGTCGCGACGGATTCGAGAAGCTTCTCCTGCGAGACCTGATCCTGCACATCGGCAAGATCGCCGACCGGGCGGAAAACGTCGGCGACCGCATCCGCGTTATCGTCGCCAAGAGGAGGATTTGACCGTGCTGCCGTTTCTGGGCGGACTGTACCTGGGCGGGGCGATGGGCGCCAACGACGCCGCCAACGTCTTCGGAACGGCCGTGGCGACCCGGATTCTCCGCTTCCAGACGGCGGCGATTCTTTGCGCCGCCGCGGCGGTCCTGGGCGCGACGCTCCAGGGCGAAAGCGGCATCCGCACGGTAAGCGGCCTGACGACCCAGACGCAATGCACGCTGACCGTCGTCGCCTTCGCCGCGGCAATCACCGTCACGGGAATGACGATATTCCGCATGCCCATCAGCACGTCCCAGGCCGTCGTCGGCGCGATTACCGGCGTGGGCCTGGCGATGAACGACATTGCCTGGGACGGCCTGGGGAAAGTCGTGATCTGCTGGATCTCGGCGCCCGTCGGGGCGTTTTTGATCGCACTGATCGTCTACCCCCTCGTGACGACGTTCTTCCGCCGGGTTCCGATGAGCATCCTGCTTCGGGACCGGCTGCTCTGGGGCGGATTGATCGTCGTGGGCTGCTACGGCTCCTACGCGCTGGGCGCGAACAACGTCGCCAACGCCACGGGCATTTTTTCCGGGCGCCTGGATGGAATCACCGACCGCGAACTGGCCGTCATGGGCGGAGTCGCCATCGCCGTCGGCGTACTGGCCTTTTCCCGGCGGATGATGCTGGCCGTGGGGCAAGGTATCATGCCCCTGGAAGCCCTGACGGCCTTCGTGGCGGTGTTGTCGATGGCGATTACCGTGCACGCCCTGGCCATGATCGGTGTGCCGGTCAGCACCTCCCAGGCCATCATCGGCGCGATTTTCGGCGTGGGCCTGCTGCGAAACCGTCAGAACCTGCGGTGGGGAATGTTGCGGAATATCGCCGTCGGCTGGACGCTCACGCCGGCGGTGGCGATGATCCTTTCGGCGGCCGGCTATGCCGTTTTCGCGAGGTAGCAAGCGTATTACAGATTCGCCAAACGCTGGGCCTGGTCGTGGGCCGCCAGTGCGTCGAGGAGGTCGTCCAGCTCGCCGGCCAGGATGCGATCGAGGTTGAAATTCGCGCCTTCCCGCCCTTCGCCCTTCAGCCGATGGTCGGTGCAGCGGTTTTGCGGATAGTTGTAGGTGCGGATGCGCTGGGAGCGGTCGCCGGAGCCGATCATGGCCTTGCGGGCGGCGGCCTCGGCGGACTGCTGCCGCGTGCGGTAGTGTTCATACAGGCGGGCCAGCAGAATCTGCCGGGCCTTGGCGCGGTTTTTGTGCTGGCTGGCTTCGTCGCGCATGGACACGGTAATGCCCGTTTCGAGGTGTTCGAGTTTGACGGCCGACTCGACCTTGTTGACGTTCTGCCCGCCCGGCCCGCCGGCCCGGCTGACGTGCTCGACGACGTCCTTCTCCCAGTTGATCTCGATATCAATGGTTTCCGGTTCGGGCAGTACCGCCACCGTCGCGGCGGAGGTGTGGATGCGCCCCTGGGTTTCGGTCTTCGGCACGCGCTGCACGCGATGCCCCCCGCCCTCATAGCCCAGGCGCGACCAGACGCCCTCGCCCTTGACGTTGACGATGACCTCGCGGAATCCGCCCAGTTCCGTCGGAGCAGCGGAGAGGACTTCGACCTTCCAGCCGCGCCGCTCGGCATAGTAGCGATACATACTCAGCAAGTCGCCGACGAACAGCGCGGCCTCGTCGCCGCCCGTCCCGGCCCGGAGTTCCAGAATCACCGCCCCGATCGCCAGGTCGTCGCTCATCACGAGCAGGCCCTTGACCGTCTCCAGGGCCTCGTCGGCCTGGTGGCGCAGGTCGTCGATTTCCTCCCCCGCCAGTTCCTTCAGGTCCGCGTCGGCGGCGGGGTCGCTTAGAATGTCCTGCGCTTCGTCCCGCCTGCGGGCCAGGTCGCGGAACGTCCGGTACGGCTGAACGATCTTGGCCAGGCGGGAATGCTCCTTCGCCAGGGCGACGATTTTCTGCCCGTCCGACGCGACGGCGGGGTCGTTCATCGAATCGGCGACCTCGGTAAAACGGTGGTCGAGTTCGTCGAGTTTGGCGATCAGGCTGTCTGGGTTGGGGGACATGGTTTTGGTAGTCGGTAGTCGGAAATGAGCCGGGCCTGTCAAGGCCCGGATTCTGCCGGAAAACTGCAAAAAAGTCGATAGCGATCAGAAATCCGTATTGGGGTGCACAGAAAAACGCCGGCGGTCCCGTCTTTGGGCGGAAGCACCGGCGTTTTTCAAACGGTCCGCAGCTACTTTTTGGACTTTTTGCCCTTGGTTTCCTTTTGAAAATACTCGCCGCCGAATTTCTTCTGGAATTTCTCCACGCGCCCGGCGGTGTCCACAAACTTCTGCTTTCCCGTGTAAAACGGGTGGCAGCTTGCGCAGATATCGACGCGCACCGTCTCCTGGCCGACGGTCGAGCGGGTCGTATACGACGCACCACAGGCACACTGAAATTCCACTTCCTTGTAGTCCGGATGGATTTTTTCTTTCATGTCACTGTTCCTCAAATTCCGCCCACGGACGGAGAGCCCAATAGTGTATCACGAAACCTCGGCGACGCAATACTATTTTCCCCCGACCGCCATGTGGTGTGCGAGGATTTTATCTGGCGGACATACCATAGATTGTCATCCTGAGCGAAGGCCCGAACGAAGTGAGGGCCGCAGTCGAAGGACCTAAAATCCAAAAATTATAAGGTCCTTCGACTGCGGGGCTCGCTTTGCTCGCCCCTCCGCTCAGGATGACAGTTTGGGGGTCAAATGCCGGGAAAAATCCTCGCACACGCCATGTGGACAAACAAGCCCGGTTGGAACTACAATATCTTCAAATGCAAATTTCCCGTGGACCCGCCAGGGAATGGAAGCGAGCGGCGTCATGAACAATATTCTGATCCGAAACGGGCGCGTGATCGACCCCGCCGCGGGGCGAGACGAGGTGTGCGACGTATTGCTCGCCGAGGGGGTCGTCCAAGCCGTCGGCCGGGTCGCCCAGGCCGACGCGAAGGGCGCCGAGGTCATCGACGCGACGGGCAAAATCGTCTCCCCGGGGCTGATCGACCTGCACGTGCACTGCCGCGAACCGGGACACGAGGAAGAGGAGACCATCGCCACCTCCGCGGCGGCGGCCGTTCAGGGCGGGTTCACGACCATCGCCGCCATGCCCAACACCCATCCGCCCGCCGACGACGAGACGGCGATTAACTACGTTCACCAGCGGTCGGCTGAGGCCCGCCTGGCGCGGGTGCTGCCGGTCGGGTGCATCACGCGGGGACGCGAGGGCAAGGAACTGGCCGAGATCGGCCTGATGCGGGAGGCCGGAGCGGTCGCCTTCACGGACGACGGCGAGGGCGTCGCCGACGCGACGCTCATGCAGCGGGCCTTGCAGTATGCCTCCATGCTCGGCGCACCGATTTTGCAGCACTGTCAGGACCCCAGCCTCTTCGGCGGCGTGATGAACTCCGGGCCGGCGGCGGTGCGGCTGGGGCTGGGCGGCGTGGCCGCCTCGGGCGAAGAGATCATGCTCCGGCGAGACCTGGAATTGGTCGAGCGGATCGGGGCGCGGTATCACGTGCAGCACGTATCGTCGGCCGGCAGCGTGGAGCTGATCCGCCAGGCCAAGGCCGCCGGACTGCCCGTAACCGCCGAGGCCGCCCCCCACCACCTGCTGCTGACCGACGCGGCCTGCATGGAATACGACTCGAACTACAAGGTCAACCCGCCGCTGCGGACGGCTGCCGACGTGGAGGCCGTGCGGGCGGGCGTCGCCGACGGGACCATCGACTGCCTCGCGAGCGACCACGCCCCGCACGCCGCGGAGGAAAAGGCCCTCGAATTCGCCCTCGCGCCGTTCGGGATCATCTCGCTGGACTGCGCCCTGGGGCTGTACGCCCGGGCGCTGATCGAAACGGGCCTTTGCGACTGGCCGAGGCTGATCGAGGCGATGACGGCCGCCCCGGCCCGCGTGATCGGCTCGGATCTGGGCACGCTGCGCAAGGGCCGGCCCGCGGACGTGACGATGATCGACCCGAAAAAACGCTGGACCGTCGATGTGAGCAAATTCGCCAGCCTCTCCCGCAACTGTCCCTACGACGGCTGGCGACTCACAGGCCGGGCCGTGATGACCATCGTCGCCGGGGAAATTAAATACCAAACGTCTTAACTCGTAAGGTGCATTATGTATATATCACGAATACGACTTCGCAATTGGCGAAATTTTACCAAGGCTGACGTAATCCTTCAGGATACTACGTACCTGATTGGTCCCAATGCCGCAGGGAAGTCTAATTTCCTCGATATTTTTCGATTTATGCGGGACGTGGTGAATCCTAAAGGCGGCGGATTACAACAAGCCCTCGCATCACGTGGAGGGTTATCGAAAGTGCGTAGTCTGGCTGCAAGACAACCTGCACGAATAGAATTGGAGTTCGAACTTCGAGCTTCACTTGTCGGACAAAATATTAACCCTGACTGGAAGTATGTTCTTTGGTTTAATTATGAAGGAAAGGGTTTGCAACGCCCTATCGTTTTGAAAGAAGAGGCTTATAAGCTCAACAGATGTCTTTTTTCAAGGCCGGATGATTCTGATAAATCTGATCCGGATCGATTAACACAAACACACCTTGAACAAATTAATATGAATCGAGATTTCCGAGAAATCTCTTCATTTTTTGAGCAGGTTTTATATCTTCACCTTGTCCCCCAACTCCTCAAATTTAGCGACCAACTCTCACTTCGACATTTGGAATCCGACCCGTTCGGTCAAGGTTTCCTTGAAGAAATTTCTGGAACAAAACCTCAAACAACACGTTCATCTCGGCTGAAAAAAATTGAAAGCATCCTTTTTAGGGTGATTCCGAATCTACAACAGCTCAAATTTATTAAGGATGATGTAACAGGTCGACCACATTTAGAAATGCTTTATAACCATTGGCGACCTAAGGCTGGTTGGCAACGTGAAGACCAGTTTTCAGATGGTACTTTACGTTTGATCGCTATGCTTTGGACCTTACTGTCATCCAATAGCATGATTTTACTTGAAGAACCAGAGCTGTCCCTGCATAAAAGTGTCGTGGAACAAATTCCTGATCTCATTTACAAAACTCGCCAGTTCAGAAGAAAATCCGGTGGGCAAATTTTAATCAGTACTCATAGCGAAGCTATGCTATCCAGCCAGAGCATAGAAGGAAATTTTTTGATTCTTAAACCAGGTGACGCCGGAGAAGCTACTTCCATCGCTTCGCCCTCCGATGCGGATACCGATGCAATGAAAGCGGGTCTTTCTCCTGCGGATGTGCTCTTTCCCCAAACCAGTTCAACAATACAAAAGGTATAGCATGGATGCGATCTATTGCTATTCATATGTAGAGGACGCTCCTTCTGCTGAAGTTTTGCGACGACTTGTGGAAACAAGAAACACTATAGCCACTCGTAAGTTGCATTTTTTTGATGGATTTCCTTCAAAAACGGGTGGTTGTTCCGCCTTGAAAAGTAGATGCCCGAGCTTTGTAAATATGGCCAAAGGAGGTTTATATACTGTTTCGCTTGCGGATTTGGATAAAGAACCATGTGCAGGGGCTCTCATCCGCCAGTGGTTTAAAATTCCTGATAAACAACCAATTTCTCTTCCAAAGGAATTGATTTTCAGAGTTGCTATACGCGAAATAGAGTCATGGATCATTGCAGACCATAATGCGTGGGCAAGGTTTATCGGAATTCCTGCGAGCAATTTTTCAGTTACCCCTGATGAATTACGTGATCCCAAATTACATTTACTGAATGTTATTAAAAGAAAAGGACGAAAAAAGTTCCACAAAGATATGCTTCCTCGTGGAACCGCCAGTATCGGACCACTCTATAATGAAAAAATGTGCGAGTTTATTCAAAATAAGTGGAATCCAGAAAGAGCACAGAAAAATTCCCCCAGTCTCAAACGCGCCATCCATGCAATAAACAATATATAATCGGCCAATATACAATATTCGGAGTGAACCATGAAGAAAGAATACGATTTTTCCAAAGGAGAGCGTGGGAAGTTCTATCAACGAGGCGCAAAGCTGAACCTTTCCGTCTACCTCGAAAAGGATGTCCGCCAATTCGTTGAGGAAATTGCCGGCAAGAAAAAACGAGACGTGTCCACGGTGGTAAATGCTCTCCTCAAGTCCGATATGCGGTTGGCGGAAACCATGGAATAGGGAGCGACCACGTTCCCCGAAATGCGCGGTTGCTTTGTTGCGATGCGCGAACCACGGCGCCCGGCTATGTAATGAAGGATAGTGCACAATGGCATACATTGTTCACATAACCCATACGGAGCAGTGGCAGGCAGCACGGGAATCGGGGCTATACCAAGCCGATACTTTGACGACGCAGGGTTTTATCCATTGCTCCACACTCGAACAGGTGATCCCTGTGGCTGACTTTCTTTTCAGGGGCAGAAAGGGTCTTGTGTTGCTGGAAATCGACACGGACCAAGTACAGGCCGAGATCAAATACGAGAATCTGGAAGGCGGAACGAAACTTTTTCCGCATATCTACGGGCCTATTCCGATCAACGCTGTGAGAAAAGTTCACGATTTCCTTCCTCAACCCGACGGTTCCTTTGAACTTCCCAAGGAGCTTCGTGTTGGAAATTAGAAAGATATTATTGTGTGTTCCCCGATCTTTCGCCGGCCCGCAATAACGCCGCCTTCCCTCGCAACGATCATCGACAGGTTGGGTAACACCGTTGCCCAACCTGTTTTTTTCAAAAGGAAAAACAGAAAAAAACAGATTCCTGTAACATTCCATTGGACTTGCGCAATACAAAGGGCGAATGATGTGTTTCGCGAAACGGATTTGACTTATGGATAACCACGATCAGCGAATCGCGGACCGGATCGACCGGGAAGTGCTTGGCTCGCTGTACGAGCAATATCACGACCCGATCTACCGGTACTGTTCTCACCGCCTGTTTACTCCGGAGGCGGCGGAAGACGTAACGTCTGGTGTGTTCCTGGCGATGGTCAAAGACGTCGGCCGGTTTCGGGGCGCCCCGCAAACCGAGCTGAAGCGCTGGCTGTACGCCGTGGCCACGAAACAGACGGCGCAGTACATCCGCGATACGAGCCGACGGAAGCAGTTGCTGGCCGCGGCCGCGGCAGCCGGCCGGCTGGGCGCCCAACCGAAGGCCTCCAACAACGGATATCCAAGATGGTCAAGTGTGTTCCAGGCGATCCAGCGCCTCAAGCCGCACGAGCAGGCCGTCGTGACGCTGCGATTCCTGGAAGGCCTGGGCATGGACGACATCGCCGCCGTCCTGGGCCGAAAGGCCGAGTCCGTCCGCGTGACTCTCTCGCGGGCGGTGAAAAAGCTGCGGGACCGACTGGCTGACATTCAGCCGAAAGCGCAGGTGTAACGATGTGTCAGGATGAAAAGCAAATTCAACAAATGATGGACGGGTTGCACGTGGACGATCAGCCCGACCCGGCCTACCGCCGGGCGCTGCGGGAAAAAGTTCTCGACGCCTTTACCACCGCCGAGACCTCCCCTAAAATCGCCGACGAACCGCCCGCCCCGCAAGAAAGGAAGTTCCGTATCATGCAACGAAGAATCATTCAACTTGCCGTCGCGGCTGGGATTGTCATCGCCGTGGGCGCCGCGATTCTCATGATGACCGTGGGAAAAGGACCAAGCATCGCCTTCGCCGACGTGCAGAAACACGTCCGCGACGCGTATACCATGAGCTGCCTGCTGCACATCGACATGAAGGATCCGGCGGGAAATCCGCAGACCATGACGATGAAAATGTTCAATAAGGAACCCGGCCTGATGCGTCAGGAATTTGTCAAGAGTACAATGCCCGGCGTCGTGGGAACCTATACCATCACCGATACGCAAAAAGGTAAAGTCATCAGCTTCGTGCCGAAGCAAAAGATGGCTGTCGTGATGGACTTCGGTGGATTCCCGCCGGAACTGATGGAGGACCAGAACAAAAATCCGCTGGATAATTTCAAGAAGATGATCGAGGGATCGGAAACGCCCCTGGGAGAGAAGATCATCGACGGACAAAAAACGATGGGCTTTGACGTTGTCCAGGATGGGATGCACATGAAAATCTGGGCGGACGCCGAAACGGCTATCCCCGTCCGAATGGAAATGGACATGCCGTTCCTGAACAACGCCCAAATCGCCATGTCTGAATTTCGCTTCGACGAGTCGCTGGAGGATTCCCTGTTCCGCCAGGACATCCCGAAAGACTACAAGGTCCAGAAAATGGACATGTCGCTGAAAGACCTTTCGGAAAAGGACCTTCTGGACGGCCTGAAAATGCTGGCGGACATCAACGACGGCGTGTTCCCGGAAAGCGTTTTTACCATGCAGGGTTATCTGAAGGTGACGCAAAAACTGGCGAAAAAAGCGGCGCAGAAGGCGGCGGAGGATATGGTAAAGGACCACCCCGAAAAAATGGGTGACGCCATCGCAGCCGACATGCAATCCCTCACCAAAAAGATGATGCGAGCCATGATGTTCGCCATGACGCAGAAGAAGGCCGGGCAGTTTGAGTATTTCGGCGAGGGCGTCAAACTGGGCGACGCCGGGAAGGTCATCGTGCTTTACCGTCCCGCCGAGGCCGGGAACCTGCGGATGATCTTCGGCGACCTGAGCGTCAAAGACGTTCCCGCCGCCCCGCCAGCCGGCGAATAAATATACCTGTCACGAACGAGCTTGCCTTATGGGCGCAGCCGGGGATTTTAAAAAATCCTACGGCGGCGCCCATTTTTTTTCGAGGTTCATGGCCGATTTCCGGGAATGATCTTTGAAAGTAGCCACGGGCGCAAGCCCTCACCTTTACCCATAATTTCTGGTCTCGATTTGTTTTTTTTTCAGCCCAACGGGCTGAAACATACCAGCCCAGGGCGAAGCCCTGGGTGGCCGGAATTTTATAATTATAGCCCTGTAAGGGCGATACATATTGTCACGCCCTTGCAGGGCTTTGGTTTATAGACAA
>JAFGEJ010000261.1 GCA_016931655.1 Phycisphaerae bacterium
ATCTTGGCCGCGAAGAACAAGGCCATTCCGAGAGCAAGATGCTCTCGGCACGCGCGGGCCGGAGGCCCGCGACACGTTTTCATACAGACTCTCAGAGAAAATCATAAGAAATTACGTTGTTCTCTGTGACCTCTGTGCCTCTGTGGTAGGTTTTTCAGAATTCTCATTTCCGAAAAAACGCGAATTTTTCCGCCCGTTCGGGCGATATAGACCTATGGGTGATCCTATGAGCGAGAATCCGGCAGATCGGCGAAAATATCCCCGCTTCGACCTGGAATACACCATCCAACTGATCAGTCCGCTGGGGGATATGGTCATAACCGCTTTAACGAGCAACATTTCCGACGGCGGCCTGCGTCTGCCCCTCCCGGCGGACAGCAAGCCCGACTGCGGCAGTGAAGTGCAGGTGAATCTGACCATTCGCCGCGGGGACGGCGGGGACGTTGAAATGTACACCGGCGTGGGCAAGGTCATCCGCCACCACGCCGAGGACAAGGACGGAATCGCGGAAATCGCCCTGCAGTTCTTCGCCCCGATGGACCTTCGGCTGCAAAGCGAAACTCCCGACGCCTCCGTCATGCTGTAATTCAAAGCCGGCCTGATAATTCCCCAGCCTGCCTGCCGGTAGGCAAGTCCCCAGCCCCCAGTCCCCAGTCCCCAGTCCCCAATCTTATGCTTCCAGTGTGGAATCCACCGGTGCGGGGGGAAGTTCCTCGCGTTTCAGCAGGTCGATCTTTCGCCACTGTCCGCTCTCGAAGCGCCAGCAGAACACCACCGACAGGGCGACGATAAACGCGCTGGCGGAGATCCACGGGCCGAGACTGGTCAGGCCCGGAAAGTTGTGGACGATGGTGAATCCTCCGCCGACCTGGAGCAGCCAGCACAGCGCGATGGTGGTGACCATCGGCCAGAATGTGTCCCCCGCGCCGCGCAGGGCGCCGTTGTAGATGATGGCGGCCGCGTCGAAGACCTGGAAGATCGCGGCGCAGAGCAGCAGCCGGGCGCCGATATGCGTGATCGAATCGACGCGGGCGGCGATCTCCGCGGAGGCAACGTCGGAGGGTGCGATGGAAATATAAAAGCGCACCAGTTCGTGGCGGAACAGGAAGAAAAACAATCCGCAAAGTCCCATGTATCCCACGGCGGCGATCAGCGCCGCGCGCACGCGCCGCAGGGCCAGGTCGGGGCGCGACTCGCCGATGTATCGCCCCACCAGCGCCGTCGTGGCGATGCCGATTCCGACCGCCGGCATGAACGACAGCGACATGTAGCGAATCGCCGTGGTGTTGGCGGCCAGGTGGTCCATTCCGAATTTCCCGATCAGGAAGGCGGTAATCATTCCCCAGGCCAGCACGTCGGCGCAGAACTGCACGCCGGCCGGCCAGCCGATGCGGAGAATCTCGCCGCACTCGCGGAGTTTCATGTCGCCGGCCCGGCGCGTGGCGTAACGCCGGTGGGTGCGGCGGGAAAGGAACATCGCCGCCAGCACGCCCAGCATTACCAGCGTTCCAAGCACCGTGCCGACGGCCGCCCCTTCCAGGCCCATCGCGGGAAGGCCCCAATGCCCGTAAATCAGCACCCAGTTGGCGAAAATATTCACCGCGTTGGCGAGGAAACTGCTCAGAAGCACCACGTTCGAGCGACCCAGGCCGTAGAAAAACTGCTCCAGCACCTTCGACATGAGCATGGGGATCAGGTTCAGCAGCATATAGCGGAAGTACATCGCCTCCAGGGCGGCGACCCTCGGCCCATGCCCGAAGGCCCGCATCGCCGCGCCGGCGGGAATGGAAAGCAATTGCGCCAGCAGCGCAAAACACAACGCCACCGTCAATCCTGCCCAGGCGTACTGTCCGCAGCGTTCCAGCCGCCCGGCGCCGAGGTTCTGGCTGACGTAGGTGTTGACCACCGTCAAAACCCCGAACATAAACGCCGCCGGGATAAAACTCGTAATTCCGCCGACAAATTGCGCCCCCAGCGGGTCCGGGCCGATGCTGGCGACCATGATCCCGTCGAAGAACATCATGACGGTGTGGCTGAGCATGCTCAGGCTCGCCGGCCAGGCCAGCGCAAGGACCTCCCCCAACCCCCAGAAACGGTGGGGGTCCGGCGAAAGGATTTCAGGATTTGCCTTCGCGCGGGTCATCGGATTCCTTCTGGCGAATTGACGCTTGTATCTCTACAATCTGCAAACTGCAATGTAATTCCCGCGTCATTTTTGATTTGTTGAGCGACCGGATTTTCCGTCAAAAAAAACAGAAAATCCGACACAGAGTTCCTGAGGGACAGAGAAGATAAAGAGGATAGAAAAGAAATAAAAAAAATCTTCTCAGTCACTCAGTCTCTCTGTGTCGTTCTTTCCTGACTCGAATATGAAAATCCAACCCTACAGATTGTCGCAGATTCCGATGGGCGATTTCACGATCGTCGGATACTCCGTCGCGGGCGAGGAGTCGGTGATTCTCGTGCCGGAACTGGACGTGTGCTTCGACATCGGCAAATGCCCGCGCGAGGCCCTGACGGTCAATCACGTGCTGCTGACGCACGGCCACGCCGATCACAGCGTCGGACTGCTGTACTATTTCGCCCAGCGGGATTTTCAGGGCATCCGCGACGGCGTGCTGATCGCGCCGGAAAATATGCTCGACGCCCTGGAAGATCTCCTGCACACCTGGGGACGAGTGGACGGCAAGACGCCGCCTTACCGCCTGGAAGGACTTTCCGACGGCGAGGATTATGAAATCCGCCGCAATCTGCTGGCGAGGGCCTTTAAGACCAAACACGTGCCGGGCAGCCTGGGATATGCCGTGATCGACGTGCGTTACAAGCTCAGGGAGGAATTCACAGGCCTGTCGCAGCAGGAAATCGTCGAGCAGAAGAAAAAAGGCGTGGAGATCACGAATCGCACCGAAGTGCCGCTGGTGGCGTACCTGGGTGACACCGCAAAAGCCAACTACTCCGACCTGCCTTACGTGCGCGACGCCCGGGCGCTGCTGATTGAGTGTACGTTTTTCGACGACGAACACGACAGCCGGGCGCTGGCCGGCAGGCATATCCACGTGGACTCGCTGGCCGAGGTGCTCGAGGGCATGAACAACGAGAAGATCATCCTGACGCACGTGACGCGGCGGACGAACCTCGCCCAGGCCCGCAAACTGCTGAAGCAAAAACTCCCCGCCGACCTCCTGAAGCGCGTCACGTTCCTGATGAGCCGCAAACACATTGAGGATGAAACATGAACACACGACGATTTTATGGATTGTGCATACCGTTGATTTGTCTGGCGGTTTTTTCCCCCGGCTGCGAGGAGGCGCAAAACGACCGTATTTTCCAGGTCTCCACGCTCCAGGCGCTGATGCTGGGACTGTACGACGGCGAGACGACCGTTGCACAACTCAAACAACACGGCAATCACGGCATTGGCACGTTCAATGCGCTGAACGGCGAGATGGTGCTGCTGGGCGATAAGGTGTATCGACTTCGTTCGGACGGCCAGGCCGAGGTGGTTTCCCCCGATACGAAAACACCCTTCGCCTGCGCGACCTATTTCGAGCCGGACGTGAAATATCCCCTTTCCGGCGGGCGGAATTTCGAGCAGCTCAAAAAAGCCCTCGACGCCTGGCTGCCGACGACCAACCTGCCCTACGCCGTCCGTATCACCGGCACGTTCCAATACGTCAAGGTGCGGGCCGTCCCGAAGCAGAAAAAGCCCTACCCGCCGCTGACGGAGGTTGCCAAAACCCAGCCGACGTTTGAATTCGAGAACGTCGAGGGGGTGATGATCGGTTTCCGCCTGCCGGAGTATCTCGCGGGCGTGAACATGGCCGGCTATCACATGCACTTTTTGACGAAAGACCGCAAAGGCGGCGGGCACGTGCTGGAGTTCAAGGCCAGGGACGCCCTCGTCGAGGTGGACGATTGCAGGCAACTTCTCCTGCTGCTGCCCGACGCGAAAACCTTCGCCGGCCTGGACCTCACGGGCGTGAAGGAAGAAGACATCCACGCCGTCGAATCCACGACGCAACCGACAACCCAACCATGACAAATAACGAAATCCATATTCATCCGCCTGTGGCGGTAGCCGAATGGATCGGCCAGGCGGCGGACGGTTTTTTGCGGCTGCTGGACCAGACGCTCCTGCCGACGGAGACGACGTATCTTGACTGCCGCAGCCGGGAAGACGTGTTCGACGCGATCCGGCGCCTGGTCGTTCGCGGTGCGCCCGCGATCGGCGTGGCTGCGGGGTACGGCATGGTCGTCGGCTCGCAGGTGATTCCCAACGACGCGGATTTCCCGGCGGAATTGGAAACCCTCGCAGCCTATTTGGAAAAATCCCGTCCCACGGCGGTCAATTTGTCCTGGGCCGTCCGACGCGTGCTTCAGCGGGCGAAATCCACGTCCGGCGACGCGGCTGCCATCCGCCAGGCCATGCTCGAAGAGGCCCGCGCCATTCACGCCGAGGACGAAAAAATGTGCCTTGCCATCGGCCGATACGCCGAGAAGCTCATCACGCCGGGCATGGGCGTTCTGACCCACTGCAACGCGGGCGCCCTGGCGACGGTCGGCGTCGGAACGGCGACGGCTGGGATGTACCTCGCCCACGCCATGGGACGAGCATTCACCGTCTATTGCGACGAAACCCGCCCCCTGCTCCAGGGCAGTCGCCTGACGGCCTGGGAGCTTCAGCAGGCCGGCGTCAACGCGGTGGTGATTACGGACAACATGGCCGGCTGGGTGATGAAGGAAAAACGAGTGCAACTGGTAATCGTCGGTGCGGACCGCATCGCCGCCAACGGCGACACCGCCAACAAAATCGGCACGTACAGCCTGGCGGTGCTGGCGGCGCGGCATGGAATTCCGTTTTACGTAGCCGCCCCGTACAGCACGTTCGACCTGACGCTCAAAAGCGGGGAGGAAATTCCCATTGAGCAGCGAGGCAGCGAGGAAATCACCGCCGGCCTGGGCCGACGGACCGCGCCGGAAGGAATCGCGACGTACAGCCCCGCGTTTGACGTGACCCCCGCGGAACTCATTTACGGAATCGTCACCGACCGGGGCATCGCTCAGCCGGTGAAGGAACAAACCATTCGGGGCCTCATGGCGTGATGAATCGTCCGGAGGGATCCAGCGTGCCGGCGTACACCCGCGCGACGTCCACCTTCTGGAGGAACCGCTCAACGGTCTGAATCCGCCGCTGGATGCGCTCGCGATACTCGTGGTCGTCCGTGTGGCGGTATTCGGTTCGACTTTCGCCCAGTTCGGCATGGAGCAGGTCGTTGAGAATGTCCAACTCTTCTTCGCTGATAACCATCGTGTGCTGCATCATACTCTCCCTATCCGCTTCCGCGGTGCAAGAACCCGTGATGACATTCGCCCACCGACAACGAGCACACGCCGCACCGGCGCCGCCCGTCGTCCACGGCCCCTTCTTTTGTAATTGTAGACATGGATAAGGGTGCGGAAAAGGCCGACCTTGTTAAAATTGCGTGAGGATTTCGTGAGGACTCGTATTGACTCGCCCGCCCGGGAGATGTAAAACTATGCGGTAGAACAGCATGGGAGAATTGTGAACGCGCAGGATGCCGATATTATCGCACGCTGTTTGAAGGGGTACGAGACGGCGTACGCCGATCTGTACGCCGCGCACGCCGCGCGGGTCCGGGTCTATTTTCTCCGCTGCGGATTCGACCCCGCCGACGCCGACGATCTTACCCAGGAAACCTTCCTTCGCGTGTTCCGCTCCCTGCGCGGATTCGACGCCGCCCGCGGGCCGCTGATCCCCTGGATCGGCGCCATCGCCCGAACCATTGCCCGAAAACGATGGGACCGGCTTGTTCAGCCCGAACCGTTCGACCCGCAACTGACGGAAGAATCCTTCGCCGTGGACGACCGCTCCGGCTCGAACGCCGCGGAGGTCCTGGCCGGGGAATTCACCGCCATGAACGAATCCATCGAAGGAATGGACGAAACAGCGGAGCGAATCGTGCGCCTGCGATACGTTGAGGGGCGCACGACGCGCAGCATCGGCGAAGCCGTCGGCGAGCCGGAAGCGACGGTCCGCCGGCGGCTGGGCGAGGTACGAGGCGAATTGCTGGAACACCTGCGGGAAAAAGGATTTGAAATTTGAAATTTGAAATTTCAGATTTCAAATTTGAGATTTCAGATTTCAAATTTGAGATTTCAGATTTCAAATTTGAGATTTGGGATTTGAAATTTGAAATTTTGAACAAGACATGACGCGGGAATACGACAGTCCGGACGATCGAATGGAGGCGTTGCTTCGGTTATGGGGCGCCGAGCAGGCGGCCCTGCGCCAGGACCTGCCCCCCGCGCCGCCGGTGTTAAAACCGGTTCGCCTGGACCTGCGGTACGCCATGATCTGCGCCGCGTGCGTAATCGCGGGCGCCGCGGTGGCCATTGGCGCGATGCTGCTGGCCCGGCGGGCGCCCAAGCCGCAGCCGTCCGCGTCGAAACCCGTCACCTCGGCTGCACCGGCGGCGGAAAAATCGCTTTCCGAACCGTTCGATCTTCTGGAGACTCGGAGCGCCGAAACCCAGCCGCACGTTGTGCCCGCACCGGAGAGGGCCGATTCGTCGATCCGGGACCTTCGAAGGCAATTGGCCGAGATGCGCCGCCGGCGCAACGAAATTCTCACTCGGCTTGCGGAGGTCGAGGAGCAGCGGGATCGCCAGGCCGACGAAATCGCCGCTCTGCGGGAAAAACTCGCCCAGGCCGAGCAAATGCACCAGGCCGTCGAACAGCTCAACCGCGACCTGCGTGCCCTGCGAAAGGAACAGGACGCCGCCCTGGCGATGGCGGGCCGACTGCGGAAGAAGCTCGCCCAGGAAGGCCAGGAGCACCGGGCGAAATATCAGCGGATGCTGGAGGTGTACCTGGCCGCCCTGGCGCCGGACCGGCAGGGGCTGGAGGCGATCCAGGAGGCGATCCGGACCGGCCGACTCCTGCCGCGATGTTTCGCCCTGCGGCAAAAGGCCCAAACCGACGAGGCGAAAAAACTCCTGGATCGCGTCGAGGCGACGCTGATCCGTCTGGACTTCCTCGATACGAACGACGTGACGGCTATGGTTCGCTTTGAACACCAACTGGGACGGGACGATCTGCTTGCCAACGTCACCGCGACGTTGTTGCGGGACTCGGACGACCGGGAATTGCAGATTTTTCTGGCGGAAGTGGACCTGATTCTTTCGGGAGTGCGGCGTGTCGGATAAAAGGAACAACTTCGCGGGGCGTTTCTGTCGGCCGGTGCTGTGTATCCTGGCGATGCTGGCGGCCTTGCCGCTCGGTTGCGAGACGAACGGAAAGTGGCGAACCGCAAAAGAGGACGCCCCATCCCCGGAAACGAAGGCAACCCAGGCCCCCGATGAATCGCGGGAGAAGCCCGCCGAGAATTCCACGACGCGGTTACTGCCCCGCCGGGTCGCGCCGGAAGACGTGGAGGCCTTTCAGAATGCCGTCGAGCGGATCAGTCGGCTGGAGTACGGCCCCGCCGAGGCCGAGCTTCGCTTCCTGCTGGTGCGGTTTGAGTCCGTGGACGATCCGAAATACGTCTCCCAATCGCTGTTCTGGCTGGGATACTGCTGCGAAAAACAGCACGCCACGGACCTGGCCCGCGACTATTACCAGCGCCTCATCGAACACTACCCGGAGACCCGTCCCGGCCTGCTGGCCAAACAGCGGCGGAAACACCTCTCGCCGGAATAATTCCCGCCCGGCGATTTCGTCTCGCGTCTCGCGCCGCGATCAAGGCAGGGCTTACGCATCTAAAATGTATTTATTTATCAGCCCAACGGGCTGAAACATACCAGCCCAGGGCAACGCCCTGGGTTTGCTGGACAAATATTGTGGAGCCCTGTAAGGGCGATACATACTGTCACGCCCTTACAGGGCTTGAATTGTTGTGACAACCTGAAACCCAGGGCTTCGCCCTGGGCTGGTATGTAATCGCCTTTCAGGCGAAAGATACGGAAATACAAAGAATTTTGATGCGTAGACCCTGGCGATTGCGGGGAGTTTTGTTGCGAAAACCATCATCGGCCGCTATGCTTTCGGGGTTCCATTCTGAGCAGAGAATTCTGAAAAACCTACCATAGAGTCACAGATCGAAGACCCCCTAGGGGGGTCACAGAGAAAGATGTAATTTCTTATGGTTTTCTCTGTGCTCTCTGTGTCTCTGTGGTAAAAATGTTCTTTTTTCAGAGGTCTCTCAATAGCGTTTCCAAGGAGTATTCCCGGCATGAATACGAACAACGTAACCGTCATCGGACTGCAATGGGGCGACGAGGGCAAGGGCAAGGTGGTGGATTCCCTGGCCGGGCGCAGCCGCTACGTTGCCCGCTACTGTGGCGGGGCCAACGCCGGCCACACCGTCACCGTCAATTCCGAACGATTTGCCCTGCACCTGATCCCCTGCGGCATTCTGCATAAGGGCGTGATGAACGTGGTCGGAAACGGCGTGGCGTTTGACCCGGAAGTCGCCTGGGGGGAAATCGAGGCCCTGCGCGGGCGCGGCGTGACGGTTGGCCCGGAGAACCTGGCGATCAGCGCCGCGGCCCACGTGGTCATGCCCTGGCACAAGGCGCACGACCGGCTGAATGAGCAGCAGCTCGGCGAGAGGAAAATCGGAACGACCGCTCGCGGCATCGGCCCGTGCTACGCCGAGAAGGCCAACCGCTCGACGGCCATTCGCGTGGGCGAACTGCAGGACGAAAAAAGCCTCGTCCAGAAGATCCGGCTGATCGGTTCGATCAAGAACCGCATGTTCGAGTCGCTGTACGATGCCGAGGGGCTGAACGTGGACGCGATCGTCGAGCAGTTCGTGCAGTTGGCGCGGAATCTCGCTCCGATGATCCGCAACACGGGCGGTTTGCTGCGCCGGGCCGCGGCGAACGGGGAACGCATCCTTTTTGAGGGCGGGCAGGGCAGCATGCTGGACATCGACCACGGCACGTATCCGTTTGTGACCAGTTCGTCGGTCGGCGCCGGCGGCGTGGCGGCCGGCGCGGGCGTGCCGCCCAAGGCCGTCGGACGAGTGGTGGGCATCATGAAGGCCTACACCACCCGCGTGGGCGCCGGGCCGTTCCCCACGGAACAGGACAACGAAACGGGCGAATCCATCCGTCAGCGCGGCAGGGAATTCGGCACCACGACGGGCCGGCCCCGGCGATGCGGCTGGCTGGACGCAGCCGTCGTGCGCTACACCGCCGACCTGTCGGGCGTGGATGAACTGGCGCTGATGCTGCTGGACGTGCTGACGGGGCTGGAGGAACTGAAGATTTGCACCGGGTACAAACTCGCCGGCCGGGCTGTGGAGGATTTCAATCCCGCCCAACTCGGCGGCGTGGAATGTGTTTGGGAAACGTTGCCCGGCTGGCGCGAGGACATCGCCGACTGCCGCCGCTTCGAGGATTTGCCCGCCAACGCCCGCGCGTACGTCAATCGCGTCGAGGAACTCCTCAGCCGGCCGGTCGGACTCATCAGCGTCGGCCCGGGGCGGGAGCAGTCGATTCCGCATCACACCCAGATCGAAGGACTCGCGTAAGATGCCGCACACGGCTGAGCAGATCGCCGAGAATCGCCGGGCCGTCGGGATTCCTTTTGAGCGGTTCCCGCGATCCGTGGCGATCATCATGGACGGAAACGGGCGATGGGCTCGCCAGCGGGGCCTGCCAAGACCCTTTGGCCACCAGGCCGGCGCCAAGGCCGTTCGACGCACCGTTACCGAGGCGGCACGCCTGGGGCTGGAGGTCCTGACGCTCTACAGCTTCTCCGTGGAAAACTGGTCGCGCCCGGCTGACGAGGTCAACACGCTGATGCACCTGTACGCGGAATACCTCGTGCACGAACGCCCGACGATCATGGAAAACAACGTTCGCCTGCGTCACCTCGGCCGGCGCGAGGGCCTGCCCGAAAACGTCCTGAAAGAACTGGACGAGACGCTGCGCCTCTCGGAAGGCAACACCGGCATGACGCTCTGCCTGGCGATCAATTACGGCTCGCGCCTGGAGATCACCGACGCCGTGCGAACCCTCGCCCGGCGCGTCGCCGACGGCGATCTTTTGCCCGAACGGATCGACGAACAGACCATCTCCGACGCACTGGACACTGCCGGCCTGCCCGATCCCGATCTGCTGATCCGCACCGCCGGCGAGATGCGCATCAGCAATTACCTGCTGTGGCAGATTTCCTACGCGGAATTCTACGTTACCGACGTCCATTGGCCCGATTTCGGCGTCGAAGCCCTGCACGAGGCCCTGCGCGCTTACGCCGGCCGAAATCGACGCTTCGGCGGCGTCGATGCGTCGAATACCTGAAGAAGGCAATAGGGAATAGGCAACAGGAAGAAAAGAGGGGCTGGCAAGAAAAAGCTGAACGCTGACTGCTGAAAGCTGACTGCTGATTGCTGAACGCTGACTGCTGAAAGCTGACTGCTGATCGCTGAACGCTCAAAAATATGCATATCACCCGATCCATTCTGATCGACGAGAGGGAGTTGGAATTTCACTTTGTTCACTCCTCCGGCCCCGGCGGGCAGAACGTCAACAAAGTCGCCACGGCCTGCCAGTTGCGGTTCGACGTGCAAAATTCCCCTTCGCTGCCGGATGCGGTAAAGCAGCGCCTCATTCGCCAGGCCGGGCGACGCATGACCGGCGACGGCCTGCTCGTGATCGACGCGAGACGCTACCGCACGCAGATGCGCAATCGGCGGGACGCGATCGAGCGGTTTGTCCGGTTACTCCGGCGGGCGGCGGTGGCTCCCAGACCTCGTCGAAAAACCAGTCCCACGCTCGCCAGCCAAAAACGCCGTCTCGAATCCAAACGCCGCCGCGGCCAGGCCAAGCAGCTCCGCCGCCGGCCCGGAGGGGAGTAAGATTGTGGCACCTTTGTTAAAATCTGTCATCCTGAGCCCCTTGGGGATAAACTCCGCGAGTCTTCGAGCGCAGTCGAAGGATCCCACGCAAAGAATCAATACAACTGTGCATGTTTGAAAAAACGTGAGAAAAGAGATGAATGCAAAATTGTGATTCAATGAAATATATAGGGATGAGGTCCTTCGACTGCGCTCGAAGACTCGCGGAGTTTATCCCCAAGGGGCTCAGGATGACAATTCAGAGTCATGCCCGATAATATTGTCACAAACGTAAACCCAGACGGGCAAATCCTGATGGAAAACACCGCCCAAAGCGGATATCGTGACATGCGGCTGATTGTTTACAACAAGGAATGTTCATACTGGAATGGAGTCCAATGACTATGGAACACAATGATTCTTTAACGTTTTCGACTCGTCTGAAACAGATTTGGACGTATCTTCCGTTTCTGTTGGTCCCGGCGGCGACGGCGGCCGTCGTCGTGTACTACAAACTCCTCCTGCATCGATTTCCCGATGATGCCGGCGCGCAATTCCAGGGCCTGCAGAATTGGGCGACGTTTTTTGATGGGATAGGACCGTGGATCCTGTTGGCCGTCACGGCGGTCTACTGGGGCAAGGCAATCTACACGCGCAATCCCACCTACGTGATTTTCGCCGCGCTGGCGGCCTGCCTGCTGCTGCGGGAACTGCACTGGGATTACCTGATCAAGGTGGCGATATTTCCGCTGCTGGGCGTCTGCTTCGCGTGGCTGTTTTTCTGGAGGGACGTGGTGGACAAACCGTTGGCCAACTGGCGCCAGACGGTGTTTTTCCTCGCCGCGATCGCGACGTACGGCCTGGGGCAGATGGTCGAGAAAAACGTGATCGGGGGACGCGTTCCGATTCTCCCCGATTTTGAAATTCTCCATTCGCAGTATGAAGAGGTTATCGAATGCTGCGGCCACGTGCTGCTGCTGGCCGCGGCCGTCTTCGGAAGCTGGCGGAGAAAAATTCTGAGTGTGAAGTAAACGGCGCGAACGAATTATCCACGGATTACACGGATAGAAGAAAGATTACACGGATTATTTTGTAAAACAAAAAAAACATCCGTGAAATCGAATTATAATCCGTGAAACCTGCCTGCCGGCAGGCAGGTCCGTGGATGATGTACGACAGAATGACATGAGCCGTGAAATAGTACATCTTATCGACGCACAAACCCCGCGGGACATGCTGGATCAGATGTGGGCGGTTCGCGAGGCACAGGAGCGCGTCGTTTCCCTCGGGCCGCCGCCGGCGTATCGACGGCTGGGCGAAGTGCGGATCGAATCGCTGCATTGCCCGATGGGCGTGAAGGGCTGGGCGTGGCGGCGTCTGGCGAAGCGTCTGCCGGCCGATGCGATTGTGCACGTCTGGTCGCGCGACCTGCTCCCGCCGGCCTGCCGGGCGGCGCAGTGCGTCGGAGGCGGCGTGGTCTGCTCCCTGCCGCACCTGCCGGCTGGGGCGGCCCTGGAGCAGATGCCCTGGGAACTGGGGCAATTCGGGCACTGTCTGACCATCCCGACGGCCCGGGCGCGGGAAGAGCTGATTCAGCGCTGCGCCGATGCAAGGCGTGTATTTGTTCTGCCGCCGGCTGTCCGGTCATTTCCGAAGGCCGATTCCCGCGACGGCGACGCCGTTCGCGAAGCGTTGGGATTTTCCCCTGACGAGGTGGTCATTCTCCTGCCGGCGGAGATGCTCCGCGGCGCGGGGCACGACTGGGCCAGTTGGGCGCACGCGATCTGCCGCGAGGTGCAGGATCGGGGCCGGCTGATAATCCCCGGCCGGCATCCGCGCGAGCCGCGCGTCCGTTTTTTTGCCAATACCACCGGTTTCGGCCACGAGGCGATTTTTACCGGCGACGAATTCAGCCGGGAGGAGTTGCTGGCGGCGGCGGACGTGGCGGCGTTTTTGTATGAACGCGACCTGGGCGTAACCGCCCTGGCTGAAGCGATGGCAGCCGGCGTGGCGATTCTTGCCACGACCACGCCCGACGTGATGGAAATATGCGAAAATGAAACAACCGCCTTGCTGGCCCAGCCGGGCAGCCCGCGCTCGGCCGCCGCGGCGATGCTGCGGCTGATTGAAGACGCCGATCTCCGCCGCCGCCTGGGCAAAGCCGGCCGGGCCCACGCCGAGGAACACTTCCGCCGCACCGCCGTCCGAACGCGACTGGAGAGAATCTACGCGACCTTCGGGGCCTAGATTTGTATAATGCCCTGTTCGATTTTTCCCAGAGAATACGTCCACGGATTCTATTCATGAGGATGGATACTTCGGACAATTCGACGCCGACGGGGGCGGAAAGGGTGCGTTTTGCCGACGCCTCGGCTGAGGCGATGCTGCGCCCGCACCTGGAAGACCTGAGCCATCCTGATCCGGACTGCTGGACAATCGTGAAGCAGAACGTCAGCCGGACGGTTTATCGGGGCGTTATGGAAGGCCGGGAGGTATACCTGAAGCACTATCACGGGCGATCATGGGACCATCGCCTGCGTCGGGCACTGGGATTTTCGGACGCGGTGCACGAATTTCGCCTGGCGATGTACCTTCAGTCCCGCGGCGTGCCGACGGCGCCGCCGCTGGCGGCCCGGTGTGACAAGGAGGCCGAATGGCTCCTGACGCGCGCGGTAACGCCGGCCGAGCCGGTGGACGCCTGGCACGAGCGGCAGTTGCGTCTCGGCCCGCAGGGCCAGGCGAACATTCGCCGCTGCGCCGCGGCGATGGGCGAACTCATCGGGCGGATGCACCGGGCGGGCGTGATCCACGACGATCTGCACTGCGGGAACGTCCTGGTGCGAACGGACGGGCCGGACGTACAACTCGTGTTGATGGACCTGCACCGCGCCTCTCGCCGACGGAGGCTTTCCCGCCGTCGCAAGGCCGTCAACCTGGCCCACCTGTTCCACGACCGCCGCCACTTCACCACGCGCACGGATCGCCTGCGGTTCCTGGCGCATTACATCCCTGCCGGCGGCGAGGGGGGATCGTTGCGGGGCTGGTTATACCTGATCGAGCAGTTTGCCCGCCGCCATACCCGCCGGCAATACGCCCAGCGCGCCCGCCGAACCCGAGGCTGGAATCGGTATTTCGCCCCGCTTCGCCTATCCGACGGCTGGCGGGGGCACGTGGTCCTTGCGTCCAAGAGGCACATGGGCGGTTCGCGGGCCGCCGAGGTTGTCTTTGCCCGCGAAGACTGGGAAAAGGCATTGCACGATGTTGACGCGCTGTTTTCCGATCCGCGGGCCGAGGTCGTCAAAAACAGCCGGTCCACACATCTCGTTCGCCGCCGCCTGCGGGTCGGGGAACACGAAGTGGATGTGTTTCTCAAGCGGCAGAAACCCGGCTGGCGAAAAATCCTCGTCGATTGCCTTCGGCCGTCGCGGCCGCTGCGGGCGTTTCGCCTGGGACACGCCTTGCTGGCGAGGCGAATCGCCACGGCCTTGCCCTTAGCGGCCCTGGAACGCCGAAAAGGCCCGTTCCTGCGGGACAGCCTGCTGATTACCGAAACCGTCCCCGCGCCGCACCTGTACGATTTCATGGACACCTGGCTGTCCGTGCCGCCGCGGGGCGATACGCCCCTCTCGGAACCCCAGCAGCGCCAACTTGCCCAGGAAGTGCTCTGGCAACTGGGCCGCATGCTTCAGCAGTTGCACGACAACCGGTTTTCGCACCGCGATCTGAAGGCCACCAACCTTCGCGTCCGCTGGTCGTCGGGCGAAAGGCCGGAGGTCGTGCTGCTGGACCTGGACGGCATGCGGCGCGTCCTGAGCATGACGATGCGGCGCAAGCTGCGGGGCCTGATGCGACTGAACGTCTCCCTGCTGCAGTGTCCGGTGGTCAACCACGCCGGGCGGCTGCGCATGCTGCTGGGATACCTGCGCCGTCCGGGCGCGGGGCGCATCAACTTCAAACCGTACTGGCGCCTGCTGGAGGACTGGTCCGCCCGCAAGCTGCGTCAGCAGATTCGTTCCCGTCGTCGCCGGCAGCGTCGGCGGCGGACGGCGGGGAGCCCCACATGAGTTCCGTTCTTCCCCAGACGCCTCCGAAGCGCGTGCTGATCGTCAAGCCCAGCGCCCTGGGCGACGTAGCCGGCGCGCTGCCGGTGCTGCGGGGCCTGCGACGAGCGTACCCCGACGCCCACGTCGCCTGGCTGGTCTCCACCGCCTGTGCACCGCTGCTGGACGGCGATAGCGATATCAACGAGCTGATCCTCTTCGACCGGAAAAAGCTAGGCCATTGCTGGCGCTCGCCGGAAGCGATGGGTTCTCTCTTCGACTTCCGCAAGCATCTGCGCGAGGCGAATTTCGACTGGGTGATCGACCTGCAGGGCCTGTTGCGGAGCGCGGTGTTTTCGCGGTGGACCCAGGCGCCCCTGCGGGCGGGCTTTGCCGACGCCCGCGAAGGCGCGAGCATGTTCTATACCCATCGCATCCGCGTGGCCGCCGAGCACACCATCGACCGCAACATCCTGCTGGCCCGCTCGCTGGGAATCGACGCCCGCCCGGAGGACCTTCGCTTGAGTGTCCAGCCGGAGGCAAAAACCTTTGCCGAGAACCTATTGCGGCACGTCGGCGCCTCGGCCGGCGGCGTGCTCGTGTGCGTGCCGCCCACCCGATGGGAAACCAAGCTCTATCCCGCGGCCCACTGGCGGCGGGTGGTTCGTCGCGCCGCGGAGCGCATGCCCGTTGTGCTTCTCGGTTCGCCCGACGAATCCGAGCGCCGCCTGTGCGCCGAAGTGGCCGAGGGCATCGAGGGCGTAACGGACCTGGCTGGGCAAACGACGATCCCGCAGATGGTGGGCCTGATTGCCGCCTCCGCGGGCGTGGTCTGCTGCGACTCGGCGGCCAAGTTTATCGCCACAGCCGTCGGCGTCCGATCCGTGGTGCTCATCGGTCCGACCCGCGCCGAGCGAACCGGGCCGTACCGGAAAGGCCGGGCGATTGTCGCGAAGGTTTCCTGCCAGGGCTGTCTCCAGAAGCACTGCCGGCATCGCACGTGTATGGAATCCATCTCCCCGGAGGTTGTTTTGGAGGCGATAGATGCTATGATTCACGCCGGAGTATCCTGATGCCGATCCTGCGAACCATCAAGTTTTTCGCGTACGGGGTGGAGCGGTTTTTGATGTATCGCGTCTTCAGCCTGGACGACACGCCGCATCGCCTCGCGCTGGGCGTGGCGATCGGCATTTTTGTGACCTGGACGCCCACCATCGGCCTGCAGATGGTCCTGACGGTGGCGCTGGCCTGGCTGCTGGGGGCCAACAAGCTTGTCGGCGTGCCGTTTGTGTGGCTGTCCAATCCCGCGACGATCATTCCCGTCTACGGGCCGAATTATCTCATCGGCTGCTGGATTCTGGATCGGCCGGCGGATGGGTGGCATAAGGTGATCGAGGCCATTCGCTTTCAGGGCGGCCTCTACGAGCGGGTGACGGAATGGTACGACGTGACCCGCGCCATTTTCTGGGAGCTTTGGGTGGGCAGTCTCGTGGTGGCGCTGGTTCTGGGGGTGATGAGCTACTTCACGATGTATCGGATGATCGTGGTCTATCGCACCCGCTGGAAGCATAAGCTCGACGCGATCTACCATCACCGCGCCCGCCGGAAGCAGAAGAACGCCTCGGCGGAAAATAAAGAAGCGTGAAAACGATATGCGGAAGAAGCATGGGCATGACGGTTCCCCGTGGAATGAATCTCAGCCGTCGCGTGATTCTTCCGTTCGCCGTCGCGTCGCGGATCGTCTCGGCGGGGCGGTGTTCGTGCTGGTTCTGGCGTGCGTTGCGGGGCGCGCGACGATTGCCGAAATTCCGTTTCGCGTTTCGGCGGTGCGGATTTCGGAGATCTCCGCCCTCGCCGAGAGGGGCCAGACGTCCGTCAAAGGCCTGGTGGACAGGCAGGAGTTAACGCGGGCGGGCTTTGCCGCGGTGCTGCTGGCGGCGGGGGTGTTGTGGCTGTTAGCCGGCGCGATCGAGGGCAAGCTCCGCGTGCGATATCCGTTTTTGGCGGTGCTGGTGGGGGCCTGGGCGGGCTGGTCGTTCCTGTCCGCCTGGCGGGCGGCCGACGCGCGGGCGGCCTGGCTGGCGTGGATGGACCAGGTTTCGCTGCTTTCGGCGGGGTTCGTGGTTCTCCAACTGTGCAATTCACGGCGGCGGTTTCTCCTGCTGGCGGCGGTGCTGGCGGCGGTGGGAACGAGCCAGGCCGCCAAGGGATGGATGCAATTCGGATGGGAACACGCCGACAGCGCCCGGTATTTCGACCTGTACGGCCCGCGGCAGTTGGCGGACATGGGCTTGCAGCCGGACGAACCGAAGGCGGCGGCCTATCGAAATCGCGTCCTTTCGACGAAACTGACGGGCTATATCGGATTGTCCAACATGCTGGCTGCGGGGATGCTGCTGACGCTGGCGGCGGCGGCGGGATTGGCCTGGGCCAAGGCGCTATACGCGCGGCATCTGCGGCGGCGCGACGGGCCGCTTCCGGCGGGGCACATTCGCCCGGCCTTTCTGGCGGCGGTGCTCATGACGATCCTGACGGCGGCGACGGCGGGGGTGTTTGTCCTGACGCGGTGTTGTGGCGCGGTGGGCGCGGCGGGCGGCGTGGTCCTGACGGCCGCGGCGGCATGGCGATTTCGTGAAACCCTGGCGAGGCGGTGGAAGGCGTGTGTTTTGCTCGTTGCGGTGGCGGTGGTACTGGCGGCGGCGGGCGTGACGGCGTACGGCCTGGCCCGCGGCCGGCTGCCGGGCAAGACGATGACGGTGCGATGGTTCTACTGGACCGGCGCAGCCGAGATCGTTCGCGAGCACCCCTTCCTGGGCGTCGGGGCGGGCAATTTCCCGGAGGCGTATCTGCGGGTTCGTCGGCCCCAGGCCGAAGAGGCCGTCAAGGATCCGCACAACGTCCTGGCGCACGCCGCGACGCAATACGGCCTGCCGGGCGCGGCGCTGTACCTGGCCGTCCTGTGCGGAATGCTCGTTCTCGCGTGGAAACCCGCCCGCGATACGGCAACGGAGACGCAAACCATCACGCGTGACGGAGCACCTGCTCCGCCACGTCATGATCTGCACCATCCTCATGCGCACCACGATACGCACGGGAATACGCTGCGTCCCTTTGTATCGCTGCCGGCGGCGGCGTGTCTTGTGCTGATGGTGTTTTTCTGTCGCGGTTTTCTCAACGGGGCCGGCGAAGAACCGGTTCTGCTGTTGCTGGAGGGTGTGGCGCCGGCGGTGGTCTTTGCGATCGGTCTGGCGCTGGCGGGCTGGTTCGGCGGATCGCCGGAAGACCTGCCCAGCCGGTCGATCCGTGCGATTCGCCTGGCGTTGGCGGCGGGCGCTTCGGCCTTTGCGATACACGAATCCGTAAGCTACGGCCTGTGGATGCCCGGAACGGCGGGGCTGTTCTGGACGGCGGCCGCCGGCGCGGCGGCGATGGGAACGGGACGGGAATTTTGCGTAAAGGCCCGCGGCGGGCGGTGGATTCCCCCGGTGCTGGGGGCAGCCGGCGTGGCGGCGGTGATTGTTTGCCTCGTCGCGCCGGTCGCGTTGCGCCTGGCGGCGACGCGAGAGGCAGCCGAGGCCTTGCTGGCGGGCGATACGGGCCGGGCGGCCCAGGCGGCGCAGCGGGCGGCGGGATGCGACCCCGCCGACGCCCTGGCCGCCGCCGACGCGGCGCGATTCTGCACCGCTTCCCGGGCCAACCGTCGCCAACGCGACGCCGCGGGCGAACCGCTCGCCCTTTCCTGGGCGCGCGAGGCGATTCGCCGCGACGACTCAGCCGGTTCGTATCGGCTGGCCGCCCGGATTGCACAGGAACTGGAGCCGCCCAAAGCGGGGGCATTCTGGCGGGGCGCGGTGCGGCGCGATCCCGCCGACGCACGCCTGCGCCTGGACTGGGCCGCCTGGCTGGCCGATCATCATCAACCCGTCAGGGCGGCGGAGCAAATCGAGGCAGCCGAGGACATCAACCGGCGGCTGGGCGACTTCGACCCGCAAAGCGTCTACCTCTTCGGGCGGCGGGAGAAAAATCGCATCGCCGCAATCCGCCGGAACATCGCGGCGAAATAGGGCCTCATGTGTGGTGGAACAATTTGTGTCCCGCCTGCAGGCCGGCGAAGCACAAACCCACGCCGACGATGTTGCTCAGCAGGACGTATCCGGCGGCGGTCGTGAATTGTCCGTCGCGGAGGAAATTGACGATTTCCAGGCTGAAGGTGGAGAACGTCGTGAAGGCGCCGAGGAACCCCACCACCGCCAGGAAGCGCACCTCGTGCGGCAGTGGCCCGACGGCGGAGATCGCGTGAAACGCCACGCCGATCAGGAAACATCCCAGCAGGTTGACGCTCAGCGTGCCCCAGGCAAAGCCCGGCCCGAGCCATTTCTGCACTTGTTCCGTCAGCCCGTATCGCGCCATCGCCCCCAGCGCCCCGCCCAGGGCAATCCACAGGAAATTCGTCATGCCTTTGCTCCTTTTGGCTGCTTCCGACGACCCATCAGGGGGCCTCCGGAGGGTGCACCTTACCGGCCGATCGCGGGGTGAGTCCAGGGAAAATCCTGGAATTACTGCACTTATGTTCCCCGTCGCGGCGGGGGAAATCCCCCAAAGTTCAGGGCGATTCGTTCCGATGTTTCAGTACGCCGCAACGGAATTTTTTTGATGTACAATAACCGATTTGGCCAAGAGGGCGACTATCTCCCCGCGAACGAATACTTAACGGCCCTGGCGGGCATCGAACCGCAGCCGGACTCCGTGATGGCCCAGGCCCTGCGGATGGCTGCCGACGTGGCTCAGATGGCCAACGAATTCAACGTTCGGGACATGACGCCCAAGCAGATGATCGAAATCAGCCGCCGGCTGTACCTGCTGGGCGCGATCAGTCTGCCGGAATACGCGGTGATGAGCTTCCAGCCTCACCTGCACCCGGACTTCAACGCCAACGCCGAGAGCTACCGCTCCATGTTCAAATCTCCCTCGCGCCGGCGGGATTATATCCGTGCGTGGCAAGAGCACCTTGATTTTGTCCAGCGCTACCACCCCGATCCGGTCAGTCTTTCCCTGAGCAAGGAAATTCTCGACCTGCTCCAGTCCTTCGAGCCGCTGCCGATGTGAAGTTGTTTTGCTTTGTTGAAAAGATTTTTTTTGCCACAAAGGGCACAAAGGTCTCAAAGGAAAAACAACAAACAGGTCTTGGTTTTTTTCTTCTTTGTGACCTTTGTATCCTCTGTGGCAGACTTTCTTTGTTCTGTTTTTTCATGATTTCAACAGAGCAAAACAGCTTCTAGTATTCTGTCACATCTAAGACTGTGAACTGTCATCCTGAGCGGAGCGGTAGCGGAGTCGAAGGCTTGTCCTGAGCTTGCCGAA
>JAFGEJ010000262.1 GCA_016931655.1 Phycisphaerae bacterium
ATTTGTGTAATCCTTTTCCAGTTAACCAATTAACGAATTAACCAGTTAACAAACCTGCCTACCGGCAGGCAGGTCACTCAGTTTGAGTTATGAAAATAACGCCCGAACAATTCGAGGACATGCTCCTGGGCCGATGTGACGTCCCGGAGTCGCTGCCGGCTGACGCCCGGGAAACGCTGAAGGAGCATCGAATCCTTCGGGCGCGGCTGGGGCGTATCTCCGCGGCCATGCCCGCGCCGGCCGGCCTGTCCGATCGCGTCCGGGCGCGGCTGGCCCCGCTGCAACCGACGGCGCAAACCGCAACCAGGCCGCGCGGCAGAATTGTCGGGTTCCTGATTTCCCGCGCCCCGATCCTGGCGGCGGCCTGCCTGATCCTGGCCGTCGGCGTATGGACGTGGCGGGACGGAACCCCCCAGGCCCGGGCCGCCCAGCCGACGCTCTACGAAATTCACCAGGCCGACCTGGCTGGGCAAAACGACTTCCTCGCCTCCGACAACCCCGCCGAGATCGCACAACGCCTGCAACGCCAGGCCCACATGAACGTGAACCTCCCCGCACCCGGCGATTCCTGCGAATACCTCGGCTCCACGCTGGCGAAATTCCGCAGCCGGACCGTCGGCGGAGTCCTCTGCCGATACCAGGGCCAGGCGGTCTCCGTTCTGTGCATCAGCGATCCGCCCGAAACGCTGGGCTTCCGCCACCGCTTCGAACGCAACGGGCAGACCTGGTGGCGGTGCGGATACTCCGGCTGCGCCATGGTCGCCGTCGGCCAGGGCGGCGGAACGTATATCGCCGTCGGACGCCTTGCCCCCGAGACCCTGATGGACCTGCTGGAGAGAATTGTGAACCACAACCATACACCGACGAGGTAAGCCTTGCAACGTCGGGTGAGCGACCTTTTTTCCTGGCGGAAATTTTCTGATCACTCTGAGCCTTGTGGACGCGTAAAAAAATGCGACACTGAGAAACTGAGGAACTGAGAAGATTTTTTATTTTTTCCCTCCTCTATATCTTCTCTGTCTCTCAGGAACTCAGTGTCGGATTTTCTGTTTTTTCTATATGCCAGAAAATCCGGTTGCACACGACGTCGGCCTCCCCCCGAATTTCACTTCCGCACCGTATCCGTCGGGGGTACACTATTTGGAAACAGCCGCAAGAAAGTTTCGTGATCCGGGGAACCGATTGGTGCACCAAGCGTCCAAATTGATGGAAACGAAGACGTCGGAGACGGCCGCTTCCGGAACGTCGCTCTTTGAGGAGTCGTTCCTGGTGCGCCGGTCTCAGAACGGACAGCTCGACGCCTTCGGAGAACTGGTGCGCCGCTACCAGGATCGCATCTACAATTTGATGTATCGCCTGTGCCGACGGCCTGAGATCGCAGAGGAGCTCGCCCAGGAGACCTTCCTGAAGGCCCTGGCGAACCTCGGCAGCTTCCAGGGGACCAGCCGCTTTTACACCTGGCTGTTTCGGATCGCCAAAAACCTCGCCCTCTCCCACCTGCGGCGGGACGGGGTGGTGAAATTCGTTCCCCTTATCGGCGGCGAGGACGACGAGACCGCCGTCGCCGACGCACGCACCGCGCCGCTGGCGGCGCAACGCGAAGGCGACCCCGCCGAGAAGGCCGTCGCGAACGAAACCCACCGGCGAATCGAAAAAGCGCTGGGCGAACTGGACGTGGAACACCGCATGGTGGTGCTCCTGCGGGACATGGAAGACATGAGTTACGAGGACATCGGCGAAATTCTGGAACTGCCCGCCGGCACGGTCAAGAGCCGCCTGCATCGCGCCCGCTGCGCACTGCGGGACCGCCTGGCGGACCTGGTGAGTTGATAGGACTCTTTTGAAATCATGAAAAACAAAACCAAGAAAATCAGCCACAAAGAGCACGGCGCAGCCTTGACGCAACCAAGGAAATGTTTACGAATTATACCCGTATCTTTGTTCTTCCTGATCGTAGCCACGGGCGCAAGCCCGTGGACACAAGAACGTAAAATATTTTCAGAGTCCCATAGGGACGATTGAAATTCTATACACATGCATTCAATCGTCCCTCCGGGACTCATGGGTTACTAAACCTGGTTTACCACGGGCTTGCGCCCGTGGCTACTATCAAAGATGGATAAAAGAAAACGCCGCTAAAATTAACGATTTTGATGGTTAGTGGTACAAAGAAAAAAGAAAATCAGAAATGTTTTGTAATTTTTTACAGTGAGACCTCCCGAAGGGATCTCCGATTTGTGACCGGAGTTTACCCCATAGGGGTGGCAAAAAAAATCTTTTTGATAAAGCAAGTTTGATATGACTGGGCGTGAGAACATTTCGGAACAGCTTTCGGCCTACCTCGACGGCGAACTGCCCGACGAGGACGCCCGACGCGTGGAAGCGGCGCTGGCTGAGAACGCGAAGCTGGCCGGCGAACTGGAACAACTGCGCAAGACGCGCCAATTGATCCAATCGCTGCCGCACGCGCAGGCGGGGGACGATTTCGCCGAGAAGGTCGTCCAGGCCGCCGTGCAGAAAGGCATCCGGGCCTCGGCGGACGTTCAGACCTGGAGGCCCGCACCGCTGCCGAACCCCTGGCGGCGAATGCTGGCTGCCGCGGCCCTGATCGTCTTCGCCGTGGGACTGGGCGTCTTCGTGTCGATTTCACTTTACGACATTGGCCCCAAACCGGCCCCGCGCGAGGGATTGGCGATCAAGTCGCCCGAAGAATTCGAGGCCCCCACGTCCCTCGGCCGAATCGCGCGCCGGCTGGAAGAACCCGCCAAGGAAGAAGCGGAAAGAATCGCCGCCGGATACGTGGCGGAAAAATCGCCGCCCTCGGATGTGATGCCCAAAAGTGCAGCCCGGCCGAGAGGCCTTCCACCGCCGCCCGCCGCCAAAGGCGCACCGAGCCGCGGAGAACAACGATTCTTCGAGCATAAGGCCGGCGAAGCGATTGAAGACGCCGGCGGCGTTCTCGCAAAAGGTATAACGGAGGCGCCCGTCCGCGCCCGGAAGGGGCCGGAGGAGGCGGAGGCCGTCGTCCTGGCTGGGCCTCAGTCAACGGAGAAGCTGGTAAGGCTCGTCGCGCCGGCCGACCGCGAGGTGATCTACACCGACGACCTTGCCGCCGGGCAGAAACAGGTCGAGGCCGTCCTTGCCGCCAACGCCGTGGAACTCACGCCGCCCGATCAGCGCCTGCTTCAGCCCAACCAGGCCAATCTGTTCTCGTACCAGGCCGCCGCGACTAAGGTCGCGTCGAAATCCTCCGCCGCCGCCGCGCCGCGCCGCGAAGTGCAATACGTCGTCTACGGCCCCGCGGAGCAGCTTCAAAACGTCCGGGCGCAACTGCGGCGGGACGTGGACGTGCGGGCCAGGCAGGCCGCCGCCCGAACGTCGACAACGACGGACGTAAAAATGGGCCTGGCAGGAAAACCAGCCGCCCCGAAAGAGCCGCTTCGGATCGCCCCCATACAGACCCCAGCCGAACAGGCCCCGGCGGGACAAGCCCAAACGCCTCCCGCGGCCAGCCAGCCGGCGGATGAAAACTCTCTGTTTGCACAGCGCACGGCCAGCCGGCCGACGTCGAGGCAAATTGTTCAGACCCAGGCCAACCAACAGAATGTGTCGCAAATGCGGCAGAATGAACCACAGCTTCGCGAGGGACTGATTCGCAATCAGGCGATGCTCATCACGCTGGAATACCGTCCCGCGCCGAAGTGATACACGTACTGGACATCTCGCCGGAGGAATTGCGAACCCGCACCGAGGCCCTGGGCGGCAAGGGCTTCGCCGCGAAGCAGATTCGCCAGTGGATCTGGGGCAAGAGGGTGTATGACTTCCAGGCCATGACGAATCTCTCGCTGGAGCTTCGCCGCCGGCTGGCCGGGGAGATGACGATCCTGACCGGCCAAATCGAGGCCGAGGCCCGCTCGCGCGACGGCGTAATCAAGCTGCTGCTGGCCTGGCCCGACGATCAGCAAATCGAAACGGTGCTCATCCCCAGCGAGGAACGTCAGACCGTCTGCGTTTCGACGCAGGTCGGCTGTGCGATGGGCTGCGCGTTCTGCGCTTCGGGGCTGGGCGGGCTGAAGCGGAACCTGACAGCCGGCGAGATCGTCGAGCAGGTGCTGCAATTGCAGCGCCTCTCGCGGCGGCGCGTCACGAACGTCGTGTTCATGGGCGTCGGCGAGCCGCTGGCGAACTACGACGCGACCGTCCGGGCCGTCCGCATGCTCATCCATCCCGACGAGGGCGGCCTGAGCGCCCGGAAGATCACGGTCTCGACGGTCGGCCTGCCCGAGGCGATCCGCCGGCTGGCGAATGAAAATCTGCCGATTACGCTGGCGATTTCCCTGCACGCGCCGGACGACGCGCTGCGGGCCGAGCTGATGCCCGCCGCGGCGAAGTATCCCATCGCCGAAATCCTGTCGGCTGCGGAGGAATTCTTCCAGAGTCGAAACCGCGAGGTGACTCTGGAGTATACGCTGCTGGCGGACGTGAACGATTCGCCCGCCCAGGCCGAGGCCCTGGCGAAACTCGCCCAAAGGCTGCGTTGCAACGTGAACCTGATACGGTACAATCCGGTTGCCCCGCTTCCCTTCGCCCGCTGCGACGAGGCCCGCACGGAGGCCTTCGCCCAGCGCCTGCGACGGCGGGGCGTGAACGTCAACGTCCGCCGCAGCCGGGGAACGGACGTCGACGCCGCCTGCGGGCAATTGCGGCTGCGACAAACCCAGGAAAAAGAAAACAGAATTTCTTCGCCACAAAGGGCACAAAGGACTCAAAGGTAAAAATATCAGGATATTTGAGGTCGTCCAGAAATTCAGGTAATCGAAACATGAATGGAGTTTCCCTGAAATTTTGTTGTTTTTCGTCCCGAAGGGACGGAAAGCGTTTGGCCGGGGGTGAGCGAAGCGAACCCCCGGAAGAAGGATTATTTTCTTATAGCCCCAACGGGGCGACAGCAACGATTCCTTCTCATCGAACTCGCTGCCGTCCCTTCGGGACTCAAATCAAAGAGATCGTTTCCGGGGGTTCGCTTCGCTCACCCCCGGCAACATGCTCCTCGTCCCTAAGGGACGAAGAGAAGAAAAAACAACAGGATAATTTCTGGACGGCCTCGGATATTTCTTTGTGACCTCTGTGGCAAAAAAATTTTGTTATTTGTTTTTTGCGGCTGCGAACAGGAAATGACGAACGAATCCCAACAACCCGACGTTAACCCGAAACGGGACGAAAAAACCATCGACGAGGACGCGCAACTCATGCTGCGCTTCCGCGACGGAGACGAGTCGGCCTTCGAGCAGCTCGTGCGGCGAAACGTCGGCCACGTCCACGCCCTGATTTACCGGTTCCTCCGCGACCCCGCCGTCGTGGACGACGTGACGCAGGACGTGTTCCTGCGGATCTATCGCAACGCCGCCCGCTACGAACCCACCGCGAAGTTCAGCACGTGGCTGTACCGGATCACGGCCAATTTGTGCTTCAACGTGACGCGGTCCCGCAAAAAGGGCCGACCCGTCTCGCTCGACACCGTCATCGAGGACGAAGCCGTCCGCCGGGACGTGCCCGACGAAGCCCAGCCGTCGCCCTCGGCGGGCCTGGACGCGGAAGAACTCCAGCGCGAAATCGCCCGCGCGATCGGCGAACTGCCCGAACAGCAGCGCGCCGCCATCCTGCTGAACAAATACGAGAACCGCAACTACGAGGACATCGCCGCCGTCCTGGAGACCACCCCCGCCGCCGTCAAAAGCCTCCTGTCCCGCGCCCGGGCAAACCTGCGCGAAAGCCTGAAACGATACGTCGAAGAGGAATAGTCTGCGGGACGTGCAATCCGATTGCACGCGGAACTTTTAGAATTCCTAAAAGAACCAACCAACCTATTTGTTTTCCGGCGGATGTATTCAGGGAGCAGGGGTTCTTTTAGGTGCTATTACTCTTTCCTTGCGCGTGTAACGATTATGTACTGTTCGAACGAATCAGGCGTTTTGTTTCAAATTGGCTCGCTCACGATCCAATTCTTCCTTTGTCACAACGTTTCCCTTCCATCGCTTCAGAACATCCCGGCCTCGCCGCATGATTCGGGCAAAGTCATATTTACATTCTTTGGCAATGTTTTCACGAATGGTTCGAACTTCCTCGACAATCGGATCTTTTTGCACCTTATTTCTCCTTTTCATCAGAGATCATTTCGTCAGGCGTACAAACAATGGGAAGCCAGTAGTTTCGTTCCTTCGCCATTCGGGCCAGTTTTCGCAAGGCATTCGCATTGGCCAAATGCGAACAGTTCCAGGTAAGTAAGTAATCCAATTCGTACAAAATACTGAACGCGAGGTGAATTGCATCCAAGCGAGCTTTATCGGGAATCTCCAGATACTTCTGCAACTCCTGAGAAAGCTTTTCCAACGATGAATTCACGGGAAGAACATCCATTTCTTCCAGAATTTGAATGCGCTTTCGGGACGCCGCCGGGTCGCCCGCGGAAGATTCTTCAATGACAAACGGAGATATAAAGATTCGATACTCGGATCGCTTCGTTTCCCACCATTGTCGCGTGGTTTCCTGATGACCAAGGATGACAATATCCCGACTCGGACGCGCCGTTAAATAACTGACAATGGTTGTCTCCAGATACAACGTGGGTTTCGTTGTTTTATCTTTTCCCATAAACGCATTATATCCCGCGTGTAGGAAAGAAAGCACGGGAAACCACGTCTTTTTTACGCCCGTCAAAGAGGGAACAACCTTTTACGCCAGGGCCCGAAGAATCTCCAGGCCCTTTTGGAGCGTTTCGTCGGCGGCGGCGTAGGAGAGGCGGAAGTGCGTGTCCCGCGAGGAGAACACGTTGCCCGGAATGACCAGCACGTTGTTCTCGATGGCGCGGGCGACGAACTTCGTCGCGTCCCCGCCGGGCGCGGACACGAAGGCGTAAAACGCCCCGCCGGGTTTCACCAGGCCGAACGTCTCGCCGAGGGCGTCGAAGACCATGTCGCGCTTGCGACGGTAGGCGTTCACGTGCGGCGTCATGTCCACGTCCATCGCCGCCAGGGCCGCCGACTGCGCGATGCTCGGGGCGCAGACGAACGTGTACTGCTGGAGCATGGTCATTTTTTCGAGGATCGGCGCCGGCCCGGTCGCCCAGCCGATGCGCCAGCCGGTCATGCCGTAGCTCTTGGAAAAACCCCGAAGCAGCAGCGTCTTTTCGTACCACTTCGCGATGGACGCGAACGGCTGATCGTAGCAGAACAGGTCGTAGATCTCGTCGGAGAGCACCAGCAGGTCGTGTCGCGCCGCCAGGTCGGCGATGTCCCGCAGTTCCCGCTCGGTATACACCGCGCCGGTGGGATTGGCCGGCGAGTTGAGGATCAACATGCGGGTCCTGTCGGTGATCGCGTCGGCGAGCTTGTTCACGTCAGGCCGAAAGTCGGGATACGTGCCGACGGGCACGGGCACGCCGCCGGCAAGGTTCACCAGGTGCGAATACATCACGAAGTACGGATCGGCGAAGAGCACTTCGTCGCCGGGATTCACCGTCGTTAAGATCGCCAGCAGCAGTCCGCCGCTGACGCCGGAGGTGATGAGATAAGGCCGCTTCTCGGCGTCGGACCAGCCGAATTCCCGCCGGCAGAGGTTTGCGAGGGCCTGGCGAAGCTCGGCTTTGCCCTGCGTCTGGGTGTACTTGTTGTCGCCGGAGCGGATGGCCCGGATGGCGACGTCCTTGGCGGCGTCGGGCACGTCGAAGTCCGGCTGCCCGATCGAGAGATTGATCGGGTCGGTCATCTTGGCGGCCAGGTCGAAGACCTTCCGTATGCCGCTGGCGTCCAGCAGGCGCATGCGATCAGCGATAACAAGCGGGTTAAGAGGCATGGTTTTGTGTGGGAGTAGTCAGTAGTCGGTAGTCAGTAGTCGGTAGTCGGTAGCCGGTTTTCCCGACTACCGACTACCGACTACTGACTACGGGCTACTGACTACCAACTACTATTTCTTCTTCTCGCCCTTCTTGGCTTCGGGAGCGGTGGCTTTGGCGCCCTTGGCGCCCTTGGCGCCCTTGGCGTCGGCGGCGGGGGCCGCCGCGGCTTCGGCGCCTTCCGCGGAGGCTGCGCCTTCGGCGGCGGGGGCTTCTTCCTTCTTGGCCTTCGAGCCGGCCTTGGTGGTGCGGACACGCATCTTCGGCAGGCCGAAGGGACTGTCCGTATCGGGATGAAAGCGGTCTTCTTCCTGCATTTTGACAATGCGCTCGGCCCGCGTCAGCACGCTCCGGCTGCCCTTCAGGCCGCCGCGATTCTTCAACGATCGATCCATGGTCATAACGACAATACTCCTTGGTAAAAAGCTCTCAGCTATCAGCGTTCAGCAATCAGCGTTCAGCTATCAGCATTCAGCGTTCGGCGTTCGGCGATTCCTGTTCCGCCTGACAATCATCCGTTGGTTTTCCTTTGTTTTTCTGATAGTAGCCACGGGCGCAAGCCCGTGGTTCCAAAAACCGACATTTTTTCAGAGTCCCATAGGGACGATTGAAAGTCAACCAAAACAGTTCAATCGTCCCTTTGGGACTCATGGTTTCTTATCGCATCGCTTTTACCACGGGCTTGCGCCCGTGGCTACTTTCAAAGATAAACAGAATGAAAATCATCACAAAAATTCACAAAGCCGTTTCGCTTCCACACTATCCGGCGGTCTGTTCCACCTTGCCGGAGTAAAAGGCAGGCCGAAGCGGGCCGTCCTTCTTTC
>JAFGEJ010000263.1 GCA_016931655.1 Phycisphaerae bacterium
GCGCCGGCTTCGAGGTTCGAGTAATCGAGAATGTCGCCGACCATTCGCGAGAGCGTTTCGGCGGACGAGCGGGAAAGGGTCAGATACCGCTTCTGATCCTCCGTCAGGTCGGTCTGCAAAGCCAGTTCCGTCATGCCGAGCACGCAGTTCATGGGCGTGCGGACTTCGTGACTCATGCGCATCAGGAATTCCCGCTTGGCTTCCACGGCGGTTTCGGCGTCCTGCTTCGCTTTGTACAGGTCCGTCACGTCCACGAGGCATTCCACGCCCCCGACCACGACGCCGTCCCTGTCACGAATCCAGTCCGCGTTTTTTCGCAGGATAATCCGCCGGCCTTCTTTCGACCGAATGACGCACTCGACGTTATGGATCGGATGCTGCTGCTCCGTATCAAACAGGTTACAATGCCCCCCGCAACCAAAACACGACAGGACAGAGCACGACTGTCCGAGAAGATCATCCCGCGTGTATCCCGTCATGTCCAGAAGTGCGCGGTTGACGCTTGTAATGCGGCGTTGCGAATCCACCGTGAACACGCCGGTCAGGGAAATCTCCAGGAGTTTGTCCCGAAACGACAGCGATTCCAGCAGGCTTCCCTCCGCCTGTTTTCGCGCGAAAATTTCGGTTTTGAGTTCGGCGGTGCGCTTTTCCACCAGGTTCTGAACGCGCTCGGCGCGATACAACAGGCCGTACAGATACGCCGTCAAAAGCGCCGTGAGGGCGACTCCGCCGGAAAGAATTCCCCATCCGCCGGGAAGAATCGTCGAAGCAACGGAATGCCAAACCGACGTGCAGCGAATCACCCACCGCCGCCCGCCGACGTTATACACGCGATGGGAACACCAGACGGGCTCGAAGGTAAACCCCCACATGTTTTGCTTCGTCGCGTCCACATCACAGCCGTTCGGGCGAAACGGGGCGTCCGCCGGTTCGTCCCAAAGCTGTACCTGCACGGTTTGCGCCGCAGCCGGAGGCGGGGGAGTATCGTAAGCTGTCGTCTCGCCGAGGAGAATCTCTGACAGTCGGAATCCGCCCATCACCAGTCCCAGGAAATGCTCCCGGCGCTCCGCGACCGTGAGGATTTCCGCTCCTTTTTGATATACCGGCGTGACAAACACGACGGCGTCACTTAAGGGGGGCAAGCCGCTGTTGGATTCATTTTGAACCACGAGGGTGCGATTCTCGTCCCGCGCCCGGCGCATCACGTCCCGAAAGGACGGAAGCGTTCCTGCGTCGAAACCGAGAAATTGTCGGTACTCCCGCTGCGGCTGAGCGTACAGAACGGGATAATAGATTTCGCGCGGGGAGGCGGGAATCGGCCGGCCTTTCGCGTCATGCTCGAAAACGGCAAACGCCTCGATGCCGTCCCGCCGGGCGAGGCGTTCGCATTCGTCCCGGCCGCTCGCCGGAATGCGGGGAACCCACCACAATCCCTCCACGCCCGGCACGCGATTGATATACAGATTCGTGAACGTGGCAAATTCGCTCCGTTCAACGAACGTGGAGGCCATGTACATGGACCGCACCGCCTGAAGCACGAACAGCCGTTCCATCAGGGCGTGGTAGGCCGCATCCTGCCGCTGGTGCGCCAGGTTCAGAAATTCCTCCCGGGCGCGGCGTCGCTCGACTTTCCAGAACGCCACGAAAACCGCCGCCGTCAGCAGCAACCCCGTCACGATGGCAATTCCCAGAGTGATTCGCCGCCGCCAGCGGTGAGAGCGCCTGATACGTTTCTCCTCACCGGTCATTTTCTCGGTTCCTGAAACACGGATCCCCTGTATATATGTATCGGAAGGAGAGGAAACGACATTTGTCCGGTTTTGCCCCCCGGAAGGTCCGGGCAAGACCCCGCCAGGCGCCTTTGCACTTATCGCGATTAGTCCTTTTTGGCTTTGGGCACTTTCCGGGAGGCTTTGTAAATCACGATCGGGGCGTTCTCGAGGCCCTGGTTGAAAACCTGGTTTTCCAGGAGAGATGAAACCGCGAATCGGGCGATCCCCGCCGACTCGGCGGTGGGAGACTCATTGCCCTTGGTTTGATCGAACACTTTAATCAGATGGAATCCCTGCGGGGAACGAATCACGTCGCTGAGCGATCCAACGTCGGCGCCGAACGCCGCCGCGCCCACCGTCGCGCCGTAGACCCCGGCCAACTGGTAAAACATCAGGTTTCCCAGGTCGCCGTAATCCGCCTTGCCGTCCCATCCCTTTACTTTCCCGGAGGGACACTCGGAATGTTCGTTGGCGGCCTGGGCGAAGGTGACCTTGCCGGCCCGAATGTCCGCGGCAATCTGTTGCAGCTTTTCCACCACCTTTTTCTGCTCCGCCGTCGGCGCCAGCGGTGAACAGGCCAGGAAGATATGCCCCACGTGTACCTTCGTGCCGTTGAAGTATTCCGGGTGTTTGTTCATGAAGGCCAGCAGTTGCTCGTTGGTCGTCATCGCCAGGATGAGCCTCTCGTAGCGCGCCTGATCGGCCAGCCGACGCTCGTTCAGCCCCCGCCGTTCCATCATCTCGAAGGTCGTAACGGGCGGAAGAAGACGCAGGGAGGCGGTCTGGTTGTATTTTTCCACCTCCTCGGCGAGTTTTTCCTTGAGTTGGGCCAGTTCCTCCGGGGCGTCCGGCGCCTTGCTGGCCTCCAGGTACGAATGCAGTAATTCCTGGTAAATCAGGCTCTCCAAGGCCGACGCCCAGACTTCCTTGCGCTTTTTTTTGGACAGGCGATAGGGAATTTTATCCAGAATCGTCGCCAGGTCCTGCGTTTGGATTTTCGCCTCTCCGACGCGGGCGACCACGCCTTCGGGGTCTTCGGGGTCTTCGGGCAGTTCGTCTTTCCCCTCCTCCGCCGGGGCGGACGCCGGGGCGGTGGTCGACGCCGTTGTCGGCGCAGCCGCTGCCGGCGTCTCGGTTTGTGCAACGGCAAAATCGGCCGACCCCGCCAAGCATATCACCATGATAATGATTAGAAACCACTTCATTCTTGCACACTCCCTCAAAAGCCGTCATGAACTCTCCCACGCAACACCGCCGGCGCGTGGACATACTATACCGCCTCCACCGGCTCGTTGTAAACGAATGTCCATCGTTTCGTATTTCGGAAATCGGAACTCGTATCTCGGAAGAAGCGTTGCGCTTTTCCGAGTTCCGAAATACGACGCTTAAAAAGAAACCCCGTTGCCAAACCGAAGTTTCGGACTTATCCTTCCGTCGTGGGAGAAAACACGTTATGGCGGAAAAACCGGATATTACGATCATCGGCCCCGGCGTCGTCGGACAGGTGCTGGGCCTGGCTGCCTTTCAGGCGGGCTATCGCATCGCCGCGGTGGCCGGCGGATCCCAAACGGAGAAAGCCGCCGCGTTCACCGCGTCGGTGGGCGGTGCGAAGGTATTGCCCGCCGCCCAGGCCGCCGCGGCGGGACGACTGGTGCTGCTGACGGTCAAAGACGACGCGATCGAGACGGTCTGCGAACAACTCGCCGCGGAGGGCGGCTTGCGACACCTGCCGCTGTTGGCCCATTGCAGCGGCGCGCTGGGCGGCGAGGCGCTCCGCGCCGCGGCGGCCATGGGTTGCGCCGTCGGGTCGATGCACCCTCTCCAGACGTTTCCCGACGTGGAAACGTCCCTGGCGAGGCTGCCCGGAACGTATTTTTTCCTTGAAGGCGATCCGCCGGCTGTCGAACCGCTGGAGGATCTCGCCCGGGCGTTGGGCGGACATCCGGTGCGCATCGACTCCCAGGCCAAGCCGCTCTATCACGCCGCGGCCGTCCTGAGCGCCAACTATCTCACAACCCTCCTGGACGCCGCGCTGCGCGTGTACGAATCCGTGGGCCTGGAGCGCAGCCAGGCCCGCCAGGCCGTCGCGCCGCTCCTGCAGGCGACCCTGGAAAACGCCCTCCGGCAAGGCCCCGTCGAGGCGCTCACCGGACCGATCGCGCGAGGCGACGCGAACATCGTCCGTCGCCACCTCCAGAAACTCCGCGAACTGCAACCCGAAATCGAACGCCTCTACCGCACCCTGGGCCAAGCCACCGTGGAACTGGCGGCCCGAAAGGGAAACCTCGACGAACCCACCCTCCAGGCCCTGCGTAACGCCCTGGCGAAAACATAACCCACCGCGCATAAAAAGCCGCCGGGGAATCACTCCCGGCGGCAGGGTTTGGAATATTCATCCCCCAGCCCCGGTTCACCGCCCTCAGGCGTTCTGGCCTGGGCTCGGCGGCGGAGTTGGCGCCGCCGGGGCCGCGGGCGCTTGAAGCGCCTTGGCCAGTTTCAATTTCATCAATCGACCGACCTTGAATTTCACCGTCCGCTTGGGCGGCACGTGAACGCGGTCGAGCGTCTTGGGATTCTGGGCGGTTCGCGCGGCGCGGTGCTTCGTCTCAAATACGCCGAAGTCACGAAACTCCAGCCGGTTTCCGCGCCCCAATTCCTCGATAATCTCATCGAGAAACTGCTGCACGATTTTCTTGACCACCACGCGCTTTTGCCGGGTCTGGTCGGCGATGCGATCCACCAATTCTTTCTTCGTTATCGTGTGCATGAATCAAGCCCTTTCCAAACCTAGATATACGGTTAAAAAAGCCGCAGAAACGGCAGAAAAGCCTGTACTGCATTTTCCTGTTCCGAACTCCCAATCAACACAACACTTATAGTATTCTACACCACCGGGGCTGACAAGGCCATAACTGAATTTTTTTTCCTGCTTTCTTCAACGCCTCTGGCGATTGTTTTTTTATCCCGCCATACATAAAGCCATATTCTCAGGCCTCGAACGGACCGGCGGTATGAAATTCCAGCTTGCATCGCGTCGGCGCCAGGCCGTGCTCCTCAAAGAGCAGCAGCGTGTTGTCTTCCTGCAGCCAGCTTTCGGGAAGGTAATAATACTCCTGCGGGCCGAGGGTCCAGAATCGCCCCAGATTGTGCCCGTTGAGGAACAGATGTCCCTTCTTCGCGCCGCCCAGGGACAGAAACAACGGTTCTTCGGAAGGGACATACCGAAACTGGGCGGAAAACCAGGAGCTTTTTCCGCGGATCGGCTCGCCGGCGGACTCTTCCGGCGGGCTCCACGGGCGATACGACCACCCGGCCCCGGCGGAGAGGGGTTCTTCCAGCAGGTGAAACTTCACCCGGTCCAGGCATTTCGGGTCCACGTCGCCCCAGAGCAGCAGGCGAATGACGTTTTTGCCCTTTTTCAGGTCCGCGCCGAACGTCACCGCGCCCCAGTTGGTCTCGGAGGGGCGCGCGAAAAACTCCACGGGGCGTTCATTGCAGAACACCGCCAGGTGATGGGGAATATCCTCGAAGGTCATCTGAATCGGCTGAACCTTCGTCAGCGGAATCACCAGTTCCGCCGACTGGAGGGGCGCCGCGTCGAGCGCTTCGGTCAGGTGGCAGAGCGTGCGCGGCACGATGCGTTTGGGATAACTCTCGCCGGTGGTGAGTTTGAACTTGTTCGTTCGCAGCAGCCGGGCGTCGTAGACGTGGCCGAAGAGCCCCTTCGGTTCGCCCAGGCGATCCGTTCCGGCGTATCGGCCCAGGTTGTCCACCAGCGCCACCAGGACGTTTTTCCCTTTTTTCACGTCCACGTGGATCGGCTCGCGCGTCGCGTCTTTCCCGGCGCCCCATACGCCCACCAGCACGCCGTTGAGATACAGCGACGCCCGATCCGCGCACTCCGGCAAATACAGATTCCGCTTCCGTGCGCGGACCTCCTCCAATTCGACGCGATACCAGGCATAGCCGTAATGCGAGCCGAGTTTGTCCAGATCCTTCGGACGGTCGAGCTTCTGCCACGCCAGCTTGCCGGAGACCGGTTCGGGACAGATGCACAAGCGGTTCCATGATCGGAGTTTCGGCGGCGCGTGTCGGACACTCGTCGCGGATTTGATTTTCCTGGTCTGAAGTTTTTTCTCCTCCAGCAGATACACGAAATACGAAGTCGCCTTTCGCGCAAAGCGAAGTGATTCAGCGGTTTCGCCGACGAATTCGGGCCCGAACACAAGGGCGTCCTCCAGCGGCCAGGTGCGCATCGCCAGGGACGTGTTCACGACGCAGATCGCCTGGCCCTGGTGTTCCAGGAGCATTGGTGTATCGTCTTCGGGCACGGGGAGGCTTTGTGTTTTTCCGTCGATGGAAATTTCGCCCACTGTCCCGGCCGGGCCGTGCACGACGAGAAGACGCTTGTCTTCCTTTCCGAACAGGCCCAGGGGCATCAGGCTGCAATAGTCCAGCTCCTGCCCGCCAGGTAATCGCAAATCGAAGGGAATCGCCGCCGCGCCGAACGGTTCGAGGCAGACGGTGATGGTCTGTCCCGTGGGCAGGCGAAGGTCGAGCGATCTCAGTTCCTCCCTGCCGTTGTTGGTCACAATCGCCCAGCGGGACAAAGGCCCGGCCAGGTTCATCACGTCCGAGGCGTTCTGGATGCTCGCGCCGGGTTCGTCCTCGTGCGAGGCGGCAAAATACGAGCCCATCGAGTCGGCCAGTACGTTGATGAGGCGCGTGTAATAATACGCCTCGGTCAGACCGCCGCCTTCGGCGATCGGGGCGCCGGCGTCGTAACTGGTAACCTGGAAGGCGTCGGGGGCGTCAGGAAGGCGTCCGGCGTGGAAGCCGAAATTCGTCCCGCCGTGAAACGGGGAATAGTTCAACTGCGCCCCGCAGCCGAGGATCTCCAGCGCCCGGCGGGCAATGTCCCGCGCCCCGCGGGGTTGATATTCCTCTGCCCAGACGGCCGGTCGGCCAAGCTGAAATTCCGAGACAAACAGCGGCGCGCCGGGCTGACGCAGACGTTTGAGCTTCAGCGACGGCACGGCTGCGTCCCACGTGTGAATGCACTCGACGTTGCCTTCCACCGGCGGGTCCGTCAGCCTCGCCACGCCCGTGACGGGGTCCCGCACCACGTTGCCGTCGATAATCGGAATCGTAAACCCGCCGCGACGAATCAACTGATTGATAAAATCGAGATACGCCATCCGATCCGGCATGGCCGTGACGGAATACTCGTTCTCGTTCTGAATCAGAAGGATGTTTCCGCCCTGCGTGACCTGCTGATCGGCCAGGCGGGGCAGAATCTGGGCGAAGTACTTGTCGAAATAGTGGGTAAAGGCGGCGTTGTTCGTCCGATAACTCACGCCGCTTTTTCCCGCCAGCCAGGCCGGCAAACCGCCGAAATCCCAATCCGCGCCGATATAAGGCCCCGGGCGAAGGATCACGTACAACTCCAACTCTTCCGCCAGCGCGACGAAATGCGAAACGTCCTTTTGCCCCTCGAAATCCCACTTGCCCTCTTCCGGCTCGTGGAGATTCCAGGCAATGTGGGTGGAAATGCAGTTCAGACCCGCCCGCCGGGCCTTGATGAGCCGGTCCGCCCACAGCCCCTCCGGCACGCGAAAATAGTCGATCTCGCCGCTGACCAACCAGACTCTCTCGCCGTCGATGAGAAAACTGCGGTCGTCATAGGTTACTATTGCCATGATGATGGGTCCTTAAAGACCGTACAGACCGTTACGGCATGGTACAAAATCCCGTCGTCTTGACCGGCTGGTCTCGCCCGAAAGACTAAGGATGAAACGCAAGAAACCCTTGCGACGTTCCTTCTGCACAATACACTGAAGAAAAGAACGGATAATTAACGTTTGGGTATGAGTTTAAGTGTCTCGAAACGGTATGCAACAAAAATCTCCCCTTTTCCAATTTTTGATTCACCCTCTTCCTGAGACGCCTTGGCGAAAATCCAAAAGAGCTTTTTTTATAACTTAATTATTCGTAAGATATTATAATCGATCAAATTCTTTTAACCTTCAGGAAAGGCCATTGACAACCCATCAGACAATTCTATGGCAATATCATCCTAATTTCTTTTAACAATTGGAATTGGGTGGAATTTGCAAAAAAGTGGAGCTTTGGAGTGTTTTTTCGATGATTTGGCGACTTTCGCTTGAGACCTCTGAAAAAAGAAAATTTACCACAGAGTCACAGAGAGCACAGAGAAAACCATAAGAAATTATATCTTTTCTCTGTGACCTCTGTGACTCTGTGGTAGGTTTTTCAGAATTCTCACTTTGCGTGCGGAAGGATCGGAGCGGTAGAATACCTCCCCGTGAAACGGCCTGGAATGACATTTCGTATCGCCTTTGAAAAGACCCACTGCGGCGTTTGGATTGGGTTGATCCCGGCGCAGGTTTGCCTGGCGGTGCTTTTGTTCGCCTTCGCCGAGGCCCCGGCCCAAACGCCGCCGGAGCCTCCCACGCTTTCGCGGGAATCGGCAGGCCGACTGCCCACCCTGGCGCGGCAGGCCATGCTGCGCTATCTGCGGGATCGAATCGACGCAAAGGACATGCCGATACCGCAGGAACTGCTCGACGCCCACACCACGGTGGATGGAAAGGACGTTCCCTTCGCCGAAGCGGACTATCCCGTGATCCTGACGCTGCGGCACGAGGGCGCCGTGGCGGCCCGGCAGGTGTATCGCGGGTCGGGACTGGCGGGCAACGTGATCGCCGCCGCCCTGCGCGCCATGCGCAGCCGCTCGCTGCCGGATCGCGTCTCGCGGGCGTATCTCGAATCGCTGACGATCGAACTGGAAATCATGGGGCCGCCGGCGGCCATCGAACCCGAGCAAATCAAGGAGGAGCTTCGGCCCGGCCTGGACGGCCTGAGCCTTGCCGTCGGCGTGAACGATCCGCGTCTGCGGGGCGGATATTTCACCGGCGTGTATCAGCAGACCGTCGTCTCGCCGGCGACGGCCTACGTGCTCGGCTGGGACGGCCGACGAATGAAAAAACAGTGCCTCTCGGACATTCGCTGGCGAGCGGAAAATCAATCCCTTCCGCGTCGCTGGAGCCGGTTCGCCACGCTGCATTACGTTTCATACCCCGACCCCCCTGCTGAAGGCGCAGCGAGGGGGACCTGGTTTCTCTATCGCGGAAAACTCCTCTCCCCACCCCCGCCTGCCGACGACGGCCTCGCCTGGCAACAGATCGCCCGGCGCGTGGGCGACTTCCTGCTGCGCCATCAGGAAGCGTCAGGCCTGTACGCCCCGCCGGGCGCCAGGAGTTCGACGGCCCAGCAACTTCACGCCGCCTGGGCGATGCTGAAACTCAGCAAGGCCGTCAAGGAAGGACAGGCGTACGCCAACAGCGCCAAGGCGGTCCTGGGACACGTGGCGAAACAATACATCAAAATCAACCCCGCCGGAAAATACGCGAGTGTGTTTACCGTCGATCCGCGCCAGGAGGTGCTCGCAACGGCGATGTTCGCCCTGGCGGCGGCGGAAGATTCCCGCGACGAAGCAGGCCGGGCCGTCGAAACGAAAATGCTCGCGTTTCTACGATCGCGAATGGACACGAAGGGTCGATTCACGGACGCAAAGAACAAGCCGCTGGACGATGTTTCCTCGGCGGTGGCGCTGCTGGCGATGCAGATGCTCGAACCGAACCCCGCCGATGAACAATGGCGCGACGGCGTGGAGGCCCTGCTCTACGAAGCCGGCGAAATGGACTCCGATACATCCGCAGGCCGTCACCCCCTCAGCGCCGCCGGGGAAGCCTGGCTGACATGGGCAATCCTGGCAGGCAAGTGCGGCCGGGACAAACAATATCGGACCTTCGCGTCCCGCTTCATCCATCGCCTGCTCCAGCGACAACAAGGCCCCGGCGCACCCCTGGACGAAATCGGCGCGTTTGTCACCCCCGCCGGGCAAGTGGAAACTCTTCCCTCCGCCCTGGCGACGGTTCTGCTGCACCAGGCAAGGGAATCGAAATCCCTCGGCCCGTCCCCGGAAGAGTCCAGGCGATTCCGCGATGCGGTAGTAGCGGGCAAGTCCTTCTGCAGGCAGATGTTGTACCAAACGGAAGAAGCGTACTTCGCCATCAATCCTTCAGCCTGGCGCGGCGGCGCACGGCGAGAGGCCGAATCGGAGGAAATCTCACTGGAGGCCTGCGCCGCAACAATCGAGGCAATGCTACTCAAATAATATGGGATTTTTCCTCATTTCCGTTCCGTTTATTCCGATTATTCCGGTAACGAGAATTTCAGGAAGTGTATTCGGTGTTCTCGTTTCGGGAAATCGGCTGTACTGTTGTACTGTAGTTGGGGGTGCGACATGATTCAAGCGGCGACGGAGCTTCAACCAACCGTCGAGGGGATACGAGCTGTAACCCAGCCGGTGAACTGCTGGGAATTCATGCAATGCGGGCGCGAGCCGGGAGGACGACTGGCCCGGGAACTGGGCATCTGCCCCGCCGCCCGAAAAAGCCCGTACGACAGCGAAAATGAAGGCCGTTTCGCCGGGCGCGCGTGCTGGAAGGTTTTCGGCACATTCTGCGAGGGACACGTGGAACGTTCCATGACCCGCAAGGCGTTGCATTGCATTGATTGCCCCTTCGCGCAAAAGGTGGCTGAAGAGCAAGGCCTGGACTTCAATCCGTAAGCGGAATCCGTGCATCAGGAAATTCTCCACGGATTACACGGATGGAAGGAAGGATTACACGGAAGACTTTTTTGCGAAAAAATAATCCGTGAAATCCTAAGCAATCCGTGTAATCCGTGGGGATTTTTTTTTAAAACCGATTCAGCGAAGTTTTGAGACAGTCGCGCGTCGAGTCGGAAGGAGCATCACGGCCATGCCGAGGAGAATTTCCACACCCGGCAGGAGCAGGTAAGAGAATTTTCCCTCGGTAAACTTTCCCGCCAGAGAGGCGTCGAACCGTCCCATCGCCGCGCCCCAGATCGCTTCGGCGAGGTAAAATCCCGCCAGCAGCAGAAAAAAAGTGCGGGGCCGGCGCAGAAGCATGGCTGCAACAATCACCAACACCATCGGCAGCAGACTGACGGCCAACAGTCTGTTCCACCCGCCCAGCCACCACGTTAAAAACGTCTGCGCGCCCCCGGCTGCCCAAACGCCCATGCACGCCAAGCCGATGTGAATCCATCCGGAGCGCGTGCGGGATTTCCGCTGATGAATCTGCTGAAGATACCGCTCGGCTGGGGAAGGCGTTTCGGATTCTCCCGCCGGCAGGCCGTAGAGCGTAACGCGATTCGGACCCAGGCCTGCGGCTACCTCCTGCCACCACGTCCGGGAGATTTCCGGGAAGGCGTCGTACAGATTCTCCAGCAGCGAGTCATAGCCGGGCATCTCTTCGTCCACCTCGACGTACTGCCCCGCCTGGCCCAGACGGAACGCCAGACAGAGAATGTCCTGCCCGGCTGGGTCGCGGCGGTAGGCGGCGATCTCCGCGACGTGAACCCATGCAACGCTCTGTGAACCGCCCGCGTCGGTGAGCGTGAACCCCTCGTCGCCGGGCGTGATTCTCGCGCTTCGTATTGTCTGCGAGCGGTTAATGGGCATCTCCTGACTTCTGACTCCTGACTTCTGACTCCTGACTTCTAATCCTTCGTGCCATTCGTCTTTATTCGCGTCATTCGCGTTCTCTTATCCGTCGAGGGCAAACGTATTCCCCGGCTGGGGTGCGTGGACGTTTTGGCACCCCGCCTCGCGGAGGATGCGTTCCATCGCCGCCGGCTGAGGCCCTTCGCCGTGCACCACGAACGCGCCGCGGAGCTTCGGGGCCAGCGGACCGAGCAGGCGGACGAAATCGTCCTGGTCCGCGTGGGCGCTGAAGCCGTTCATCACCTCCACCCGCGCCATGAGTGGATACGCCCTGCCGAAGATTTTCAGCTCCCGCCGGCGCTCCACGATGCGCCGTCCCAGCGTGTGCTGGGCCATGTAGCCCACGACGCAGATCGTGTTCTTCTCGTCCCAGACGGTATTCTTCAGATGGTGCAGAATGCGGCCGGCTTCGCACATGCCGGAGGAGGCAACGATCACGTGCGGATCGTTTCGCGCGTTGAGGGCCTTGGACTCGGCCGTCTCCGTCACGTACGTCACCAGGCCGTGCTGCCCGAACAGGTCGCCGCCGCCGGCGTTCATCCAGAATTCGCGGGCCTCGGCGTCGTAGCATTCCGGGTGGCGCTGGAAGACGTCCGTCGCGCGGGTGGAAAGGGGCGAGTCCACGAAGATCGGCAGCGGTTCGATCAGCCCTTCGTGAATCGCCCGAACCAGGTAGTGCACCACGTTCTGCGTCCGCCCGACGCTGAAGGAAGGGATCACGATCTTCCCGCCGCGGGCGGCGGTTTCCTTAACGACCTTCACGAGTCGCTCTTTCATGTCCGTCGGGTTGTGATGCCGCCGGTCGGCGTAGGTGCACTCGGTAATCAGGTAATCGACCTCCGGCAGAGGCTCAACCGGGTCGCGCAGAATCGGCATGTCGAATCGGCCCAGGTCGCCGGTATAGAGGATTCGAATGGGGGTTTTGTCGCCCACTTCCACGAGCACGCAGGCGGAGCCGAGAATGTGCCCGGCTTCGATGAACGTCACCGACACGCCGTCGCCGGCGGCGAAGGACTGGCTGATGGGCATCTGCTGGAACTGTTTCATCGCGGCGTGGGCGTCTTCGAGGGTATACAGCGGGCGAATGTGCTCCGCCGGCGTCCTGGCGCGTTTGCGATTCCAGTATTCGGCGTCTTCCTCTTGTATGTGGGCGGAGTCCGCGAGCATGATCTCGCACAGATCGCCCGTGGCGGGCGTGCAGTAGACCCTGCCCTTGAATCCCCGCCGCACCAGCCGGGGGATGTTTCCGCTGTGATCGATGTGGGCGTGGGAAAGCAGCAGGGCGTCGACGCGCTTTGGATCGAGGGGGAACGTGCTGTTGCGTTCCAGGGCCTCGGCTCGCCGGCCCTGAAACAGCCCGCAGTCCAGCGCCAGGATCGTTTCTCCCGCGCGAAGCAGGTGCATCGATCCGGTGACCGTCCCAGCCGCCCCGTGAAACAGCAACGAAGGGCTTCCATTGCTCGAAAACAGCTTCTTGAGTATGTCCATACGTGTTCTTAACGAAAAGAGCAGCCAATTGGTTAATTGGTTGACTGGTTAACTGGTTAACTGGTTAATTGGTTAATTGGTTAATTGGTTAATTCAGGCCATTCAGAAATTGCCAAGTTGTTTTTTTTCTCTTCGGCCCGAAGGGCCGAGGAGCGTCTAGCCGGGGGTGAGCGAAGCGAACCCCCGGAAACAGGTTTTTGTATTTGAGTCCCAACGGGACGACAGCGAGTTTGATAAAAAGGAATCGTTGCTGTCGCCCCGTTGGGGCTATAAGAAAATTAGCCTTCTTCCGGGGGTTCGCTTCGCTCACCCCCGGCCAAACGCTTTCTGTCCCTTCGGGACGAAGAAGAAAACAACAAAACTTCCGGGGAATTCCATCCATAATTTGATTACCTGAATTCCTGAAC
>JAFGEJ010000264.1 GCA_016931655.1 Phycisphaerae bacterium
AATAGTATTGTTCCATCTCTCTGTGACCTTTGTGCACTTTGTGGCTTCTTTTCTTATTTGTCTTATTCGTGTTCTCTTGATTCTTACGACTCCACTCGCGTGACGACCACGTCCGTTCCGCCGGCGCGGAGGACCCGGATCGCGGCGCCTTTTTCGATCATTTCGTGCTCGGCCCGCGCGTCGTAGCGTTTTCCGTCGATGCGGATCACGCCGGAGGGGCGCAGGAGCGACTCTGCCGTGCCGGTTTTTCCCACCAGCGCCGCCAAGGCCGCCGATTCCGGGACGGCCGTGTTGTCGGCAGCCGGGGCGGCCCGGAGGAACAGCCGCCTGCCCAATGGCGTGTTCGGAAGCAGCCTCACGAGCACGTACAGGTACACCGGCGTGACGAGCAGACAGCCGAGGATCACCATCATGCCGGCGAACATATTGACCCGGAAGCCGAAGACCGCCGCCCCGGCCAGCGACGCCAGGCCCAGAAACGCCAGCACGCCGAACGAGGGCGTGCAGATTTCCAGCAGGAAGCACACCGCGCCCGCGATCAGGCACGCGACGATCATCCAGGCGTCCGATACGGGAAGTTCCGCCAGCATCATTCCTTCACCTCTTCGACCACGATCCGATTGCCGTCGCGCCGCAGCACGCGAACGCTTCGGCCCGGTCCGATCATTTCGCCTTCACTGACGGCGTCCAGGAGATCCTCGCCGAAGCGCACGCGTCCGACGGGGTGCAGCGGGCCGGCCGTCGTGCCCACGTCGCCCGCGCGAACGCGAAGCATGGGCGAGCTTTCAGGCCGCGGTGCATCCGCCGCCGCCACAGCCGGCGCGAGAATCAGCCGACTCTTCTGAATCAGCGACCATTTCGGCAAAAAACGCGACAGGACAGCCGCGATGACGAGAAACCCGATAAATCCCAGGCACAGCGCCATCAGTCCGTCGAGGAACAATTCCCAGGCCGCTCCCGTTTCGGGCCAGGGCAGCTTGTCCGGTGCGTTGGGCACGAGCATCGCCAGCAGCCCGACAGCCATCAGCAAAATGCCCGACACGCCCGCCACGCCGAAACCGGGAATCAAAAATATCTCCGCCAGCAGCAGCAACACGCCCAGGCCGAAGACCGCGATCTCCCACCACTGGGCCAGGCCCGTGAGATACTTGCTGCCGATCAGAATCGCCAGGCAGAACACCGCCAGCGCCCCGAAGCCGACAAACCCCGGCGTGTGCAATTCCAGGTACACGAACAGCAGCATGAGCATCACCAGCAGGCCGACGACCGGGGCGCTGGTCAAAAAACTCACGACGTTTTCCGACCACGTGTCTTCCAGCATCGCCGGGCGGACGATGATGTGATAGTGCTTCTCCAACTCGTCCATGTCCGCGAAAATATGTTTTGCGAAGCCGAACCGGACGGCCTGCTCGGCTGTCATCGTGACCAGCTCGTCCGGGCCGTCGAGGGTTTCGACGTAGCGCCAGGGCGTGTCTTTCTTCACGGGCGGGGCGTCTTTCATCGCCGGGGCGTCGGCGACCTTGCCGCGCCATTCCCGCGCGTCGACGATGCGCTTCTCGTGCGTTTTTTCGTTCTCAATCAGCCAGACCTCCAGCGTGATGGTGATCATGGCCTCGCAGAGGAGCTTGTTGTATCCGTTGGCGTTGTTGGCGCGGATTTTGGCCCGCGCGTAGGACTCGAACTTGCCCCGCTCCTTGTCGGGGATTTCGATAATGCCGCTTGGCCCGAGCAGGATCGGCATGGCGTCGCCGAGGACGCCTCCCGGCGCCATGACGATCTCGTTGCACGCCAGGGCAATAATCGCCCCGGCGGAGATGGCTTCGGGATGGACGTAGGCGACGGTGTACACGTCCTTCAGGTCGCTCTGAATCGCGGTAGAAATGTCGTTCATGGCGTCGGAGCGCCCGCCGGGCGTGTCCATGTCGAAGATGACGATCTGGGCCTTGCCCTCTTTGCATTCGTCGAATTTGCGCTTCAGCACGTCGACCAGTGTGGTGTCGATTTCCCCGTGAATGGGGATCACGTACGCCCGCGTGATTTCCTTCGGCAGCGGCGGGGCGGGGACCTCGGCCCGAACGTACAGCGGTTTGGCGGACTTCTCCGCCGGCGGGGAGGCGGGCTTCTCCGCCCGGAGCATTCCCCCGGATATCGCCGCCAGCAACCCCAGGATAATTCCGCTTCGTCGCGTCATGTTCACACACTCCCTTGCCGTGCCGGGATTGTACGCCCCCGCCGCCCGCGGAGCAAGCATGCAAAAACATCTCCCCGCGGGTTGTGCCTTGTCTTTTGCTCGGCCAGGCGGGATACTCTGGGCATGGACGCACTGGCCAAAAGCCTGCAAGGCCGATTCCTCGTGATCGACGGCCCGGACGGCGCGGGAAAGAGCACGCAACTGAACCTGCTGCGGGATCGGTTGACGCTTATCGGCGCAGCCGTCGAGGTGGTCATCGACCCCGGCGGGACAGCCGTCGGCGGGGAAATCCGCAATATTCTGCTTCACGCCAAAGACCTGCACGTGGCGCCGATGTGCGAGACGCTGCTGTTCATGGCCAGCCGGGCACAGCTCGTGGAGGAGAAAATCCGCCCCGCACTGACCGCCGGCAAAGTCGTCCTGTCCGACCGGTTCATTTCCGCGACGCTGGCGTACCAGGGCGCTCTGGGCGTGGACGCGAAGATGATTCTCGATCTGGGCGGCAAGGCCGTCGGAGGAACCTGGCCGGACCTGACGATCCTGCTGGACCTGCCCGCGGAGATCGGCCTGGATCGCATCCAGCGAGGGCGCGACCGTATGGAAAGCCGCGCCCTGGCCTACCACCAGGAAGTCCAGCGGCGCTTCGCCGGCCTCGGCTCGGAGAAACATCCCTATCCCCGCCCCGTCGTTCACCTTTCCGCCGCGGGTCGGCCTGAAGAAGTGCACGCCAGCGTGGTCAAAGCCCTGGAGGAGACATTCGAGATAACGTGAAAATTCAGCGAAAAACCTTGAAAACCATTTGACAATGCGGTGGTATATATCGAATAATATAAATGCAACAATGATCCGAACGCCGGTAGGCCGGCATCACAAGAAACGGCTCTGTTCCGCGTTAAAACATCGATAGCGGGGCAGGGCCACTTTTTTACCGGGGTGTACATATGATAAAAACCGTCGCTATTTTACTGGATGCGGGATTTGTAAAAGTTCGCCTGAAAAACCTGCTTGGCGGAAAACTCCCTGAGGCGAAAGATATCTATTCTTTTGCACAAGCCTGCGCCGCGGAGGACGAGGAAATTTTTCGCATTTACTATTACGACTGCCCCCCGTATCAGCAACCGATCTATTCCCAAAAAGACAAACGCAGAATCCTGTTTATCCCCAGCGCGGAGATTATTGATCGGGAAGCGGCTATACAAAGGAAACTTTCCCTGATGGATTTGGTGGCATATCGTGCCGGTGAATTGAGTTACAGCGGATGGAAACTCAAAAAAGACGTGCAGGCGAAATTGCTGGATCATTCCCAGGCACAAGCAACAGTGGATTTCGGAAGTCTGATGCCGGATTTCAAGCAGAAACGCGTTGATATGAAAATTGGACTCGATGTCGCCTGGTTATCTTCGAAGGGGATCGTGAAACGAATCATTCTTGTCACAGGAGATAGCGATTTTGTCCCGGCAATGAAATTTGCTCGCAGAGAGGGAATTCAGGTGGTTCTGGTTCCTATGGGTTCAAAACTTATAAAAGAAGCCCTTCGCGTTCACGCCGACTACGTTCGAAATGTTCCGTTTCCTCCACCGGAGCAACATGCTTAACCTCTCGGACATCATCGGGCAGAGCCAGGCCGTCGAGCGCCTGCGGGCGAATCTCGCCGCCGGGCGCATGCCGCACGCCTTCTGCTTCGCAGGCCCGGACGGCGTGGGACGCGAAACCACCGCCAGGGCCCTGGCCGGCGCGCTGCTGTGCGAATCGCCCGCGACGGACCTGACGGGCGAGTCCGCCTCCTGCGGCCTGTGCGAAGGCTGCCGCATGATGCGGGCAGACGCGCACCCGGATTTCCAGCTTGTCTACAAGGAACTGGCCCGCTTCCACGAAGACGCCTCCGTCCGCAGCCGCGTTATGCAGGACCTGGGCATCGACGTGATCCGCGACTTCCTGATCGCCCCGGCCTGCCGATCCTCCACGCGGGGGCGGGGAAAGGTCTTTGTCGTGCTGGAGGCCGACCTGCTGTCCATCGCCGCGCAGAACGCACTGCTCAAGACGCTGGAAGAGCCGCCGGCCGGCGTGACGATTATCCTGATCTGCCGCCGGCCCGAGCAACTATTGCCCACCACGCGGAGCCGCTGCTCGCTGGTGCGTTTCGGCCCGCTGCCGCGGGAGTTCGTCACGGGCAAGCTCGCCGAGGCCGGCGTGGAATCCGCCGAGGCGGAATTCTGGGCGTCGTTCACCGATGGTTCCGTCGGCAGGGCGCTGGAACTGGCGAAAGCGGGGCTGTACGAAATCAAGCGCAGCGTTGTGGAGGGCCTTTCCGCTCTGCCGGCTGAGGGGGACGCGAAATTCGCCGAGGAACTCGCCAAAATCGCCGACACGCTCGCCGAGGCCGAGGTCAAACGGGCCAAAAAGGAAGACGACGCGAACCTGTCCAAAATGCTGGCCGCCCGCCGCGCCTCCGGCGCGATGCTGGAGATCATGGCCGCCGCCTACCGCGACGCGCTGGGTCTGGCCGCCGGGGCAAACACACCGCCCGTTCACGCCGATCAACTCCCCGCCGTGCAGAATATCGCCCGGCGATTCAGCCCGGTCGAACTGGCGGACATCCTCGAACAGCTCAGCCGCTACGAACGCCTCCTGTGGCGAAACGTCAATCCCAAAATCGTCTGGGACAACGTTGCGATCACCTGCGCCTCGGCCCTTCCGATGAACGCGTGACTCTTCCCGGGAAAAAGAGAACGCGAATTACGCGAATAAAAACACGAATTACGCGAAGATTTTATTGTGCTGAAAGTAAATGCGCGGCGGAGTCCCTAACAGCCCGTTTAGAAAGTCTTTATTCGTGTCGCGGGCGTCTCGCCCGCGCGTGTCGCGGCCATCTTGGCCGCGAAAACAA
>JAFGEJ010000031.1 GCA_016931655.1 Phycisphaerae bacterium
CGCGGCGGAGCACCTGCTCCGCCGCGTTAAAGCGATTTACAATAGTGGATTAACATGGTGGAGCAGGTGCTCCACCATGCAATAATTCGCGTTGTTTTTCCACTGCCCGTCGGGGCCGTGGACTTCACCGATCAGACCAGCCTGGCTGCGCCGACGTCCAGAACGACGTGCAGCGTCCCATGCCGCGGATTGACCCGTGCGGCGGGCAGGTTCTGGTCGCTGTGTTTGAAGACGCGCTCGACGACTTCGGCCTTGTCGTCCCCCGTTACCAGCAGCAGGATGTTCCGGGCGGCGTTGATCAGCGGGAAGGTGAAGGTCATGCGGTTTCGCCCCAGCACCGGGACGTGGCAGGCGGCCACCAGGCGGTGGGATTCGCCCAGGATGTCGGTGTGGGGGAACAGGCTGGCGACGTGTCCGTCGCCGCCCATACCGAGCATGACGAGGTCGAGTTGCGGCACGCCGTCCGGTCCGGCGGGCACAAGGTGGCGGAGGGTGGCTTCGTATTCCCGGCTGGCGGCCTCGATGTCCTCCGCGTCGGCGCGCATTGCATGCACGCGGGACCAGTCGATGGGCGCGTGATCCAGCAGGACGCGCTGGGCCATTCCGAAATTGCTCTCCACGTCGTCCTGGGGCACGTCGCGCTCGTCGCCGAAGTACACCTCCACCCGCGACCAGGGCACGTTGTCGCCCAGGGCGTGGTCGGCAAGGTGGTGATACATGCTTCGCGGCGTCGTGCCGCCCGACAGGGCCAGGTGGCAGACCTGCCTCTGGGCGACGGATTCCCGGACGATGGTTTTGAAAATGTCCGTTGCCCGGACGGCGGCCTGTTCGGGCGACGATTCCCTGTAAATCTGCTTTGATTCGCTCATATCACACTCCCCGTGCAGGTGGCACAGGTTTGTAACCTGTGTTCTCACAGCTTGCAAAGCTGTGCCACAGGCAGTATACGCCCCCGCTAGAGTCGATGCCAGTGTTTATGCGGGTCCTCGAAAATTCGGTCCGCCTCGGCCGGCCCCCACGAGCCGGGATCATAGAACCGCGGGCCGTCGTCCAGGCCTTCGTCCCAGCCGCGGCGTACGCCGTCCACGACGGCCCAGGCGGCCTCGGCCTCGTCGCCGCGAATGAACAGCGTCGCGTCGCCGATCATCGCGTCGAGCAGCAGGTGCTCGTAGGCCTCCGGGGAGGCCGACGCGAACGACGTTTCGTACGCGAAGTCCATTCGCACCGGTCGGAGCAGCAGGTTCGGGCCGGGCGGTTTGGCGTCGAAGGCCAGGCTCAGGCCCTCGTTTGGCGCGAGGCGAAGGATCAGGCGGTTCGGCTGGCGCACGTCGCAGCCGGGGAAGCTCTCAAACAGGTCGGGCCGCTCGCGCTGAAACGTGACGACGACCTGGCTGGTCTTGGCCGCCAGCCGCTTGCCCGTTCGCAGGTAAAACGGCACGCCCCGCCAGCGGAGGTTGTCGATTTCCAGGCGGACGGCGGCGTAGGTTTCGATATTCGAGTCGGCGGCGACGCCTTCTTCGTCCCGGTAGGCTTTGATGTTTTCCCCGGCGCGGTATTGGCCCCGCACGGCCCGGCGGCGGACGTCCTCCGGCGCGAGGGGTTTAATCGACTTCAGCAGCCGGGCCTTGGCGTCCCGAACGGATTCGCAGCGCAGGCAGTCCGGGCGGTCCATCGCCAGTAAGGCCAGCAGTTGCAGCATGTGGTTCTGGATCATGTCCCGCAGCGCCCCGGCCTGTTCGTAATACGCCCCCCGCCGGCCTTCCATGCCGAGCGTCTCGGCTGTCGTGATCTGCACGTTGTCCACCCACTGATAATTCAGGTGCGGATCGAACAGGGCGTTGGCGAAACGAAACGCGATGATGTTCTGCACCGTCTCCTTGCCGAGATAATGATCGATGCGGAAAATCTGTCGCTCCTCGAAATGCGTCCGCAGCCGTTCGTTGAGCCGCCGGGCCGAGGCAAGGTCGCTCCCGAAGGGTTTCTCCACGACGATGCGCGAAAATCCCCCCTCGCGCCCGGGCCGATGCAGCCCCGTGGCGCCGAGCTGGTCGGCTATGGTGGGGAAAAATTCCGGCGACAGCGCCAGGTAAAACAATCTCGCCCCGCCGAGCTGGAATTCCTCGTCCAGTGCGTTGAGTCGTTCCGCCAGGGTGCGATAGTCAGCCGCCTCGTCAAGGTCCACCCGCTGATAGCGCCATTGGGCGAGCATTTGGGTAAGTTTTGCCTGGTCCGGCCTGCAGCGGGAATAGGAAACGATGGCGTTTTGCATCGTATCGCGGAACACGTCGTCCGACCAGTCGCGCCGGCCCACGCCGAGGACCACCGTTCGTGGGTCAGCCAGGCCGTCCGCGTAAAGGTTATACAGCGCCGGTGCGAGCTTCCGGGCGGCCAGGTCGCTCGTGCATCCGAACAGCACAAACGCGCACGGCGGGGCGGTTTTGGGTTGCCCGGCTGTGTCCATCCACGCGGGGAAGGGGGATTGTTTTTCGTCCGCGGACATAGTGTTATTATGACTTCACGTCGATATCCATGCGAGATAAAATGAATCGGGATTATTTCAATTCTCTTGAAAAACACTGGATGTCGAGTATACTACTCTACTTCGAGCGTGGGAAAAACAGTATCGCGGAGAGTAGGGAATTCCGTCTGAGCCGACGGGAGCTGTCCGCGAATAAACCTCTTTAATCGAGGGTACTGCTATGGACAGAAATCATTCTCGATGTTCCCGCGCGGTTGGGTTGTGCGCCCTTGTCGTGGTGGTGTTGACGTTTGGAGTTTCAGCGGCTCGCGCGGACGTGGGCGATCTGCTGTACCGAATCACCCCCAGTGACCACGAAAACGAAGGAGGCGGATTTGGGAATGACGTGGCCATCGACGAGTACGTTGACGGCAGGGGCCAAAATCACTGCACCGCAATCGGCGGGGCCTGGAGCTTTGCCGACCCCTACTATAATTGCGGAGCAGCCTACCTGTTCAACGGCAAAACGGGCAGTCAGCTTTGCCGACTTGAACCCTGGGAACCGAGCGAGGACGCCCGGTTCGGATGGGCGGTGGACGTCGGGAAAACCAACGCCGTCGTCGGCGCGTACAGGAAAGGTTTCTTATTGGGAGAGGATGTCATAAGGAATGTCGGAGAAGCTTACCTCTTTGACGCCCAATCGGGTTATCTAACTCATACGCTTCACCCCGATAGTCTGACGGAGGGCACGTGTTTTGGCATGTCGACGGGGATCAGTGGGAATACCGCCATTGTCGGATCCTATGGATCGGCCTACCTGTTCGACGTCCAAAAAGGCATAGATAGGTACAAATTCACGGGATCAGTGGGGGATAGATTCGGAACAGCAGTGGGAATCGATAGAAATATCGCCATTGTCGGTGCGTACGGCGCCGACAATTACCGCGGAACGGCATACCTGTACAATACCTATACCGGGGAAATGCTTCACCAACTCAATCCCGCAGGCGGCGCGGCGGAAGATGGCTATTTCGGCAGGGAGGTAGCCATCTGCGGAAATATCGCCGTCGTCGGGGCGCCTTACGAGAATGATTACACCGGGGCCGCCTATGTATTCAACGCCACCACCGGTGAGCAACTCGCCAAATTAACCGCCCCCGACGGGGCGATGGATGACGAATTCGGAAGGCATGTAGCCGTGTTCGGAAACGTCGCCGTCATCGGGGCGATCGGGCACACCAATTATTCCGGCGCCGCCTACATGTTCAACGCGACCACGGGACAGCAAATCGGGTGTCTCGATCCCCTGGATGCGACGGAATTATTCGGCGCCGGTGTGGGAATCTGCCAATCCAAGATCATCGTCGGGGGACAACACAGTTTCGGCAGCGGTTGCGGGGCGGCGTATGTCTTCGAAGCGCCGGACCACACGACGATGGACATGCCCGAAATGCCGACGGAAAATTACAAGCAATTCGAGGCGGGATGGCGCGATGATGTATACGGCCTTCACACCGCGGGAGACGGGTTTACGATGCGTGGGTACGGCTGTGCGGTGACGAGTATGTCCATGGCGCTGCACTATGCGGGATACACCGATCAGGATCCGGGCACGCTGAATTCCCTGATGGCCTGCTTCGGAGGTTTCTCCGGAAAGGGCAACGTCTTATGGGGCGCGGCGACCCGCGCGGCGGCCAACTACGCCCAGTTGCCGAATATCAATTTTCGAAATGTTGTCAGCAAAACCACCGAGGGTCTCGATGAACTTCTCGCGACGGGCAATCCGGTCATCGTTCGCGTCACCAGCCGTTTTGATAGAAATGGAAAACCCAAATATCATTTTGTTCTTGTGACAGGTAAAGAAGACGGCCACTACATCATCCAGGATCCGGGTTCCTCCAACATTACCACACTGGATCATTACCTTGCGATCGAGAATAAATTCGAGACGCGCGGATACGTCTGCGACCCGGAGGACGTCAGCGAACTGGACGTCGCGGTCTCGTGCGACCTTTCCGGCGAAGACGCCGGCAGCGGGATCTGTATCCGCGTGACGGATCCCTTCGGAAACGTCACGTACTACGACAGCGAAGGCAATGTCGTGGAGGAGATTCCCGGTTCGGTGTTTTCCTACGATTCGTATGGAGATTACTTCTCGGACGAACCGGACACGGACGTCTGCCAACAGGTGATGATTTCCCAGCCGGAACCGGGCGACTACCAGGTGCTTATCAGTTGTGAGGACGGAACCTCCACTCCGTACACAGTGACAATCTCCACCTTCAACGAAAACGGTTCGGTCCAGTTGTCCGAGGAATACACCGGCTTCCTGGGAACCGGCGATTCGGAAATGTATTCTTTCTCGTATACGCCGGAACCCTCGACGCTGAGCCTGCTGTGCATCATGGCGGTGATGCTCCACAAACGACGCAAACAAGCCGCCTGAACTACGTCCGTTCGTGGCTGTGTTTCTTTCGGCCGGTGAGAATCCCCATCGCCAGCACCGCCAGCAGCGCGACGGCCGAGGCGTGCTTCACCCACGCGGGCAGCCAGCCGGCGTGCCGCATGACGTGATGGATGTGCTGCGGCGTTAATATCTGATCCAGCAGCAGGCCGCCGAAGAAGCCGCCGGCCATGATCGTGGCCATGTAGATCAGGCAGGTTCGCCGCCCCAGGACTTTCCAGATCGTCGCGACGGTGGCGGCGTTGGTGGCCGGGCCAGTCATCAGCAGCGCGAAGGCCGCCCCGGGCGAGACGCCCGCGACGATCAGCCCCGCGGCCACGGGAATGGAAGCCGTCGCGCAGATATACACCGGAATGCCCGCCAGCATGAGCACGAGAATCTGCCAAGGCCCCGGCGGGACGAGATCGGCGAAATAGCCCTTGGGGATCAGCGCGGAAATCAGAGCCGCGATGAAAATCCCGATCAGCAGCGTCAGGCCGATGTCCTGCGGCAGCGTGACGAAACCGTATACCAGCATACGCTTCAGTCGCCCCGGCTGCTTTTCTTCGTCCTGGCAGTGCCGGCAGCAGGCTTCGTGGCACGCCTCGGTCGGGGCGTTGGAGGCCGGGTCGTCTTTGCCGGTCAGCGAAACGACCGCCCCGCCGAGAAGGCCGCTGATGAGCGCCACGATCGGCCGATAGATCGCGTACACCCAGCCCAAAAGGCTGAACGTCGCCAAAATGCTGTCCACGCCCGTCTGCGGCGTGGAGATCAGAAAGGCCGTCGTCGCGCCCTTGCTCGCCCCGTGGCGGCGAATCGACGCGGAAACGGGAATCACGCTGCACGAGCACAGCGGCAGGGGCACGCCGAAGGCCGAGGCCTTCACGATCGGCCCCCATCCGCCGCCGCCGAGATTCCGCTCCACCCACGCCGGCGAGATCAGCACCGACAGCACGCCGGCGGCCAGGAACCCGAACAGAAGATAAGGCCCCATCTCCGCCAGCACGGCCCAGAAGTCCATCGGAATATCCAGCAACCATTGAGGCATGATAGGCGTCCATTTGGTTGATTGGTTAATTGGTTAATTGGTTAACTGGTTAATTGGGGCCGTCCAGAAATTGCCGTTTTGTTTTTTTCTTCGCTTCGACCCGAAGGGTTGAGGAGCGTCTAGCCGGGGGTGAGCGAAGCGAACCCCCGGAAACAAGTTTTTAAAAAAATTGAGTCTCAACGGGACGACAGCGAGTGTAATGAGAAGGAAAAGTTGCTGTCGCCCCGTTGGGGCTATAAGAAAGTAAGCTTTCTTCCGGGGGTTCGCTTCGCTCACCCCCGGCCAAATGCTTTCCGTCCCTTCGGGACGAGGAAGAATACAACAAAATTTCCGGGGAATTCCATCCATAGTTTGATTACCTGAATTACTGGACAGCCTCGGTTAACTGGTTCATTTTCCGCTTTTTCCAACCAGTTCACCAGTCAACCCGTTCACCGATTTTATTCCTATTCCATAGCCGAGAATTCGCTCTTGCCCGCGCCGCATTCCGGGCAGACCCAGTCGTCCGGCAGGGCGGCGAATTCCGTACCCGCCGCCACGCCGTTTTCCGGATCGCCCACTGCCGGGTCGTATACCCATCCGCACACGTCACAAACGTATTTCATGGTTATGCTCCTTCTTCAGTTCATTGTAGCGCTTGTATAGGGCGGTGTAGCACCCGCTACACCGCCAGAAATAATTTTTTATCCATTCATCGACTTGGCGGAGCAGGTGCTCCGCCAAGCAACAAATTATCATTTCCCAGTCCCCAGTCCCTTCTTCTTATCGGTGTTCAAATTTGTCGAAGAAGATACGTTCTTGTCCGAGGCCTTTGGCGTGGAGCATCGCCAGGCCGGCGTCGATCATGCCCGGCGGTCCGCAGAGATACGCCTCCACGTTCGCGACATTTTCCAGCCGGCGGGCCGCCACGTCCGTCACCAGGCCGAGTTGCCCTTCCCATGCGTCGCCCTCAGCCGGTTGCGACAAGGCCGGGACGTACGTGAACCAGTTCAACTGCTTTTCATAACCGCGGAGTTCTTCCTGCAGGTACAGGTCGCGTCGCGCGACGGCCCCGAAGTACAGCGTCGTCGGGCGGCTGAAATTTTTCATTTCCGCCAGATGCCGCAGGATCGACCAGAAGGCGCTCATGCCCGATCCGCCGGCGATCCAGATCATTTCCGCGTCTCCGTCGGTCAGGCCGAACTGCCCGTACGGCCCGTCGAAGCGAACCTCCTGGCCGGCCTGGAGATCGTTGAACATCCAATTCGTACATGTCCCGTCCGGATGCAGCCGAACGATCAGTTCGACGCGCCTCGCCTCCGACGGCGGGCTGGCGATGCTGAACGCCCGCGAAGCCCCCGACGGATCGACGGCCTTCGGCAGGTGGAGCTTGATGTACCGCCCGGGGATAAATTCGATGCGCTGCGGCTCGGTCAGCTCAAATCGAAACCGCTTGATGTCGTGCGTCAGGTCGCGCACCGATTCGAGCTTTGCGCGAAAGGGCCTGGCCTGGAGCACTTCCTCCGGCACGCGGATCGCCAGGTCGCGATTCACCTTCACCTGGCAGCCGAGTCGCAGGCCGGCCTTGAGTTGGTCTGCCGAGAGATGCTTTTTCTCCGCGTCGGTGGGTTCGTCGGCCCCGGAAAGCACCGTCAATCGGCAACGGCCACACTTTCCCCGTCCGCCGCAGATCGTCGGCAGGTGAATGTCCGCGTCGTTGAGCACCTCGAACAGCGTCTTGCCGGGCGGGACGTGGAGCGTTTTTGCGCCGTCGTTCACGTCGATGGCGCAGGTCTTCGGCGGCGGTGGCTGGGAGGCTCCATCCATCGGGATTGTCCTTTCCCTTCGTTGTCAGGATTTCCACAGGCCGTGCACGTTGCAATACTCCCGCGCGGTCGGTTCGCCGCACTTGCCGCAGCAGGGGCCGACGTAGAACGTGGCTTCGGGCTTCTCGCCGGGCTTCAGGTAGGTCTTGGCGACCAGGTCGCCGACCTTCAGCTCGATCCACTCGATGTAGTGCTTTTCCTCCATCGGGTGGGCGGTGTTCTGCCCGATGCGGACCTTGTATCCGCCTTCGATTTTTTCGATGTAGGGCACGTGTTTTTCCGTGGCGGCGTCTTCGGTTTTGGGGTCCTGTTTGGTCATGGGCTGGCCGCAACAGACAAGTTCCCCCTGCCTGGCGTGCAGAACCTCGACGATATTTCCGCACACCTCGCATTTATAGACCTCAAATTGCCGTGTCATGAAAAATGCTCCTTTCGATTTAGAAGAGAACGCGAATAAGAGAACGCGAATAAGACGAATAAAGACGAATTCCACGAATATTTTTCTTTTTCAAATAAAATTGCTTTGTTGAAATCATAAAAAACAAAACAAAGAAAATCAGCCACAGAGGGCACAAAGGTCACAAAGCAGGAAGAAAATCACAACATATCTGTTATTTTTCCTTTGAGACCTTTGTGTCCTTTGTGGCAAAAAAATCTTTTCAACAAAGCAAAATAAAATCTGTGACATTCGTTTTCATTCGTCTTATTCGTGTTCTCTTACTCGTGTTCTCTTACGTTTTTCCAAGTTCCGCGACGGCCTTCAGGGCGGCGGCGTAGTCAGGCTCGTTGGTGATTTCGGGCACGATCTGAACGTAGCGCACGGTTCCCCGGGCGTCGAGCACGAGGACGGCCCTTGCCAGTAAGCGCAGTTCCTTGATCAGCAGCCCGTAGGTCAGGCCGAACTCACAGTCCCGGTGATCCGAGAGTGTTTGGACCGCCTTGACGCCGGCGGCGGCGCACCATCGCTTCTGCGCGAAGGGCAGGTCCATGCTGATCGCCAGGATCGCCACGTTGCCCAGGCGTGCGGCTTCCTGGTTGAATCGCCGGGTCTGGGCGTCGCAGACGGGCGTATCCAGCGACGGGGCCGTCGTGAGAATGACGGTTTTGCCCTCAAAGTCCGATAACTTCACCTCCGTCAGATCGTTGTCCAGCAGCGTGGCGTTCGGAGCCGGCTGGCCCACGGGGGGCGTTTGGCCGATGAGCGTCAGCGGATTTCCCTGGAACGTGATGACATCCCCTCGTTCGTTCATTCCGTAGTCTCCCGTGGTTGGACCAATTACATCACTCGGTTGACTCATTGTAGGCCTGTGGAGGTGAAAAAGTCCAGAATGAGAGGAAAAACCTTTTTTACCATTTCCCGAAGCCGCATTTCTCTAACCGCCAATTTCAGTCGCAGGCCTGTTATTCCGATATAATTACAGGGCTGATTTATCCAAATGCCGTTTTTTGGATGCCCATATCGCGGAACCATTTCAGGGGTTGGGGGGAAGAACCTGCGTCTCCACCCAATGGGAGGAATCTTATGCCGCTGGAATTTCATTCTGATGCGTCGAACACGGTGGCTGTAACGGTCAGTGGTGTTCTCACGAAGAAGGATTATGATTCTTTTGTGCCCGAAATGGAACAGGCCATTCAGAAGCACGGCTCGTTGCGGTTGCTGTTTCGCATGGCGGACTTTCACGGCTGGGAGATGGGGGCCGCCTGGGAAGACCTGAAATTCGACATGAAACACCATGCCGACATCCAAAAACTGGCCATGGTGGGCGAAACCAGGTGGGAAAAGTGGATGGCCGCCATTTGCCGCCCCTTCACCAAGGCCGAGGTCCGCTACTTCCCCGTCGAACATCTCACCGAAGCGGAAGAATGGATTCGAACCGGGTAAGGCCGGGAACCATACCGCCGAAGAGAACACGAATCCCGATGGGACAGGTTTAGCGAATAAAGACAAATATCGCGGAGAGGTTTTGTTGTTTAAAGATATTCGAGGCCGTCCAGGAGTTCGGGTGATCGAAACATGAATGGAGTTTTCACGAAATCTTGTTGTTTTTTTCCTCGTCCCGAAGGGACAGAAAGCATTTGGCCGGGGGTGAGCGAAGCGAACCCCCGGAAGAAGGCTTATTTTCTTATAGCCCCAACGGGGCGACAGCAATTCTTC
>JAFGEJ010000265.1 GCA_016931655.1 Phycisphaerae bacterium
GCCGGCGCGATGAAACAGGAAAAAGCCAAAGCGGGAGGTGGCGCATGAAAGCGTGGATTGCTTTCTGGAATATCCTGATGAAAGATATGCGAACGTATTACCTCAAACCGCCGAACATCAGCTGGGGTCTGCTGTTTCCGCTGGTCTGGGTCGTCATGTTTTCCATCCGCTCCGGGCTGGGCGTCGAAAGTCTGCCCAGCCTCCTGCCGGGTCTGGTGGGCTTGAGCATCCTTTTCGGCACAACCAGTGTTTTGTCGGTAACGGTCACGTTTGAGAAGAAAGGCCGGTCGTTCGAACGGCTGCTGCTGGCTCCGATTTCCCTGGAAGTCCTGATGCTCGCCAAGACGGCCGGCGCGATCCTGTTCGGCGTTCTCAACGCCTTTGTACCGCTGCTGGTCGGTTTGTTCCTGAGCGATCTGTCGGGCGTCAACTGGGCCGCGTTGATCCCGGCTGTGGTGCTCATCGCCGTCAGTTCGACGTTTCTGGGTTTGTTTATCGCCGTGTCCGTGAAGGAAGTCTTCGAGGCCCAGACGTTTTCCAACTTTTTCCGGTTTCCGATGATCTTTTTATGCGGATTGTTTTTCCCCCTCGAACAGCTTCCGGCGTGGCTCAGGCCGGTATCGTATGTTCTTCCACTGACGTACGGCGCCGACGTGCTGCACGCCTCGATTCGTCATTCCTCCCACGTACCGTTACCGATGGATTTCATACTGTTGGCGGCCTTCTGTGGTGTGCTGTTCGCCGTGAGCCTGCGAAACATCAGGCGAAAATGGATTATATAGAAGAATAAGGGGAATGTTTTTTTGGAGGGGGAGTTCTCGCCTGCTCTCCCGTTCCCAATTGCAACCGTCGGCGAGTCGTTCTACAATTTCCGCCATGCCGGAAAAAACCTCCGATGAAGTAAACCGCGCGCCGGAGACGCCCGTCCCGGCCTGCCGGGCCGAGGCGTCACCGAAAACGACGCGAAAGAAGAAAAGCCTTCCCCGCCGATTGCTTCGGTGGGCGGCGTTTGTATTGTACGTTCTGATTCTTTCGGAGGTCGCCTCTCGCGCGTACTGGTCGATCAAGCATCGCGATCGCGGCATGCCGTTTTTCCCCGCCTGGAGCGACTGGGTGGACCGGTTTTACGAGGAAATCCGCGATTCCGGCGTGCGCGACGCCCGCCCGCAGCCGGAAGACGGGTTCTTCGACGTGCTGCTGCTGGGCGGCAGCGCCCAGGACCGCGTCTACGACAGCCTGGCCGACGCCTCGGGCGGCAAGACCGTCCTGCAGGACCGGCTGGGCGAAATCGTCTCGCGCCCGGTGCGGGTGTTTAACCTGGCCCATCCGGGCATGACCACGCGCGATAGCCTGCTGAAGTATCAGATGCTGACGGCTGAAGGGCTGCACTTCGACCTGGTGGTGGTGTATCACGGCGTCAACGACGTGCGGATGAACAACATCGCCGCGGAAAAATTCCGCGACGACTACACGCATTCGGGCTTTTACCGCCAGTTTCGCCGCCTGCGGGACTATCAGCCGATGTTGCCGTATTTCACGCTGCCGTACACGATCGAGTACACCGCCGTTCACGTTCTGAGCAGCAAGAAACTCGGCGTGTATCTTCCGAAGCATCGCCCCAGCGAGGAGCAGTTGTCCCACGGCGTTGAGATCAAGACGGATCGCACGTTCCGGCGGAACGTCGAGGGGATTCTGGACCTGGCGAAGGATCGCGGCGAGCCGGTGCTGCTGCTGACGTTCGCGTGGTATATTCCGGAGAACTATACGAAGGACAAATGCAAGGCCGGGCAGCTGGACTACGCCCGCTCGCCCCGGCCCAGCCTGGTGGAGATGTGGGGCTCGACGGACGGCGTGCCCAAAGGAATCCGGGCCCACAACGACGTTCTCCGTCAACTTGCACTGGAGCATCCTGAAGCGATGTTCGTCGACGCCGACCTGTTGATCCCCAAACGGGGCGAGAATTTCAACGACGTCTGCCATCTTTCCGAGGCCGGGAAGGTTGGGCTTCTGGACGCCTTCCTGCCGGCGCTGCAAACCGGCCTGCATCGGCTGAGCGACGACGCGAAAGAGTGAAAGACTATTTCTCTTCCCCCTCGCTGACCGCGCGAAGGTAGGCCTCCAGTTGCCGGCGGTATTCGGGGGACACCTCGGCGGGCGAGGCGCGGCGGTCTTTGGCGGAGCGATGTTTTTCGGGTGAGGCGTCGGCGGTGACGTTGCCGGTTTGCCTTCCGACGCGCCGTCGCACCTCGGCTTCGCCCGTCGGCGGCGCCTGAATGATACGACGCTGTTTTTCCTGTTCCTGTTGGGATATTTTTTTCTCGTACACCCGCGTGTATTTTTCCACGAAGTCTTTGAACTGCGGCAGCGTCATGCCCATCGCGTCGAGCAGTTTTGGATCGACGGCGTCGGCATCGATTAGTTTTCGCGCCTTTTCCAGCGCTCGGCCGACGGACTCAAGCGACTCGACCGATCCGGGTAGAAGCGCCTCCTCGTCCACCGGTTCCAGGTCGCCTTCGCGCTTTGCCGATCCCTCCCCGTCGCCCGGTTTGTCATGTACCATCTGCGCGCCCATGGGATTTTTCGAGGCTTCCCCCTGCGGCTGGGCGTTTTGCTGTTGTCCCTGACCTTGCCTCTGCCCCGGCGGCGGTGATTGGTTTTTCCCGCCCGCCTTTCCCGACGAGGAAGGTTGCCGTCCGGCAGCGTCGGAGGAAGACGCCTTGTTTTCCCCCTGGGCTTGGCTGGACGCCTGAGACTTCTCCCCCTTCTGCTCCTGCGCATCCGCCTTTTCCCGCTTCCCGGAATCGCTTTTCTTCTCGTCGGAGCTTTTTTCGTCCTTCTTTTTCGATGCCGCGGAATCCTTTTTCTTATCACCGGAGCTTTTTTCGCTCTTCTTTTTCGAAGCCATCGAATCCTTTTGCTTATCGCTCTGCTTCCCGGATTTTTTCTGGATGTCGCTTTTGTTCTTACTATCTTTACTCTTACTGCCTTTGCCTTTATTGCCTTTGCTTATGCTGCTTTTACTGTCTTTTTTGCTTTTGGCGGAGCCGATCAGCCCTTCGCCACCGGCGGGGCCAGAGATTCCCGATTTGTTTTTGGCTGAATCCGTGATTACATTTCCCGTTTTCAGCTTCTTATTCACGTTCGTATTTTGATTCGGTTCGGATTCAATCGGTTCGCCGCCTATCTTTTCCTTGAAATTCTTTTCCGGTTCATTTTGATCGTCCCTGTTCGGGTCGTCGTTTTCCTTTTTTTTGTTTTTTTGTTTCGATTTGATCGCGTATATCGGCAAATCATCGTTGCCGGAGGGAGAATTGGAAATTACCTTCTTTTTGACCGGCTGGGTTCTCGGCACATTCCCATGGGGTATGGGCTTCATGGGTTCCAGTTTGCCCTTCGGCCCGGGGATCGGAGACCCCGGATCGCTTTTTTTCTTTTCCCCCTTCACGGTCTTCGTTTCATCCTTTGCTAACGTGCTCGCAGCAGGCTTTGATTCGTTTTTCGAGACTAACTTTTTGGTTTTTGCCGGCTGGAGCGTAACGGTTTTCGTTTGGGGCGGTGTTTCTTTCTGCTCTTCCTTTTTCTCTTTCGGCGAAGGAGGTGTTTTCTTTTTGGATTCCCCTTTCGTCATGCGCGACGGAATTTCCCCCTTCACGTTGATTTTATCGTCCCGGTTTTCCTTATCCGCTCCCTCGTCGGAGGAATCGTTTTTCTCATCGGAGAGTTTGGAATCGTCCGGCTGATCTTTGTCGGAGGAATCATCCTTGCCGGAGGAGTCGTCTTTGTCGGAGGCGGCTTGGTGTTGTTTTCCGTTTTCTTCGTTTTCCATTGCCTCGCAGAGCTGATCGAGTTTTTTCGCTTCCCGCGGATCGGTGGAGTTTTCCTGATCGTCGGAAACGGCTTTGCCGCCGCTTGACGGGGCTTCTTTCGATCTGGTGGATGCCTGTTTATTGTTTGACGGTTGCTGCTCTTGTTCGGACAGCGCCTTGCGGATCTGGTCTTGCTCTTGCGCGTCGTTAGATTCCGTCTGCGCCATCGCCAGTTCGGATTGTTCCTCCCCGGCCTGGTCGGCCCCGCCGGTGGTTTCCTGCTGTTCGGCTGTGGTCTGGGGCGGCGTGATCGTCAGCGTGAAGGGTTTGGATTTCGTGACGTGTCCGCCCGGCGAGGACGGGTACAGGTCGTGCACCTGGACGGTGCAGGTGACCGTTTCGCCGGCCCGGCCCAGGTCGCCGGCATTGATGCCGGCTTGCACATGCCGGCTGGTTGCACCGGCCGCGGCCGGCCGGCCGAGCGGCTTCGTCGTCGTCTGCCCGTTTTTCGTGCAGACCAGTTCGATTTGCCCCACGCCGAAGTCGTCCGCCGCTTCGCCCAGGATGCGCAGCGATTCGTTTTCCGCCAGCGTCGCGTCGCCGGCCGGCTGGTCCAGTTGAATCGTCGGCGGGCGGTCGGGCGTGACGGCGACTTTGTAGGGGATCGACTCGGCCTGGGCTTCGATGTCGCGCAGCTCGTAGCGGACGACGTAGGTTTCCGGCGTTCGGATTCGGAACGTCACCGAAAGAACCCTGCCGGTGTCGTCGGGCGTCATTTCCAGCGTTCGTCCGTCAGACCGGAACACCAGCGACGCCCGTTTGACGGGGAGATTCGCCTCGGCGGTGACGGTCGCCTTTGCGCCGGCGGGCCCCTCGACCCGTCCTCCTTCGGTGATGCGAGGCGCAAGGTGAGTGTACTTCGGCCAATCGCATTTCACCCGCACGCGGCGCAGGGCCGGCGTGGGAAGAACGCGGATTTGCCGCCAGGACGTCTGGGCGTCGCCGCAGGCGAGGCGGAACTTCGCCCATCCGTCGGCGGCGACGGCCTTCCAGGCGGCGCGATAGGCCTCGCCGGGTCCCGGCTCCTCCACGAGCGTCATCGTGAGGGTGTCCTCGTCGAGCACGGTGCGTCCGTCGCGGGAGATGCTCAGGACGGCCGGCCCGGCCGGCTGGCGAATCCGGGCCTCGAAAAGCACCTCGTCGCCCGTTAGTACCGTCGTTTCCTCGGGCGGGAGCAGGGAGAGGATTTTGGTTCGCGTTGGGGCGGGCGGGTTGCCCAGCCCCATCGCCCGCTGAAAGGACGCCGCGGTGCTCTTGGGCGCGAAGATCCAGTACAGGCAGAACGCCGCGGCCGCCACGCCGACGGCCAGGCCCGCCAGTCGAATGCTTCGCGGCGAAGACGGCGCTCCGTTGGCCATCTTTCTTGCCTGGCGCGCCGCGCTTCGCCGGACGGCGGCGGCCGTCGCGGCGGCGGGGCCGGTCTTGCCCCGCAGTTGCAGCGCCGCGGTCAGATCGTTGTGAAACGAGGGGTCGGCCTGCTCCATCTGCCGCGCGGCGTACAGATCGCTGAGACGACGCAGCAGCGGCAGGGCGATCAGTGCGATCAGCAGGCAGGCCTCCGCGCCGAGGAGAAGCCATCGCAGGCCCCATCGCGTCCAGACGCCCAGGCCGCCGGGGACGGCGTGGTCGGCTATGATGATCGCCAGGCTGCCGGCCAGCCCCAGCGCCAGCATCAGCAGCGCCGCGGCGCCCAGCTCCGAGAGGCGAAGACGAAACCGCGTCGCCCGCAGGGCGTCGTCCAGCGGCGAATCAGGTGAATTCGACGATGTCTTCGGCGGGGTTTTCATGACGCACGGTCCACTCTTTATTGTACCCGTTTTGACGCACGCCGTGACGAAAAGTTCGCGGGTTTTATTGAGAGTAGCCACGGGCGCAAGCCCGTGGTCAGAAAAACGGCCAGTATTTTCTGAGCCTCGCAGGGGCGATGGATATTCATGAAACAAACATTCAATCGTCCCTCCGGGACTCCTTGTAAAAGAGTGATATTTTCCACGGGCTTGCGCCCGTGGCTACTATCAAAGAAAGACATTCACCTTCATTTTGGACGGATATAGACAAGCGGAACAATCGGCCTGTCATTGGTTGAATCGGTATAAAATCCGTGAAATTCCTACGGAATCGGTGTAATCCGTGGATGATTTGGCAACGTTGTCGTACCCGGAATACGATTGCAACGGAGGGAGCTTACTTCATGTCCGCGCGGAGCAGGCCCCGGTCGAACGTGCCGACGGGGAAGGCGTTTCCGGGCAGCGGGGGCTGATCGTGCAGTTGCCGGCGGAGGTAGACGTTTTCGGCGGGGATGTTGCACGAACGCTGAAGCTCGCGCACCAGCCGGAGCAGCGCCTGAAACTGTCCGCGGGACGGCGGAACGACGTCGAATTCGCCCATCAGGCACACGCCGATACTCTCGGCGTTGTAGTCCTTGTCGGGAACGTAGATGTGCTGGCCGGGCGTCTGCTGGCGCCACAGGCTCGTGGGCGCGACCCATTCCCCGTTCGCGTCGGGTGTGGCGCGGACGATGAAATGGCAGCGGCTGGGGAGGGTGTCTTTTCCGCCGTCGGAGGCGTGAACGACGATTCGTCGCCAGATGGAAGCCAGCGGCTGGGTCTCGTCCAGTACGACGGCGCGAACACCGGCCAGGTCGCTTTCGCTGGGGCGCGGAGGATCCGATTCCATGAGCATCAGCAGCAGCGCGCCAATGGTCATGGCCGCCAAGAGCGACCCCAGGACTTTTCCCGTCCGAGCGGTGAACATGCGTTCGCCTTCGTCTGTCGAAACTACTACAGTACCAGCCACGAATATGTAGCCTCCTACTCTAGTAACGCTATCGGCAAACTGCAAGAAAAACCCCCAGAATTTTTATCGAATCGCCCCCGGACGGAAGCGTCCGCAACTCCCTGTTTTTACGGTGGTTATCTGCCGATTCAGGCAAATCCCCTACGAGGCGGTGGAAAAATCAATCTTCCGCAGCCGCGGCGGGGGACTCGTCCTGCGGTTCTTCCAGCAGTCCCAGCGCCTCCAGCGCGCAGCGGGCGGCGGCCTGCTCGGCCTGTTTCTTGCTGCGACCCCAGGCGCTGGGATAATGCTTGCCCTCAATGGATACCGCCACCTCGAAACATTTGCTGTGGTCCGGGCCCTGTTCGTCCAGCAGCGTGTATTCCGGGGTAGCCGACGCCTTGCGCTGCGAGTATTGCTGAAGGAGCGACTTGAAGTTTTCCTGATGGGTGTTCTCCAGGGCCTCGTCGATGAACGGCTGCATGTGCTTTATTACAAACGCGTCGGCGGGGGCGTATCCGCCGTCGATGTAGATCGCGCCGACGAGGGACTCGAACACGCCGGCGGCGACCGATTCGGGCATGCGTCCCGGCTCGCCCAGATCGCCGCCGAGGCGAAGATACTCCTCCAGCCCCAGGGAGCGAACCACCTCGGCGCAGGTCTTGCGCGACACGACGGTGGATTTGATCTTGGTCATATCTCCCTCCAGCAGGTCCTCGTTCTGCCGGAACAAGGCCGTGCATACGCTCAGGCCCAGAACGGAGTCGCCGAGGAACTCCAGGCGCTCGTTGCTCTCCAGGCGCGTCGAGGCAATGGAGGCGTGGGTCAGGGCCGTCTCCAGCAGGGAAGGATCGTGAAAGGAATAACCGAGAATTTCCTGGCAACGCTCAAGAGAATCCGCCATGACAAGGCACTCCGTGGGCGGGCCGGCGACGAAAACCGCCCGCTCAACACCGCGCCAAGAGGCGATTTTCGTCAACGGCCCACAAGGAAACAAAAAAACACAACCCTTATTATACGCCGATTTCGCCAAAGGAAAAGAAACTAACTCGGATATTTTTTTCCCGCAGCCCAACAAGGACTTCTTTGAAAGTAGCCACGGGCGCAACTACTCACCGTTAACCACAATTTTTTATGTTGGCTTGTTTGCTTTTAGCCCAACGGGCTGAAACATACCAGCCCAGGGCAACGCCCTGGGTGGGTGATTTCTGTTTTCATGGAGCCCTGTAAGGGCGATACATACTGTCACGCCCTTACAGGGCTTGAATGTTGTAGCGGCCTGAAACCCAGGGCGTTGCCCTGGGCTGGTATGTATACGCCTTTCAGGCGACAAGACAGAATACACGGTTTTTCCAGAGCTATCAAAAATATACTTTCATTTCTCAAAAATGTGGGTGGTAAAGGTAAGGGCTTGCGCCTGTGGCTACGGTCAGGAGAGAGTGGTTCCCGAATTTCGGCGGGCGCGGAGGGTCAGCCAGATCGCCCGTACCGGCCCGGAAAAGGCGTAGATCGTGGTCGCCGCCGCCAGGGTAAGGAACGGTTCAAGGAACATCGCCAGCAGCACCAGCACCAGCCGAACGAGATATCCGAAGGGCCTTCGCCCGCGAATGTAGTGGTTGATCAGGTGCGGGTAGCGGAATCGCGTGACCATCAGCAGGCCGGTGATCAGCGCCAGGATCGGCAGTGTGAAGCTCATGCCCCGCAGGAGCGTCTCCGGCGGCAGCCAGGCCCGGTGAACGTCCGTCAGGTGCGTAAACAGCAGCACCATCGCCGCCAGGCACGCCGCAGCGGCCGGGGAGGGCAGGCCGTGGAAATCCATGTGGGCCGATTCGTCCACTTCGGTTTCGACGTTGAACCTCGCCAGGCGCAAGGCCGCGCAAAGCACGTACAGGCCGGCGACGCACCAGACGATCCGTTCGACGCCCTGGAAATCAAAGCCGGTTCGCAGAATGGAGATCGTGGACCGCAGCATGAGCACCGCCGGGGCGACGCCGAAGCTGATCACGTCGCACAGGCTGTCCAGTTGCGCCCCGAAATCGCTGGTCGTTCGGGTCATGCGGGCCAGACGTCCGTCGAGCATGTCGAAGATCATCGCCACGAAGATCAGCCCGGCTGAGAGCTTCAGGTTTCCCAGCGCGCCGGGTTCGCTCAGCGCCACGCCCAGGCCGTCCTTGGCGGCGAAGTGAATGGCGGCGAAACCGCTCAGGCCGTTCAGCAGCGTGCACCCCGCGGGCAGGACGGCTGTGCTGCGCAAAATGCGCGACCGGATGGGACGGCGCACGCGGCGCTTTCGGCGGGTTGGCTTGTAGGTGGTATCCGTGTTTCCATCGTTCATTCGATTATTCTTCCTCTTGCGTGCGGAACAGAACGGTTTCGCCCGCGCGGACGCGCCGGCCGGGCCGAACGCGGATTTCGCCTTCCAGCTCCACCGGGAGAAACAGTTCCAGGCGCGAGCCCCATTTGATCATCCCGAAGCGCCGGCCTCGCTCGACCTGCTGCTCGGGCGAAAGATTTGTGACGATGCGCCGGGCAATCAGCCCAGCCACCTGCCGCACGACGACGGGATACTCCCGCCCGCCGCGCCGATGCACCAGGCGGATGCTCGCGGATTCGTTTCGCTCGCGGGCCTCGGGGCGGCGAGCGTCCAGGAACGCGCCCGGCGTATGCGTTACGTCCGCCACCCGCCCGTCGCAGGGCAGGCGGTTGACATGAACGTTGAAGACGTTCATAAACACGCCGATTCGCACCCCCGGGCAGCCGAGTTCGGACTCGGCCCCCACCGGCGTGACGTCGCTGACGCGCCCGTCGGCGGGACTGACGAACAGGCCGCTTCCTTCCGGGGGCGTCCGCCGGGGATCCCGGAAAAACCACAGCACCCACAGCCAGACGATGGTTACGATTCCCGCCGCCGCCCACCACGCGGGCGAAACCGCCACCGCCGCCCACGCCGACAGCGCCGCCGCGACGGCTGTGCAAAGCGTCGCGATGAGAATTTCCCGTAATCCCAGGGGCGTTAATCGCATAATTGTAAAGAATCCATTCGTGAGTGACATTTTTTCCCGGCGATAACATTCCAAGAACCTGGAATCCCGTCACCGCACAAAAAAATGCGACACAGAGAAACAGAGGAACTGAGAAGAATTTTTTATTTTTTCCCCATCATCTAGTACTTTGTCACATCAAAAAATATCCAGTTGTCATCCTGAGCGTAGCGAGTCTTCGAGCGGGGCCTGTGGTGAGCGAAGTCGAA
>JAFGEJ010000032.1 GCA_016931655.1 Phycisphaerae bacterium
CGCGGCGGAGCACCTGCTCCGCCGCGTTAAAGCGATTTACAATAGTGGATTAACATGGTGGAGCAGGTGCTCCACCATGCAACAACTACGGCTATTCTTCTTCCTGCGCCTCAGGTTCGCTTTCCAGCGGGAGTTCCTTCTGCGCGTCGGGCGGCTGGAGGGGCAATTGCGCCTGGCCGCCGTCGTCCTCCTCGGAAGCGACGCGCGCCACCGCCACCAGCTTGTCGCCGGGCTTGAGGGAAATCACGCGCACGCCCTGGGTGGCCCGGCCGATGGTGCGCATCTCCACCACGCCCGTCCGAACGATCTGCCCGTTGAGCGTGATGAGCATCAGTTCGTCGGCGTCGCGGACGGATTTCATGCCGATGACCCTGCCGTTCCGTTCGGTCGCCTTGATGTTGATCACGCCCGACCCGCCGCGCCCCTGCACGCGGTACTCGTCGAAATCGGTCCGCTTGCCGAAGCCGTTCTCGCAGACCGTCAGCAGCGTGGCGCGGGGATCGACGATGGCCATGTCCACCACTTCGTCGCCCTTTCGCAGGTTGATTCCCCGCACGCCGGCGGCGATTCGGCCCATCTCGCGCACGTCGTGCTCGGAAAAGCGAATCGCCTGCCCGTCCGACGTCGCCAGGACGATTTCGTCGTTCCCGCCGGTGATCGCCACGCCGATCACGGCGTCGCCTTCCTTCAGACCGGTCGCCTGAATGCCGCCCTTGCGGACGTTGGCGTAGGACTTCAACGAGGTCTTCTTAATTTGGCCGTTGCGGGTCGCGGTCACGAGGAAACGCTCGTCGAATTCCCGCACCGCCACCACGGCGCAGATTTTTTCTTCCTTCTCCATCGACAGCAGGTTGACGACGGCCCGGCCCCGGCCGGTCCGCGCCATCGAGGGGATGTCATAGACCTTCAGCCAGTGCATCCGCCCGCCGGCGAGGAATATGAGCATGTAATCGTGCGTGGAGGCGATGAACAGCTCCTCCGTGAAGTCGCCTTCCCTGGACTCCGAACCGATCACGCCCGACCCGCCGCGGCCCTGCCGGCGATACGTCGTTAACGGCGTGCGCTTGATGTAACCCTCGTGCGTGAGCGTCACAACCACGTCTTCCTCGGCGATCAGGTCCTCGATGTCGAAGTCCTCGACGCTTCCGACGATCTGGGTTCTCCGCGCGTCGCCGTATTTTTCCTTCAGCTCGTAAATGTCCTCGCGGATCACGTCGAGCAGCAGTTCCTCGTCCCGCAGAATGGCTTCGTAGCCCTCGATTTCCTCGCAGAGTTTCGTGTAATCCGCGGCGAGCTTTTCGATCTCCAGGCCGGTCAGGCGGCGCAGCTGCATCGAGAGGATCTGCTCGGCCTGCACGCCGGTTAAGTGCTGCGGCTGCGAAGCACGATTCACGAACGCCTGCGGCAGGAGCTTCCGAACGGTCGCGGATTCCGTCAGTTGCAGCTCGATCTCCATGAGGCGCGCCTTGGCCGTCGGAACGTCGGGGCTGGTCTTGATGAGTTCGATGATCCGGTCGATGTCCGCCACCGCGAGGATCAGGCCCTCCAGGATGTGCGCCCGCTGCCGCGCCCGGCGAAGCAGGAACATCGTCCGCCGGCGGATCACGTCCTTGCGGTGCTCCAGGAAATAATAGAGCATTTCCTTCAGGTTCAGCGTGCGCGGCGCGCGGTTCACCAGGGCGATGTTAATGACGCTGAACGTCGATTGCAGCGGCGTGAACTTGTACAGCTGATTGACGACGACTTCGGACTCGGCGCCCTTCTTGACGTCCACGACGATTCGCATGCCCGTGCGGTCGGAGTGGTCCTGCACGTCCTGGATGTCGGGAATCTTCCCGAGCTTGACCACCTCGGCGATGCGCTCGATGATCGTGCTCTTGAGGACCTGGTAGGGAATTTCGGTAATCACGATCTGCGCTTTCCCGCCGCGGATCTGTTCGGTGTGCATTTTCGCCCGGACGGTCAGCCGGCCCCGGCCGGTAGTGTAGCCATCCACGATTCCCTGGCGCCCGCAGATCAGTGCGCCGGTGGGGAAGTCCGGGCCCTGGACGATCTTCATCAGGTCGGGAATCGTCGCGTCGGGGTTGGCGATCAGGTATACCAGGGCGTCGCAGATTTCGTTCAGGTTGTGCGGCGGCAGGCTGGTGGCCATCCCCACGGCGATGCCCTGGGACCCGTTGACCAGCAGGTTGGGCAGTTTGCCGGGCAGGACGGTCGGTTCGGTGCGGGTGTCGTCGTAGTTCGGCTGCATGTCGACGGTGTCGAGGTTCAGGTCGTCGAGCATTTCCATCGTGACGGCCGTCATGCGGGCCTCGGTGTATCGCATCGCCGCCGGCGGATCGCCGTCAATCGAGCCGAAATTCCCCTGCGGGTGAATCAGTGGATAGCGCAGGTTCCACTCCTGCCCCATGCGCACCAGTGTGGGATAGACCACGCCCTCGCCGTGGGGATGATAATTGCCGGACGTGTCGCCGGCGATCTTGGCGCATTTCCGGTGCTTGGAGCGCGGGCCGAGGTTCAGGTCGTTCATCGCCACCAGCACGCGGCGCTGAGAGGGCTTCAGCCCGTCGCGCACGTCCGGCAGGGCGCGGTCCATGATCGTGCTCATCGCGTAGGTCAGATAGCTGTCACGCATCTCCTCTTCGATGGGCAGATCGTCAATCGCCTCGTCGCTGAACATCGCCAGCACGGGCGCGCCGCCGGGGATTTCACGAACGGGCGTTTCGTCTTCCACGTCGGGAACGTCTTGCGACGGGGATTCCCCGCCCTCCGCGTCGCCCGATTGCGCATCCGGGGCGTCGTCGTCCCGCGGAACGTCCTGTGGTTCGTTTTGTGCCTCGTCGGCGTTGCTATTCTCGTTGATGTCTTCGTCCGCCAAGTGTCTGCTCCGTCATGTCCGGGCCGGGAAACACACAACGAAAAGATAATTTACCACAGAGACTCAGAGGACACAGAGAAAAACAAGTCTGTATTATTCTGACTTCTTTGTGACCTTTGTGGCTCTTTTTCTTCTGTTGTTTTTCCAGGCCCGCGTGGGCTGTTCGGCGGGACGTTTCCCTACACCCGCCGCGGTATTTTGAGCCGTTGATTATCCCCAAAACGTCCGCCAAAGTACAGTTCCCCGTCCAAAATTTCCCCCGGATTTTCCAGCCGTTTTTCCCCCTGAAAATAGTGGCACCTTCAAGCGAGTTTTTAAAAAAACGAGCTTGTGGGTGCCTATTCAGTTCCTCTGTCAGCACCCACAACCGGCATTCCGACTTTTTTACAAAAGATCGGATCGCCGGTTGAAGGTGCCACGGTTCGCGTTACGTGTAATTTCCTTCCTTCCGCCAGACGTCGAGCATGAGTTCGTATCGCTTCAGGGCCATGCCGGTGTAGATGCAGTTGCTCGTGCCGAAGATATATCCCCCGCCGGGCATACCGTGCTTCAGGGCGTGCGGCCTGGCCGACACCGACATGCCGATCAAACTCATCGGCGCCCGCGTGGGCTACCCCGACCCCCGGCACTTCAACAAACGCTTCCGGCAAGCCGAGGAGCAAAACCCATCGGAATATCGATCTTCGTAGGGCGTGCAACTTGTTGCACGCGAAATCTTGATTGGATACACTCATTTCATGCCGGGGTATCGTCGAAATTATGAAGGCCGTTTGTTCTTTTTCACGATCGTAACCAAGGATCGCAGAGATATTTTCACAGACGATTCTGTTTCATCCGCTCTGGGGCAAATCATTCGCCAAACCTGTAATGAACGGCCTTGGGTAACGGATGCGATGGTGCTTCTGCCGAATCATCTTCATGCAATCTGGCGGATGCCGGAGAATGATCGTGATTATTCGACACGAATTTCGATTATCAAAAAGCGTTTTACACAATGGTATCTCGCTACCGGGAGGAAAGAAGCGAAGGTTAGTCCGGGACAGCATCGCCATCGACGACGAGGTGTCTGGCAGGAAAGGTTCTGGGAGCACACGATACGTAACGCGCGGGATTATCACATGCACCTGGATTATATTCACATCAATCCCGTGAAACACGGATATGCTGCCAAACCAATTGATTGGCCGTGGTCCAGTTTTCATCGATACGTAAAAAATGAATGTTACGAGCGGGATTGGTGCGGCCGCGTGGATTTGCCCGGCCAGGTGGAATATTATTGGCCGGAGGAATAGGGTGTGCAAATTGCCGAAGACCCGGCGCGGGAAAGCGTAGGGCGTGCAACTTGCCGAAGGCCCGGCGTAGCCTAAAAGGCAAAGCCGGGTTGCACGCGGACTATTTTGGACAATTCACAAGTTTAAATTATGACAATTGTTAAAGGAGAAAATAGAAATGGATAAAAATGAGCATGAAATGAAAATTTTTGAGCTTGAACAACTTCGCGCCGGGATTAAATATCAACAAGTGAATCAGCAAGGGCAAGCGGCAATAAAATCTGCTTTGTTAATAAATGGTGGAGCTTCTGTGGCAATGCTGGCACTTATTGGTACGTTGATTGATAAGCAGGTTGAACGCGTTTTAATAACGAAACTGTGCCTTTCATTGGGGATGTTTGTGGCGGGAACACTTATTGTCGCCATTGCATGTGGTGGTACATATTTATGCGGCATGTTACAAAGCCGAGTGAAAATATGGTGGGTACTGAACATTATTGTGATAATCATGGTCATTTTTGGTTATGTTCTGTTTGGGTGGTCTTCACGGAACGCATATTGTGCGTTCATGGGCTGACTTGTGTGGATTTTGGATAATAGGAATGGATGAAGATTGCGCGTGCAACATAGTTGCACGCCCTACGGGAGAGGAAGATAAATTTCGCGTGCAACCCGGCTTCGCCGGGCCTTCGGCAAGTTGCACGCCCTACGGTTTTTTCTGACTGCAACTGAGATGCCCATTGCTTACGCTGGATCAAGGCATGCGCCGTATTGCAAAGATATTGAGTATTCCTATCGTGGAGAACCCATGAAAACATACACCTATTCTCAAGCGCGACAGAATTTGTCCGATGTATTGAACAAAGCGAAATCGGATGATGTTTTGATCCGACGTCGTGGAGGAGATATGTTTCGTGTCATTCCCGTCACACAGAAAGGCTCCCCTTTGGACGTCGATGGCGTAAAAACCAAGGTAACGACCAAAGACATCCTCTCAGCGATTCGGGACGTTCGGAAACGATAAGAACCTGGCTGCTCCGCCCCCTAAGGGGCCACGGCACCCGCGAATTACTGACTACCGGCTCCCGACTACCGGCTACCGCCGCCGTTCGCTGGCCCGCCAGACGGTGGTTTTGTCCTCCAGCCAGCGGACGGCGAAGGCGTCGCGGATGACCTTGAAAAAGCGGTCGAAAAAGCCGTACTTCGCCACCCCAGCCGTCCGGGGGCGGTGGTTGACTACGGTTTCGGCGATCCGCCAGCCGTCCATGCGAACGAGCGTGGCGAAGAATCGATGCCCGCCGTTGAACAGCCGCATCCGCTCGATGCACTCGCGGCGGAACACCTTCAGCCCGCAGCCGGAGTCGTGAATCGACTCGCGCGTGACTTTATTGCGAAACGCATTGCCGTATTTGCTCACCAGGAGGCGAAACCCCGTGTCCTGCCGGCTCTTCCGCCAGCCGTTAACGTAATCGCACTCGTCCCGTTCGATCATTTCCAGCAGGCGGGGGATGTCGGCGGGGTCGTTTTGCAGGTCCGCGTCGAGCGTGGCGATGAACTTGCCCCTGGCCGCCCGCATCGCCGCGTCCAGGGCGGCCGACTGGCCTGAGTTTTTCCGCATGTCCAGCACGCGAAGCTGCGGACAGGTTTGCATGAGTTCGTCGAGCTTCTCGCCCGTGCCGTCGGTGCTGCAATCGTTGGCGATGACGATCTCGAAAGGTTTGCCCACAACCTGGCCGGCTGCGGCGCACTGGTCCACGAACGCGGGCATATTGTCCACTTCGTTGTAGGCCGGCGCCACGATCGAAAGATGAATGTCGGTTTCGCTCATTTTTTATATTCCTGATTTGTGGCACCCACAAGCGATTCTTATCGCTTGTGGGTGTATTCTTTCCTCTTATCAAGAACACCCAAAACTCAAGAGCACCCACAACGATCCTCCCGGTTTCTCATCGGGAGGATCGTTGAAGGTGCCACGGAAATTATTGTATCGCATCGTTCCGCGGCGGGCATCCATATTTTCCCTCCCCCCGGCTGGGGGTGAGCAAGCGGATTTTCTGGCATAAATAAAAAACAGAAAATCCGACACTGAGTTCCTGAGAGACAGAGAAAATATAAAGGAGGGAAAAAATAAAAAATCTTCTCAGTTCCTCAGTTTCTCTGTGTCGCGTTTTTTACGTGCCCACAGGGCTCAAAGCGATCAGAAAGTTC
>JAFGEJ010000266.1 GCA_016931655.1 Phycisphaerae bacterium
GACGCCGGCAACTTGAAGATTTTCCGAAGGCAGCACCCGAAAGGGGACAACGTGGTAGTTGCTCACGACGTGGATCGTTCGTTCCGGAGAACCTACGACGGCCTTGTGGTCCATTTTGAGAATCCAGGCGGCCTTGTGCGCCGACTGATCTCGTAAGTGACCTCAAGCAGAACGTCGTGAAGCCGTTTGAGGCCATGGATGAAACCTGTAGCCCCTAAAGAAAGCGTTGTAAAACCAATCCTTTAATACATCTCTCCCACACCCGCTTGATTTCGGCCTGATTGCAACTAAATTGCAACTAAACCATTGCGCATCCTGGCGAAATTGGCTAACATGGTGATCGAAAGGCGAGAGCCTAAGAACACGTCACATCAGTAACTTACGTTTTCAGAAGAACTTCGGGCGATGGGCCGGCTTTTGCTCATAACCCGGAGGTCGCGGGGGTTCCAATTCACAGCTTTTGCAGCCGTGGGAAGCATTTCGATAACCTGCCCGATCCTGCCGCAGAGTTCGGGATGGTCCAGGGCGTCCACCAGCGTCTTTTCACGGTCGGTCACGGTAAACTGCCCCTGGCCGGTGGATCGGCTCGTTGTCCCGAAGAACTTGTTCGGCTGTACGTGAACAAATCGGTACGCCACGCCCATCACCTTCCGTGCCTGAGTGCGGGTTCGCTGGGATGTCTGAACGAAGATCGTTCGAGGAATTTGTTCCGTCCAGTTCCAGTAATGGCACGCCGTCAGATACGCCACCGCTGAGGGATTGGCCAGATGGGCCGCGACGACCAGCGAATCCTCCGACCAGGCCGATTCCGGCCCAGCCTCCAGGGGGACTATCAGGTACAAACCACGGGCGACTCGCGCCACCCCCCCGATTGCTGAAGCTGGTGGAGTAGTTTCGATGCTCGCAGCTTCGTCCAGCCGATACCCACAGCGAAGTCGTTCACGGAAAAGAAGGTCTTTCCCGCCGCGAACAGGCCGGACAACACGGTAGCCGCCCGGGAAGACAACGCGCCACGTTGTTTATTTTGTGCGTTTGGTATCACACGTCGAGGTTTTTGACGTTCAGGGCGTTTTCCTCGATGAACTGCCTTCGGCGTTCGACGTTATCGCCCATCAGCAGGCTGAACATGCGTTCGGCCTCCTCGGCCTCCTCGGCCCGGACGCGCAGGAGCACCCGCCGCTGCGGGTCCATGGTGGTTTCCCACAGTTCCTCGGCGTTCATTTCGCCCAGGCCCTTGAACCGCTTAATCTCCATGTCGCGGGCGCCCAGGTCGCGAATACCCGGCGCAATGCCCGCGACGTTCTCGATTTCGACGAGTTCGCCCTCGTTGCGAAGCGCGTATTTTGCCGGCGCCAGTTCGCCCGTGACGGATTCTTCCCGTTCGAGGAAATAATCTTCGATGCTTATACCGAAGGCCTTGAGTTTTCCGATGATGTTTTCGATATCCCGGACCTCGTGCAGCTCGGCCCGCTTCTGCACGCGGCGCAGATTGGCCTGGGCGTCTTCGTCGTCGGCCTGTCCGTTGCCGTTTTCGCCGTTGTCTTCCTCGTCCACGAGCTTGTCGGCCCGCTTGGCCATGAACTCGTCGTACTTGGCCTGCGAGGGGAAGAAGATGTTCTTGCCGCTCATCAGAATCCAGTGCGTCGGCAGTTGCCCTTCCTTCGTGCGGTTGTCCATCAGCAGGTCGAAGGACAGCCCGCGGCGTTCGAGGATGCGGATTTTCTCCGCCAGTTCGTCCAGCAGGTTCAGCAGTTCGGCCAGCTTCGCGCCGCTGAAGGAGAAAATGACTTCCAGATCGGGGCGGGTCGTGTCGCGGATTTCCAGGGTCGTACCCTCCAGGCCGAGTTTGGCGAGGGTTTTTCGCATCTGGCCTTCGTCGCGGACGTATTCCTTGTGCTTCTTTCGCGTCACGAGGTACAGCGGCGGCTGGGCGACGAACACGTGCCCGCCGGCGATCAGCGGCTTCATGTGACGGAAGAAAAACGTCAGCAGCAGTGTGCGGATATGGCTGCCGTCCACGTCGGCGTCGGTCATGATGATGACCTTGTTGTACCGCCGCTTTTCGAGGTTGAACTCATCCTCGCCGATGCCCGTGCCCATCGCGGAGATGATGACCTGGATTTCGTTGAAGTTGAGGATTTTGTCCAGGCGGGCCTTTTCGACGTTGAGGATTTTGCCGCGCAGGGGCAGGATGGCCTGGGTGTTGCTGTCCCGGCCCTGCTTGGCCGAGCCGCCGGCCGAGTCGCCCTCGACGAGGAACACTTCCGTCGTCTGCATGTCCTTGGATCGGCAGTCGGCGAGTTTGCCCGGCAGGGAGCCGCTGGAAAGGGCGCCCTTGCGGCGCGTCAGGTCGCGGGCCTTGCGGGCCGCCTCGCGGGCCTGCATCGCCTGGAGGGTCTTGTTCACCATGCGTCGAGCGTCGGAGGGATGTTCCTCCAGCCAGGCGCCGAGCTGCTCGTTGACCGCCTGCGTGACGAATCCCTCGACTTCGTTGTTGCCCAGCTTGGTCTTGGTCTGCCCCTCGAACTGCGGCTCGGGCACTTTGACCGACACGACGGCGGTCAGGCCCTCGCGCAGGTCGTCGCCGGAGGGATTTTTCTCGTTCTTCAGGAGGTTGGCCTTTTTGGCGTGGGCGTTCATCGTGCGCGTCAGCGCGCTGCGGAAGCCCGATAAGTGCGTGCCGCCCTCGATGGTGTTGATGTTGTTCGCGAAGGAAAAGACCGATTCGTTGTATCCGTCGTTGTACTGAAGGACGATGTCGCACGTCAGGCGGGATTCGGGGTCTTCTTTCGTGATGCGGATGGGCCGGCTGAGGGCGGATTTGTCCTCGTTGAGATGCTGCACGAACGCCAGCAAACCTTTGTTGTACTGGAACACGTCCTCTTTTTCGGATCGCTCGTCGGTGAGTTTGATGCAGACGCCCTCGTTGAGGTACGCCAGCTCGCGCAGGCGTGTGGAAAGCACCTCGTACCGGACGGAGATGTCGGGGAACATTTCGCCGTCGGGGCGAAAGGTGACCTTGGTGCCGCTTTTTTTCCGCTTGCCGACTTTTTTGAGGTCGCTCTTCTTTTTGCCGCGCTCGAAGACCATCTGGTAGACTTCCCCGTCGCGGCAGACTTCCACTTCCAGCCATTCGCTCAGGGCGTTGACGACCGACGCGCCCACGCCGTGCAGGCCGCCGGAGACCTTGTATACGCCGTGGTCGAACTTGCCACCGGCGTGCAGTTGGCAGAACACAACCTCCAGCGTGGAGACGTGTTCCGTGGGGTGAATTCCCACGGGAATGCCCACTCCGTCGTCGGTGACGGTCACCGAGTCGTCCGGGTGGACGGCCACGGAGATATTGCTGCATCGCCCGGCCATCGCCTCGTCGATGGCGTTGTCCACGATTTCCCAGACCAGGTGGTGCAGGCCTCGGGTGGTGGTATCGCCGATGTACATGCCCGGGCGCTTTCGCACCGCCTCCAGACCCTTGAGGACCTTGATCTGCGCCTCGTCATATTTGCCGTTTGCCGGCGTCCGCAATTCGTTGTCGGCCTGTTCCGTGGCCACGTTTTCGTCCTTTCCGATTCGCGTGCGATTCCCGTTTTCCCCGCGGGAATCCGAACGCTGCCGTACCGTATGAACCCCGAAAACCGGGTGTAAAACCCGGATGCACATTATCCCCGATTTCCCTCCGTCTTGCCAGTCGAAAACACCATGATGTCGGGGTTGTGTGCGACCGGATTTATTTAAAAATTCCGGCACGATGGAAAATCAAGAAAATCCGACACTGAGAGACTGAGAGACAGAGAAGAGGAAAAAAGATTTTTGTTTGTTTTCTTTCTCAGTTTCTCAGTAACGGAGCCCCTGGGGGATCTACGACCTGCCCCTAACAGCCCGTTTAGAAAGTCTTTATTCGTGTCGCGGGCGTCTCGCCCGCGCGTGTCGCGGCCATCTTGGCCGCGAAAAC
>JAFGEJ010000267.1 GCA_016931655.1 Phycisphaerae bacterium
CGGAAGAAAGCTTACTTTCTTATAGCCCCAACGGGGCGACAGCAACGATTCCTTCTTATCAAACTCGCTGTCGTCCCGTTGGGACTCCAATCAAAGAGATCGTTTCCGGGGGTTCGCTTCGCTCACCCCCGGCTAGATGCTTACCGGCCCTTCGGGCCGAAAGAAAAGAACCAAACGAGAATTTCTGGACGGGCTGAATTATCTCAAAAGCCATGAATCCGTGTCGCAGGCATCTTGCCCGCAGCACATAAAAAAATCTCTTGAGATAGTTTCTAAAGGGGTTGTCCGCTACTTCGCCGGGATGTGGGTTTTCGCAGCGTCGGAGACGTAGGTTCCGCCGGCCGTCGCGGCTGCGCCGCCTTCGATGAACTCTTCCACCATCTGCCGGGCCTCGTAGTCGGTGAACTGCTTGGGCGGGTGTTTCATGGTATACGCGCTGATGCCCAGCAGCGGGCCGGCGAGCTTGCGATCGCGGCCGATCTTGCAGATGCGGATCGCGTCGATGGTCTCGCCCGCCGAGTTGGGGGAATCTTCCACGCTCAGGCGGGCCTCGATGTTCAGCGGCACGCCGCCGAATCCCCTGGCCTCGATCCGCAGGGCGCAGACCTTGTTGTCCTTCTGCCAGGGAACGAACTCCGCCGGGCCGATGTGCACCTGGTCGTCCGGCAGCGGCACGTCGAGCTGGCTTTGGACGGCTTCGGTCTTGGAGATTTTTTTGCACTTCAGCCGGCTGCGCTCCAGCATGTTCAGGAAATCGGTATTCCCGGCCCAGTTGAGCTGGTAGGTCGCGTCGATCTTCGCGCCGCGTTCGAACATCATGCGCGCCAAAACGCGGTGGGTGATCGTCGCGCCGACCTGGGCCTTTACGTCGTCGCCCACGCAGCAGATGCCCGCCTCGGTGAATCGCTTCGCCCAGGCCGGGTTGGAAACGATGAACACGGGAATGCAGTTGACCAGGCTCACGCCGGCGGCCAGGCAGCATTCGGCGTAGAATTCCGTGCCCTTCTGGCTGCCGACGGGCAGGTAGTTCATCAAAATTTCCGCGCCGCTGTCGCGCAGCAGCTTTATGATATCGTCCTTTGTGGCGCTGGGCTTTTCGGCGACGCGAAACGCCTGGTGATCCGGAAACTCCGCCATGTGCGGCGGTACGCCGTCCAGGACGTTGCCCATCTGCACAATCACGTCGTCGTAGGTGAACCTGTCGTAAAATACCTTCGTGTTGTTGGGCGGCGCAAACATCGCCTCGTGCAGTGGTCTGCCGACCTTGCGAGCGTCCACGTCGACGGCGGCGACGATCTCGATGTCGCCCGGTGTGTATCCGCCCAGCGTCGGATGCGCCAGTCCGACAATCTCCTGACCCGTCCGGAACACCTCCCGGTAGTAATGAATTCCCTGGATCAGAGAAGACGCACAATTCCCAACGCCCGTAATCGCCACCCGTATGTTTTTCATATTATCACCTCAATGCCTTCCCATCGGCCGCGGCAAAAACCTCCTTCAACAAACCGCCGGGCCATACGCCGGCCCCTTTGGCTGCGACAAATGGAAAGATCGCCTTCGACCGTACTTCGTCACCCATTCCAAAAAAACAGCATTGCGATTGTAAGAGTCGAACCGGCGTTCGTCAACGACGAGAACAACAAAAAACGCTTGTTTTCGTTTCCCCATAAAAAACAGGCCCCACCGGGCGGCGGGGCCTGCAATTCGTGTAATTTCTTTTGAAATAATTACTTAGATTTTGGAATCTCCATTTTAAATCCGCTCATGTCGATGGTTTCCCATTTTCCGGCGTCGACGCGGAACGGTTCGGACGTTTCCAGCGTCTTCTGGACGCCCTGCTCGTTGGATCCGACCACGCGAAGGCGGCAGGTCCTGGAGGTGACCATCGGAACGGTCCAGGTGACCACGCGTCCGGGGCGTAGTTCCTTCGCCACGGCAACCCAGCTTTTCCCGTCGTTGGAGGAAAATTGCAATGTAACCGTTTCATATTTCGCCGCCGAGGCCGGCAGCCAATTCAGCAGCCGGCTGACGCCGCCCTGCATCGTCATTCCCCTGGCGGGCCAGCCCTGCTGGACGTTTTCGGGAATGTCGCTGAGCTTCATCGTTGTCGCGGTGTCGTTGGCGTCAACGTCCGGGGTTGTCGCGACGATGGGTTTGGTTTCCCGCACCGGTTGAACGTTCAGCGGCTTCGGGCTCGGGGTGTCTTCGGGAGGCGCCGGCGTCCTGACTGGTTCGGGCTTCATTTCCTCTTCCGGCGCCTTGGCGAGCACCTTCACGGGAACGGGTTCGGATTCTTTTCCCTCCGGCGTTTCCTGAACGGCCGCGGGAACGGGGGTTTCTTTTTTCTCCGGCGTGGGCTTCGGCATGGCAGCGGCGAGGTCCCTTTCCTTGGCCTGGCGAGCGGCTTCCACCTGGCGTTCCATCGCCGCCAGGGACACGTCGGTTCGTTCCGGTTCCTTCTGCTCCGTCGGCAAGGCCGGCAAGGAGGTAAGAGCCTCAACCGGTTCCGGTTCAGGCGTTGATTCGACGACAACCGGTTCGGGTAGATCGCGTTTCACTTCCGGGGCCGGTTGAGGTTCGATTGCGACCGGCTCGGGCGTCGGTGTGGGAGTAACGGCAATGGGTTCCGGTTCTTCTTCTTTCACTTCCGGCGCCGGCTTGGCGACCACAACCGGTTCGGGCGTTGGTTTGACGATTGCAACCGGTTCGTCTTTGGGAGTTTCGGGCAGGCTCTCGGCCAGCGATTGCAGGGGAATCGGTTCGGACATCGCGCCCTGATCGGCGGGAGGGATTTTCTCCGGCGTCGTTTTCGGCGCGGGTTCGGGCTGCGAGGCCGGCTCTTCGATATGCACCGGTTCGGTCAGGTCCGCCGGCGGTTCGGGAATCCCTAGCGGCGGCGGCGGAACGCGAGGTTTGTCAATCGCAGCCGGCTCGGGAATCTCCTCGAGAATATCCGCAGCCGGTTCTTTCACCGTATCGGCGGGTGGCGCCTTCGTAGCCTGGGTTTCGTCCGTCTGTTCCATCACGTCCGCTTCGGCGGATTCCTCCTGGGGAGGCGTGTCGGGCCTGGCCGCCTGAACGTCCATGATTTCGCTGAGTCCCAAACCGATGTTGTCCGCCTTGTCGCGGGCGATGACGCGAAATCGCATGCCGGCCTGGCTGGCCGCCTCGGGCGGAATGACCACTTCCAGCGACCCGCTCGGCGCCATCGTGCCCTGGAACCGCGACCAGACCAGGTTGTGCGGGAATCGCGCAAAGCACGTGCTCAACTCGATGGTCTTCGGGTCCAGGTTCACGTCCGAAACCGTCCAGTGGACGTACACCTTCTCGCCCACGTGGTAAACATGAGGCCGACGCACCTTCGTATGGCAACAACAGCAGGATCCGTCCGGCTTACAGGGAACTTCGTTTCCGTGGACATCCACGCAGACTTCCTCAAACGGCGGCGGATCCACCTCCAGCGTAATGACGGGCGGCTGGGTGTCGACCACGTGAATTTCGTGCGGCTGGCCCGGAGGCACTTCGGCTACCCCCATACCCGGACCGACGAATCGAATCCAGTATTGCCCGTCGTTCTCGGCTACGAACGTATAAAATTCCTGGTACAGGCCGTAATATCCGTTCTTCATCCACGTGTTCCCACCGTCGTAGGAATACCACACCGCCGTTCGCGGGCGGATGTCCTCCTGCTTTCCGGCGGGGTGCTGAATGAAAAACGTTTCGCTTCGGCTGTAGTAGACCTCGATGTTGTTGGCAACCGTTTCGTAGGGTTTGGGCTCGACGGCGGGTTCCGTGTAGACCGGTTTGTCGTAAGTCCAGTCAGGGTAATTCGTTGCCGGATCCCAATTGGGATTCTCGTCCTTGGACTGGCAGCCGTGGATCGCCAGCCCCAAAGCCAGCACCAACACCACACGCCATAGCGTTCCATTGCGCATAGAGCAGACTCCTCTATACCTGCGGTTACCCGCGTGTAACTAGACGGATTTTCTGACGCTATGGGTTATCGGCCAGGCCGGGGAATCTTCATAAGCATTTATTGCCGACGAAGATGCTCAAAGGCTCTCTGGAAAAATATTTTCCCGTCGGCGCGGGGAACGCTTCGGCGGGTCCATTGGGGATGATGCGTGATTTCGACGAAGCGTTCGGGGTGAGGCATCAGGCCGAGGATTCGGCCCGTGGGATCGCACAGGCCGGCGATATCGTCCACGCTTCCGTTGGGATTGGTCTGCCCGCCGGGCCGGCCCGATTCGTCGCAATAGCGCAGGGCGATCTGATCTCCGCCGCGCAGGCGAGAAAGGACGGCCTCGTCGCGTGGCACGAATTTGCCCTCCCCGTGGGCAATCGGCAGCGCGATCGTCTCGCCTTGGGGCAGAAAAACGCACGTTCCGCTGTCGCAGCGCAGGTGCACCCAGCGGTCGACGAACTGTCCGCAATCGTTCCAGCCGAGCGTCGCGTCGCAGCCGGCCGTCGCCGCCTCCACGCGACCCCACGGCAGCAGGCCGCTCTTGATGAGAACCTGAAAACCGTTGCAGATGCCCAGAATGAGCTTGCCCGCCTCGACAAAATCGTTCAGCGGCTCAGACAGACGGTGGAGCATCTGGTTGGCGAGGATTTTCCCCGCGGCTACGTCGTCGCCGAAACTGAATCCCCCGGGGACCACCAGGAACTGGAAGTCCGCCAGCCGGCTGGGAGTCTCCATGAGACGATTCACGTGCACCCGTTGGGCCTCGAAGCCCGCCTGCTCCAGCGCCCAGGCCGTCTCCACGTCGCAATTCGTCCCCGCCGCTCGTAATACCAATGCCTTGATGTTCATCACTCGTCGCCTTCTACAGCAAGATAAAATAGCCACAAAGGTTTGTTATTGTTAAAAGAAGAAATTAAGAAAAGAATAAGATAGCCACAAAGGACACAGAGAGCACAAAGGTTTTTAAGAAAAAAACTACAGAAAAACCAGTCTCAAAAACATGTAATTATGCGTGGTGGAGCAGATCTAACGATATTCTTACATCAGAATTTCTGGACGGCCTCAGTTAACCAGTTAACAAATTAACCAGTCAACAAGTTTGTCAGTTTGAGAATATAACAATAAAAAAATTCGCGTAATTCGTTTTTATTCGCGACATTCGCGTTCTCTTGATTAATACCGGCTTTGGCGCTGGAGGAGAAATTCCATCAGGGCCTTGTCGAAGGTCATGGCGTTGTCGATGGGTACGAAGTCGGCGCGGAGGGCCTGGCACTGTTTGCGGTAGGCGTCGAGGAAGGTCTGAAGCTCCTCCTGGTAGGCGGCCCGGAAGGCCTCGGGATCGACCTGAAGCTCCCGGTGGGTCTCCGGCTCCTCGAAACGCACCGGCCCGTGGAAGTCCAGCTCGATTTCGCTGTGGTCCAGCACCTGGAAGACGATCAGGTCATGTCCGTTGTGATGAAAATGATGCAGGGCCTGTTTTACGCCTTCGATGTCCGCAGCCGGGTCGTCCGACTCGGCGTCCAGCAGGTCCGAGAGCAGAATCACGAGTGACCGCTTGGGGATTCGCGCGGCGATTTCGTGCAGGCAGGGTCCCAGGCGCGTCGGGCCGGCCGGTTTCGTGCGGGCCAGCGTCGAGAGGATGTTCGTCAGGTGGGTGCGTTTGGATTTGGGCGGCAGGTACGAACGCACCTTCTCGTCAAAGACGAACAGGCCCACCGGGTCCTGCTGGGAGATCATCATGTACCCCAGCGCGGCGGCCATGCAGATCGCGTAGTCCATTTTCGTCATTCGCCCGCCGGCGGCGTAGCCCATACTGCCGGAGGCGTCCACGAGCAGATAGGCCTCCACGTTGGTCTCGGCCTGGTATTTTCGGATGTAGTAGCGGTCGGTCTTGCCGTAGACGCCCCAGTCGATCCGGCGGAGGTCGTCGCCGGGCGTGTACTTGCGATGCTCGGAAAACTCCACGGAAAAGCCGTGAAACGGCGAGCGATGCAGGCCGGCGAGGAATCCCTCGACGATGAACCGGGCTTTAAGGTCCAGCCGCCGGACCTGCTGGATCACGTCCGGGCGAAGATATTGTTCGGGCGTCAAGGGCATGGGCGAATTCTCTTTGGCGTAACAAAACGGTCAGGATTTCGACCCAATAATACTCCACGGATTACACGGATAGCAGAAAGATTTCACGGATTATCTTTATAACAAAAAACAATCCGTGAAATGGATTTGAAATCCGTGTAATCCGTGGATGATTTCACGCGATACGTCGGAAGATCACCGGTAGTAAGGCCGATTGTGATAGACCTCGTCGTAGGAGTCGTCCCAGCCGCACCATCCAGGCGTGGCGGTGCGTTCGCGCATCCGGTTGTACAGCGCCTGCTGGCGAAGCTGGAATTGACGTTGCAGGGCCTCCTGGCGGTCCTTCCGCTGCTGGGCGGCGATTTCTTCGCGCAGCGTTTGCTGGCGGGCCTTGCGTTTTTTGTAGGCGGAGACTTCCTTTTCCCGCTCTGCCTGCATCGCCTTGGCCTGGGCCTGGGCTTGTTTGTCGGCCTCCACGCCGGCCCATTTTTTGTAGTCGTCGGTTTTCCCGGTGGAGTCGAGATAGGCGCCCATGGCCCGGATCCGGTTCCGCAAAGCGGCGTATTCGTTCCACGTCTTTTTCGCCAGCCGGTCGTTGGCGTTGCAGACGCGGCGCAGCATAGCCACCTCGGCCTGGTCGGGCGCGTCCACGCAATGGCTGCCCTGGGTCCTGGCGTGGGCGACGGCGACGTTGACGGCCTGGCGGAAGCTCATCTCGCCCTTATTCGACGGCGGCGGGGTGCTGGAATTCTCATAGTCCTTCAGTTTGCCGATGGATTTCAGGTAGGCCGTCATCATCTCCAGGCGCTTTTTGCAACGGGCGCGGCGGTCGCTTACCAATTCCATCATGGAGGTCAGGGCGTTGCTTTTGATCTGTAACTCGTCGGCCTGCTGCTGGAGCGACTTGGGCGGGCGCTTGGCCGCGGTTTTTCCTGCCGTTCCGGATTTCCCCGCCGCCCTGGATTTCATTTTCGCTTTTGTTTGCGGGGCGAGTTTTTCCCCCGCCAGGGCCTTGGCCTTCAAGGCCGTGGTGGAATCCTGCGCCCGGGCCGCCGGAACCCACAAACCCCAGGACAACAGACCCAGCAACACCAAGGCCGTCAGCATGCGCGACATGATGATTCTCCTTTTCTTCCCGCAATGATAATGAATCCGACTCAAAACCACGAAATCATCATAATCGCAGGGAGATGAGATGCAAGCCCCCTTCCCGCTGCCCCCCGGATTACCCCAGCGCCACGTCGAGCGTCATCATAATGGCGAATCCCGCCACCGCTCCCAGGGTTGCTAAGTCCACGTTGCCGTTGCGCTGGGATTCGGGGACGAGTTCCTCCACGACGACGAAGATCATCGCGCCGGCCGCAAAGGCCAGGGCGTAGGGAAGAATGGCGGACATGGCAATCACCGCCAGGGCGCCCAGCACCCCGGCGACGGGTTCAACCATGCCCGAAAGCTGGCCGTACCAGAAGGCCTTGGCGCGACTCAATCCCTCGCGGCGCAGCGGCAGAGAAACGGCGGCGCCTTCCGGGAAATTCTGCAAGCCGATGCCGATCGCCAGCGCCACAGCCGCCCCGATCTGGGCGAGTTGCTCCTGGCCGGTCATCGCCGCCGCGGCCCCGAAGGCCACACCGACGGCCAGGCCTTCGGGAATGTTGTGGATCGTGATCGCCAGGATCAGCAGCGTGCTTCGCTGCCAGGAGGTTTTCACGCCCTCGGCTACCTTCAAATCCGGGTGCATGTGCGGCAGCAGCTTGTCGATCACCCGCAGCACAGCCGCCCCCAGCAGAAAACCCACCAGCGGCGGAATCCATTTCAGCGAGCCGTATCCGCTATGCTCGGCCATTTCGATGGACGGCGCCAGCAGGCTCCAGAAGCTCGCCGCCGTCATCACACCGGCGGCCATCCCCAAACTGGCGTCCATGAATTTCTGCGACGGTTTTTTCGCGAACACCACCACGGCTGCGCCCAAGGCCGTGACAAACCACGTGAACAGCGTCCCGACCAATGCCAGGACAATCGGATTTTGTCGCGCCATCCATTCCATAACCGCTTCTCCCTCAATTCCCAAAGTGTACCTTCCGATGTATCAAATACAAGATGTTGCGGTCGTTTGTGTACGACGGCCGGCGGAAAATTTGTACTTTGTTCCATTGTGTGGTCCGGTCTTTTCCGGAGGCACAGGGAAAGGGGCGTATCCATGAATACCACGGGCATTGTGGATCTACTGGCCCAGACCGGCGTGGTGCTGGTCGGCTATACCGAACCGACGACGATAGCCATGCTGCGTCCCGTCGGGGCCATACTGAAAATCCAGGGAAGGGAATACACCCTGCCGGTGTCGTTCACAATGAAACGGCCGATGGAAGAAGGCCTGAAACGTCAATACAACGCCGAACTTCTCCTGCCCGCCGAAAACGGCCCGCTGGCTGTGTCGGTGGAATTCACGCTCTTCGCCTTTCGGGACGACGGCAGCAGGCTGGTCCACGAAATCGCCCTCGAACCGGACCAGATCAAGGAACTGCACGCCGGAAAACATGTCGAAATCCACGCCATGAACGACGAAGGCGACGACCCGAAATACACGATCGGATTTCAGAAAAAGTAACCTCGGTATGCGTCATACCGATGCGCGGCGGAGTCCTGTATAAGGAACTCCGCCGCGTTTTTCTTTGTCCACTCCGGCGTCCCTCGCTACAATGCCCGTTTCCCACGTGGAAAAAATAGACGGCCCCGTCGACATCGAAAATCATCCACGGATTACACGAATAAAAGACAGATTACACGGAAAGATATCTGAAAAAATCCGTGGAATCCTGATTCCATCCGTGAAATCCGTGGATGATTCGAATTCGGTGACAAGCGCCGTCCTAACCATTTCGCCGGAAATTGCAGTATATGAGGACATTACCATGATGCATCGCGTCGAGGTACGCACGAAGGAGAGGTTCGGCGATCCGCACGCCGAGGGAATTTTGGCGCAAATCCGCGAGTTGGGCGTCGAAGCCGTCCGGGCCGTCCGATCGGCAAGGCTGTTCTTCCTCGCGGGCGACCTGAGCGACGCCGACGCGCGTCGCGTCGCGCGGGAACTGCTGGCTGACCCGGTCACGGAAGTTTTTTTCATCGGTGCGTCCGACGAGGGGGATGCTCGTGTGATCGAAGTACACCTTCAGCCGGGCGTGATGGACCCCGTCGCCGCCTCGGCCGAGGGCGCCATCCGCGATATGGGCATCGACGTGCGGGCCGTCCGCACCGGCCGGCGGTATGAACTTACCGGTGAGGTAACGGACGAACAGCGACAGACCATCGCCACGAAACTCTTGGCCAACGCCGTTATCGAGAATGTGTTCTTCGAAGCGCACACGCCTCCTGAATCGCAATCGCATTCGTATAAACTGAAGGTGGTGGACGTGCCCATTCGCGACCTGGACGACGCCGGCCTGGAGAAACTGAGCAGGGACGGCGACCTGTTCCTGAACCTCACGGAGATGAAGGCGATCCAGGATCACTACCGCGCACAGGGCCGGGAACCGCGCGACGTGGAACTGGAAATGATCGCCCAGACGTGGTCTGAACACTGCGGCCACAAGACCTTCCGCAGCGACGTGCGGCTGAAAAACCGCCAGGGCAACCTCGTCGAGGAAATTCCAAACCTGATCAAGAACACGATCTTCGGCGCGACCCGCGAGTTGAACAAATCATGGTGCTTAAACGTGTTTGAAGACAACGCCGGCGTGATCGAGTTCGACGACGAATGGGCCGTCGGCTTCAAGGTCGAGACGCACAATCACCCTTCCGCCATCGAGCCTTACGGCGGGGCCTCCACGGGCATCGGCGGGGTGGTGCGCGACCCGATGGGCACGGGCCTGGGCGCCAAACCCTTCGCCAATACCGACGTGTTCTGCTTCGGCGACGTGACGATGGACCTTTCTGACGTGCCGGCTGGTGCGCTGCACCCGAAGCGCGTGATGCGCGGCGTGGTCTCCGGCGTGCGGGACTACGGCAATCGCATGGGCATCCCGACGGTCAACGGCGCGGTGTACTTCGACGACCGCTACGTGGGCAATCCGCTGGTGTTCTGCGGGACGGCCGCCGTCATGCCCAAAAGCAAATGCACGAAGCAACGCCCCAACCCCGGCGACGCGATCCTCTGCGTCGGCGGACGGACCGGGCGCGACGGCATCCACGGCGCGACGTTCTCCAGCGGCGAACTGACGCACCAGCACGAAACGGAATTCTCCCACGCCGTGCAGATCGGAAACGCGATCACCGAAAAGAAAGTGCTCGACACGATCCTCCAGGCCCGCGACGAAGGGCTGTTTTCCTGCATTACCGACTGCGGCGCGGGCGGGCTGTCCAGTTCCGTCGGCGAAATGGGCGAAAAGATCGGCGCGGAGGTGCACCTCGACCGCGTACCGCTGAAATACGCCGGCCTGAGCTATTCGGAAATCTGGATCTCCGAGGCCCAGGAGCGAATGACGCTGGCAGTACCGCGGGAAAACGTCGAGCGGATTCTGAAAATCTTCGCGGATGAAAACGTGGAAGCCACGGTCATCGGTCACTTTGGTTCCACGGGCGAAGCGCCCGCGAAACCGGAAGCGGGAAGCGGGCGGCAGGGAGCGGGAAACAACTCACAAAATGAGACGTCTTCTCCCGTTCTTCGACTGTTTTATAACAACACACTCGTCGGCGAACTGGATATGGAGTTTTTGCACGATGGTTTACCGCGCCCGACAAAAGACGCCGTCTGGGACGTTGACGCAAAGGCCTCGCCCGCCCCGCCGAAAAAAGACAACTACAACGAAACGCTATTGAAGATTCTGGCGGCCCCCAACGTCGCCAGCAAGGAATGGATCATCCGCCAGTATGACCACGAGGTACAGGGCGGCAGCGTAGTTAAGCCGCTCGTGGGCGCCGCGGAAGACGGCCCCGGCGACGGCGCGGTTTCCCGGCCGGTGCTGGGATCGAACCGCGGCGTGGCGCTGGCCTGCGGCATGAATCCGCACTTCGGCGACCTGGACCCGTATCAAAGCGCCCTGCACGCCGTGGACGAGGCCCTGCGGAACGTCGTCGCCGTCGGCGGCGACCTCGAAAGGACAGCCGTCCTCGACAACTTCTGCTGGGGCAACTGCAACAAGCCCGACCGCATGGGCGCGCTGGTGCGGGCCGCCCTCGCCTGCCGCGACGCGGCCATGACGTATTCCGTACCCTTCATCAGCGGTAAGGACAGCCTGAACAACGAGTTCCAGACCAGCGACGGCCAGACCATCGCCATTCCCTACACGCTGCTGATCTCCGCGATCAGCGTCGTGCCGGACGTGACACGCTGCGTCACCAGCGACGCGAAGAAGGCCGGCAACCTGCTGTACCTGCTGGGCGAAACCCGCCCCGAACTGGGCGGCAGCCATTACCTGCGCGCGGAAGGCCTTCAAACCGGCAACGACGTGCCGCCGGTGAACCCAGCCGTCAACGTCAAAACCATGCGGGCGATGCAGAAGGCGATCTTCGCCGGCCTGGTTCGCGGCTGTCACGATCTTTCCGAAGGCGGCCTGGCCGTGGCGGCTGCGGAATCGGCCTTCGCCGGAGGCCTGGGCGTGGAAATTTCCCTCGCCAACGTCCCGACGGCGGCGGAATTCCCCGGAGACGATACGCCGGCCGGCCGCGTTGCAAAACTCTTCGGCGAGTCGGCAGGCCGATTCCTCGTGGAAATCGAACCGGAAAAGGCCGCGACGTTTGAAAAACTCTTCGCCGGACTTGCCTGTGCACAAATGGGCAAGGTAACGGATACAGGCAGGATCGTGATCGACAAATTCATTGATCTGGAAATCAATGATGCCAAGGCCGCCTGGCAGGGAACATTTGATTGGTAAAAACAAAAGTTGCGGGTGATGTACCGAATGTTTGGAACCTTATAGGAGTAAATGATGAAGGGAATATCTCTTACCTTTGTGCCTTTTGTGGCAATTTTCTTCTTTTCGGCGTTCGCGTCGGCGGACGAAACGAAACCGACAGCCATACTTGGCGCCTTCGATCCGGAGGTGAAATTGCTTCAAGGCCGCCTGAGAAACGCCAAAGCAGTCCATATCCGGGGAATTGCATTTCATGTCGGAACGCTGGAGGGGAAAAACGTCATCCTGGCGTTGACGGGCGTGGGGAAAGTGAACGCCGCGATGACGACAACACTGCTTATCGATCATTTCAAACCGAAGGAAGTTATTTTTACCGGCATCTCCGGCGGCCTGAATCCCAAACTGTTGCCCGGCGATATCGTCATCGGCCGAAGTGTATCCCATCACGACTACGGCCTGGTCACCGACGAAGGAATGCAAAACGGTTCCCCGCGAAATCCCATTGACGGAAAGAGAAATCCCATACACATTCCTTCCGATCCGAAACTTCTCACCATAGCCCGGCAGGCGGCCAAGAACGTCCGTTTTGAAGAAATCCGCATAAACGGACAAACCCGGCTCCCTGCGGCCAGCACGGGCGTTGTGGGTACGGGCGACGTGTTTGTCGCCTCCGCCCGCGCGAAAGCGGACATTCGCAGGCGAGTCCAGGCCGACGTCGTTGAAATGGAAGGCGCCGCCGTGGCGCAGGTTTGCTACCAGCTCAAAACGTCGTTTCTGATCATCCGAAGCGTCAGCGACCTGGCGGACAAACACGCCGAACAGGATATGGACAAATTTTACAAGACCGCCGCCAACAACTCGGCCAAACTGGTCGTGGAGATCGTCAAACAACTGGTAAACGAAAACAAGGAAGAGAAATCCGAAAAAAACACAAAAAAAGAGAATTAAGAAAAGACAGCCACAGAGGGCACAAAGAGCACAAAGGTCTAAGATAAGAAAGAATAGAGGAAAACCATGGTCGGCGGGGAGAAAGAGATTTCGGACGAACTGAATGAGATATCGAAGGAAATCATCGGCGCCGCCATCGAAGTGCATCGGCATCTCGGCCCGGGATTGCTCGAAAACATATATGAAAAAGCCCTGTTGTACGAAATGAAGTTGCGAGGCTTGGTCGCTTATAGCCAGGTGACTGTACCCGTGCAATACAAGGACTTGACGATAGAAGGACAACGGCTTGATATTCTGGTCGAACCCGGCGTGATCGTGGAAGTCAAAGCCGTCTCCGCCTGGCGGGAAGAACACCAGGCCCAACTCATCAGCTACCTGAAAACCACCGGCCATCGTCTGGGCCTGCTGATCAATTTCAACCTCGACGTGCTGAAGGCCGGGATCAAACGAATCGTCGTTTAAAAGAAGATCGCCACAAAGACTTTTATTGTGTAAGAAAAGAAAATCAAGAGAAGAGAAGAAGCCACAAAGGGCACAGAGAGCACAAAGGTTTTAAGAAAAGAAATTAAGAAAAGAAGCCACAAAGGGCACAGAGAGCACAAAG
>JAFGEJ010000033.1 GCA_016931655.1 Phycisphaerae bacterium
GGAGCGTTTCCTTCTGCCGATCTGCGCGGGCGTGCTGATGATCTGGTTTTCCCCGAAGCGCGTGAACGACCCGGCCCGCAAAACCGCGTTCGCCAACGGGCAGTTTCTTCTGTTCCGTCGAGACGCCTTCCAGGCCGTCGGGGGATACGAGGCCCTGAAGGACAGCATTATCGAAGACATGGACCTCGCCCGCCGGATGAAAGCCGCCGGCCGGCGGATCGTCGTCGCGCCGTCGCGCGGACTGATGTCCGTTCGCATGTACACGTCGCTGCGGGAGCTGCGCGGCGGATGGATTCGCATTTTCCTGGGCTGTTTTCCGTCGGTGTTTCGTCTGCTGGCGGCGGCGGGCGTGCTGCTGGGCAGGGGGTTGACGCTTACGATTCTGGCTGCCGTCGGATGGGCGATGTACGCTGCGGGCGCCGGGGAAGGGTGGCTTATTTGTGCGATCGTCGCCTCGGCCGGCCTGGCGGCGCAGCTCGTAATGACCGCGCGGTTCTACCGCTACGCCGGGACGCGCTGGGCTTTGGGGCTGTTGTATCCCGTCGGCTGTGGCCTTGTAGCCGGGCTGCTCTTCCTGGCCCTGCTTTGCCGTCTGACCGGTGGAAACGTTGTCTGGAAAGGCACACGCTACACGGCGGCAAAATCTTCCTCCAACATATATTGAGCGGCAGTTTCCATACGCGAACGAACAGACGGGTGTGGCTGGAAAATCGTGGCGTGGAACTATTGTCCATATTTTGTGGCACCTTCAAGCGATTCTTATCGCTTGTGGGTGCCTTTGTATTTTGTTTTCCCGCTGCCGGCCCTCCGCTTTTTGCTGCCATATTCAAGAGCACCCACAATCGTCGAAGCGACGATTGAAGGTGCCACGACACAGCCACGATTTTCCAGCCACACCCGAACAGGCTCTCCTTGTATCATTTTCTCAGGTATCCGTATTTTTGGCAGAGGCGGAGGGCTTCCTTGGCGACGGGGCCGGCGTTTTTTCCGCCGCTGCCTTCGTATTCGAGAATCACGGCGAAGGCGATTTGAGGCTGACGGTACGGCGCAAAGCCCGCGAACCAGGCGTGGTCGCCCTGGGCTCCGGGAACGGGGGTGTCTCGTTTTCCGTCGCCGTCGGTGTCGATCTTCAGCGGTGTGGCGGTGGCGGTGCCGGTTTTTCCACAGATTTCGACGTCCAGGTCTGCCTCGGCGTTGCGCCAGTGCTTGTAGGCCGTCCCGCCCTGCTCGTGCACCACGGCGTGCATGCCGCGTTGGACAACGCTTGCTTCCGCCGGCGTGACCGGCAACTGCCTGCGCACCTGCTTTGGCGCGTTTTCCAGGCTCAGGCGCGGCGAGAGGTACAGCCCGTCGCGGGCGACGGTCGCGTGGGCGGCGGCCACCTGAAGCGGCGTGGCGGCGAAGCCCTGCCCGATGGCCATGAACCACGCGTCGCTGGGGACAAAACCGCTCCGCTTGACCATGCCGGCGCTTTGCTCATTCGCGGATAAGCCCATCTCCGGGCGCTCGCCGAAGCCGAACAGGCCGAACCAGTCCGTCAACCGCTGCGGGCCGAGGCGATGGCCGACTTCCACGAAGTAAATGTTGCAACTGTTCTTCAGGCCGCCGAACAGGGCGAGCGATCCGTGCGTTTGGCCGTGGTACATTTTGTAAATCCAGCAGCGTGGTTTGCCGTTGCGCGCGTGGCGATTCACGCCCGTGCATGGAATCGGCGTGTGCGGCGTGATGACCTTTGCGCCCAGGCCCGCCAGGCCGGTGAAGGGTTTGACGGTCGAGCCGGGCGGATACACACCCGCCAAGGCCCGGCCCAGCAGCGGGCGATTGGCCTTGGCGCGCAGGGCGGAGGGCGTGAATACCATCTTCTTCGGATCGTTTGCATCGGGACGTTTCGAGAGGCCCGCCAGATCGTTGTAATTCGCGCGATAGGTGTTCAGATCAAAGCCAGGCCGGGACGCCGCCGCCAGCACGTCGCCGCTGGGCACGTCCAGGATTACGATCGCGCCGTTGCAGCCCGTGCGCCCCAGCAGGTTTTGCAATTCCGCCTGGAGTTCCACGTCGAGCGTAAGATGAACGTCTCGTCCGATGACGGCCGGTTCCTGGTAGCTCATCTCGCCCGGCCGGCGATAGACGCGCAGTCCCCGGCGCGGGCGGAGCCGGTCTTCACACATCCGCTCGACGCCCGTTTTCCCGATCACGTCGCCGGGCAGGAGATTGTGTCGCATGCGCTCGACGTAGCCGGCCTGGTCCGGCCCCCAGTTCCATCGCTCCGCCTCCTCGCGGAACACCGGCCCGGTCACGCCGATGAGGTGGCAGGCGACGTCCCTCTGGGGATACCGACGAAACTGGCTGGGCACGAGTGCGGCCCCGACGGCGTCTTTTATCAGAGGGCGGAGGGAGTTGACCTCTTCTTCGCTCAGGGCGGTCACGACCGGATGAGCGGTGTATTCCTGGCGGATCGTTGTGCCGACGGCGTCGCGCCATCGCCGCACGCGACGGAGAATCCGCCGGACGGTCTTGCGAACATCCTGTTTGCGAGCCTGGGCCAGGCGCTCCACCAGTCCCCACGTGAATCGCCGGCGGCGCTGAAATTCCGCCAGGGCGTCGGCCTGGTCCCGGGGATTTTTGGGGTCCAGGCCTTCTTCCCGGCAGATGGCCCGCACCTGCTGTTGCTTCCACCATTCCTCGTTGCTGAGCAGGCCGTAGTCCAGGCAGAAGTCGTGGCAGGCGACGTCCTCGGCCAGGATCACGCCGTTGCGGTCGAAAATCCGCCCGCGCTGTCCCCGCGGGAATTCGTGGGAGCGCAGGCCCAGTTCGGCGGCTTCGCGGTATTTGTCGCCGCGAAACAACTGCAACTGCCCCAGGCGCACCAGCATGATCAGAAAGGCCGCTCCGATCAGCGCCAGCAGGATGACCAAACGCCGTTTGAACATGAGAAGGATATTTTACCCCAAACGGGGAGTATTTCCGAGCGCGTCTCATCGCGTGTATGAAAAACGGCATGCTCAGTGTCGCGGGCATCCTGCCCGCGCGTCTCGCGGCCATCTTGGCCGCGAAAGCAAGGTCATTCCGAGGGCAAGATGCCCTCGGAATGCGCGGGCGAGACGCCCGCGACACCTTTTCATGCGCGTCTCAGCGGCGGCGGGATCGGCTGGGCGGTTCGGTCAGCAGCCAACCGCGGCAGGGCATGAGGGCGAAGTGCGCCAGGGGCATGAGCAGGCCGGTGTAGATCGAGGAGAGCAGCACCTGCACCAGCAGTCTCCCGAAGCCGCCCCAGGCCATATACGGCGGCGAAAGAAGCACCTGCGTGCTCACCCAGCAGGTGTGCGTCAGCAGGCAGAACACCCCGGCCAGCAGCATTTGCGGCAGGGCGCGTTCGCGGTAGATCGCCTCGCGCACCTGGAACGTCAGCCAGGCCGCCAGGGCGAAATAGATCGCCATCGGCCCGACGCGGGTCGCGGCGCCCGCTCCGCCGCCGGTGGTCAGGTCGATCAGCGTGCCCAGCACCCAGCCGACCAGCATGCCGTCGACGGCTGTCCGAACGTACATGGCGATAAACACCGCCAGCAGGACGATGAAGTCCGGCCCGACCGGCCCGATGGTCAGACGGTCCAGCATCAGGATATGCCCCAGCGTGGTCTGGGCCAGCGTGAAGAGGTACGCGAAGATGAGAAACGGCGCCCATCGCATGATCTAGCGCCCTCCTTTCTTCGCGAGTTTGTCAGCCGCGGGCACGACGATGAACACCTCCCGCAGCGAGGGCAGATCGACGGCCGGCCGAACGCTCAGCCGCACCATGCCGGCGTGCTCCGCGTCGTCGGTGACGCCGGTGACCGTGCCGATAATCACCGGCGCGGGCAAGGCCCCGACGTCCGGTCGCACCTGAAGCACGTCGCCGGGGCGGACGGCGTGCACCTGGCGCACTTCGGGCACGACCAGGCCCACCGCACCGTCGCCGAAGGCGACGACGTCAATCGGGGCGTTGTTGGCCTCTTCCAGGCGCACCATCTGATCGCCGGACTGGATCAGGCGGGGATTTCGCGGGTCGATCACGCGGCGGATTTGGCCGCGGACCTCGAAACCCGCGTCGGTAACGAGTTGCACGCGCGCGGTGAACGGCCCGGATTCCACAATCCGCCCCGCCAGCCCCGACGTGCTCAGGACGGGATGATTCTCGCCCAGCGGTTCGGACCGGTCGGTCAGGACGCGCCGTTGCGTGACGTAGGCGCCCCTGACGGCCTCCCGCTGGTTTCCGGCGTTGAGGATGCGCGTCCAGCCGTAGGGCATGGAATCGCCCGCGACCACCCGCGCCGCGATCAGGCGCACCGGCACGTCGGCTTTGGGATGGAACATCGCGCTGAACGCGCCGCGCCCGTCTCGAAGCGATTGCCGCGTCGAGCGAAGCCGGGATTCCAGATACCGCACCTTGCGCCGCAGGATTTCGTTGTCTTCCAGGATCTGTTCCGCCCGGTCCGCCTCCACGTGCGGCGGCGGCTGGGTGATCTGCTTGACGCGCGTCGTGAGATACATGCCCGCGTCGCCCAGCGGCGCGAAGGCCCAGTGGACCATGGCTCGCAGGCTCCCGGCGGCCGACGGACCCAGCAGCGTGGTCGCCGCGGAGATCGCCATCAGCACCACCAGAATCCAGACGCCGCGATGTTTACCAGCCGGGGGCATGCGTTATGGTTTTGCTTTCTTGATAAGATTTTTTTGCCACCCCTATGGGGTAAACTACGAACACAAAAGTCTCAAAGGAAAAAACAACAGATTCGTTTTGATTTTCTTCTTCCTTTGTGACCTTTGTGTCCTCTGTGGCTGATTTTCTTTGTTTTCCATGATTTCAACAGAGCATTATGGTTTCTGTTTGGCGGGTTGCGTTGCCGATTGCCTCGCGGGCGGCGGTGTGACGAGAATCGCGTCGCCCGGCTGGAGGCCAAACGTTTCGCCCTCCGACGCCGGCAGCAGCAGGACTTCCCGAGGCTGGCCGTCCCAGTTCACTTCCTGGACGGCCAACTGATCGCGATGAATGGAAATCGGCGTTTGCGTCATCTGCCGGATCAGCATTTCGCCCATCGACTGCATTTTTTCCCGGCTGGCGGATTCCTGGGCTCTCAGGGCGGTTTCCGCGTCCAGACGCCGGCCCCGCTCGATAATCCACAGCCCCGCCAGCGCGACGATGATCACGATCATCAACGCCGTAACGATCAGACCGAAACGATTGTCCGGTTCGGTAGAAGCCTTTTTGTTGTTGTCTTCCATATCGGCATGTCCAAGCGGATTAAAGAAGTCCACGGATTACACGGATAAAAGACCGATTGCACGGATTCAACCATATAAAATCCGTGAAATTCTTTAAAATCCGTGTAATCCGTGGAGGATATTTCGATGCGGTTGACATCATTGTAATCCTATCAGGCGATCCCAGCCGCGGGGAGGGTCCCCAGCGACCTCGCGATTTGCCGCCGCGGGTCCGGCGCGAGGAAGTCCGCGAATCGCGGCAGGGGTCGGCCTTTCCGGGCGTAATAATAACTCAAACCGCGCTGAATGGCGAGGTTCGCCATCCAGCTGTATTTTTTGAACGGCCAGACGCGCAGGCGCTTGATCGCGCTGGGCATGGCGTAGAATTCGTGAAACGCGCACATCTGGGCGTGGCGAAGTTCCGTTTCGGTCATGCGCCGCGGGCGAAAACAGACCGTCGCGCCGTTGTATTTCGTCCAGTCCCGCGTCAGCAGGCGGTTCTCGGCCTCGTAGCGGGCGAAAATCTCCGTGCCCGGATAGGGCGTCAGGACGATGTAGCAGCTCATGCACAGATCGGCCCGCTGGGCGAAGCGGACCGACGCCATGCAGTCGCGCCAGTCGTCGGTGTCGAAACCGAAGATAAAACTGCCCCACAGGCTGATGCCGTAGGACTGGATTTTTCGGATCCGATCCACGTACACGTCGGCGGAGATGAATTTTTTGCCCGCCTCGCGGAGCGTCCCGGCCCGCGGACTCTCCAGGCCGAGGATCAGCCCCGTGCAGCCGCTGTCGCGCATGGCGGCCAGCAATTTGTCGTTGCGCGAAATCAATATGTCGCACTGGCTGGCCCAGCGGATATTCAGAGGCCGAAGGGCCTCGAAGAGGCCCATCGCCCACTTCTGATCCCCCGCGACGTTGTCGTCGGAGAAAATGAACACGCCCGTGTTGAACTGCTCCTTCGCCATGCGGATTTCCGAGACGATTTCGTCGATGCTCCGCCGGCGGAACGCCCGGCCGAAGATCGCCGGCGTGGTGCAGAACGTGCACCCGTGCGGACATCCCCGCGAGGTCTGAATGGGATTGAACACGAGATACTTCTTCGGGTCCAGCAGATCCTTTCGCGGCGTGGCGATGGGCGCGTCGGGATGGTCCCGCCAGTCGTAGATTGGTTTGGCCCGCCCGGCTGCAAGGTCGTTCAGGGCGTGCGGCAGCGTGCCCTCGGCGTCGCCTTTGCAGACGACGTCGGCGTGTTGCAGGGCTTCTTCGGGCAGGGCCGAGGGATGAATGCCGCCCAGGATCACCTTCACGCCCAGGGCGCGGTAGGCGTCGGCGAGTTCGTACGCCCGGCCGACCTGCGAGGTCATCACGCCGATGCCGACCGCGTCGACGCCCTCGGCCGATGGGACGTGCGGCGCCTCCAGCGCGTTCTCGTCGATGATCTCCACGTCCCAGTCCTCCGGCGCCACGGCGGCGCAGACCGTGAGGTTCAGCGGCGCGAACAGGGCCTTTCGGCTGAAGGTCATCTTCTGGATGATGCCGGGCATGGTCAGCGTCGAGAGCGGACTGTGCGGATTCACCAGGCGCAGCCGTCGGCGGGGGTGTGCGGATTCGATCATGCCGGATAGTTAACCCCAAACCTCCCTGAAAAGGCAAATAATGATTATTGCAAAAAGATTTCCGAGATGCTCCAGGGCTGGGCGCCCTGCCGAACGGCGGTGAAGCGGAGGTACCGGGCGCGAATGGGCTGCACCAGCAGGATATACGTTACCTTGCGCGTGCCGTAGACGGTTTTCTGATGCCGGTACGTTTGGCCGTCGAGACTGGTGGACAACGACAACTGGCGGGGGTATCCGTCTTCCAGTTCCCCGTGCAGCATGGCGATGCAGTTGAAATAGCACGAACGGCCCAGGTCGAGGGTAATGACGGCGTTGGCGTAGTTGCGTCCCGACTGGGCGGCGGTGAGCTGGTTGTCGTCGATGGCGGATCGAATGTTCCGGAATCCCCCGCCGTGCGCGACGATGGTCCACTCCTTGTTGGTGGAGATTACGCCCGGGGCGGCCCGTTCGCCGCTGTAGTTGAAGCCTTCCATCTCACAGCCGACCGGCGCAAGGGTCGCCAGAAGCAAACCCACGCGGAGAATCACGGTTTGTACGTTCGTTGTTTTCATCGATACATTCCAACCCGTTCGAACGAATGACTTCACTTGCCGCCGTTTCGTCCGGACGGGATCGGAACATTATACCCATTCCACTACTCACGCCAAGAAAAACAATACCCACGCCGTTCCCGATTTTGCCCTTCTGCCCCGAACATCGCAGGTGCGTCTTGATTGATCCCCGCCGGTGCGGTACACTACCGCCTTTCAACACGTTCCAATACCATCCAGGGCGGACGAGGCGTCCGTGCGTGCGGGCGGAATCCGCGGTTGGTTTTGGGGTTCATTCGTCTGGGAACACCGAAGAAACAGAGGTGAAACATGAGGTTAGGCAAGGTTCACGTTGCGGTGGTGCTGTTGATGCTGGCGGTGGGATTGCTTTTGGCGTCGTTTACGCGCAGCGAGGCCCAGATTGCCGCCGCCGGCGGAGCAAAGGCGACTCGCGTTGCCGTCTGCAATATCGAGGAAGTATTCAACGAGTATCAGCGGGGCAAGGACGGCACGAAGGAGCTCAACGAAGAGGGCGAGCAGATCGAAGCGGAAAACAAACGGCGCGTCAAGAAGGCCGAGGAACTCCAGACGCAACTGGAAGGATTCAAGCCCGACAGCCAAAAATACGACGAAACCCTCCAGGCCGCCCAGCAGAACGAAATCAGCCGGCAGGTCTGGCTCCAGATGAAGCAGCAGGAGATCCTCCGCAGGCATCGGCGTCTGACCGAGGAGATGTTCCGGGAGATTCGCGCCATGGTGGCGGACGTGGCCAAGGAGAAGGGCTTCGACGTGGTCCTGCAGGGCCAGTCCGGCGATCTGCGGGACGTTCAGAACGCCCAGCAGGTCATCGCCCAGATCGAGCGCCAGAAGGTGCTGTACAACACGCCGGAGGTGGACATCACCGCCGTGGTCCTGCAGCGCCTTAATGAAGGATATCAACTGAGGAATAAGTAATTGAGAATTCTGAAAAACCTACCACAGAGACACAGAGGCCACAGAGAAAGATGTAATTTCTTATGGTTTTCTCTGTGCTCTCTGTGTCTCTGTGGTAAATTTTCTTTTTTTCAGAGGTCTCAAGCCCACGAAAGGCAGAACCGGTGCTGCCGGAACCCATGACATTGCGGCAGATCGCCGAATGCGTCGGCGGAACCGTCGAAGGCGATGCTGCGATGAAGATCCGCGGGCTGGCGTCGCTGAGCGAAGCCGGCCCGGACGATCTGACCTTCGCCGCCGAGGCGAAGCACGTAGCCGCCCTGTCCAGAACGCGGGCGGCTGCGGCGATGGTCTCCCAGGACGCACAGACCGATTGGCCCGGGGCGCTGCTGCGCGTCTCCGCCGTGCCGCTGGCGCTGGGACGTCTGCTGGCGAGCCTGGCGGGGCCTGAGGATTTGCCCCCCGCGGGCGTGGCGGCCTCGGCCGTCGTCGATCCGGCGGCGCAGGTCGCCCCGGACGCCGCCGTCGGCCCGAACGTGACGATAGGCCCGCGCGTCGTCGTGGGGGCCGGGGCGGCCTTGTGTGCGGGAGTCGCCCTGGGCGCGGATGTCCACGTCGGCGAGAAATGCGTGTTGCAGGAAGGCGTGGTGGTGCGCTCCGGATGCGTCCTGGGCGACCGCGTGCGGATCGGCCCCAACAGCGTTATCGGGGCCGACGGATACGGATATTTCTACACCGACGGCGTGCATCATAAAATCCCCCATGCCGGGAACGTGGTGATCGAAGACGACGTGGAACTCGGCGCGTGCGTGTGCGTGGATCGCGCCAAGTGGGGCTCGACGCGCATCGGCGCCGGGGCCAAGATCGACAACCTCTGCCAGATCGCCCACGCCGTGCAGATCGGTCCGGGCGTGCTGCTCGCGGCCCAGGTGGGCGTCGCGGGCAGCACGAAAATCGGCGCCTTCGCCATGTTCGGCGGAAAGGTCGGCGTGCGGGACAACATCGAAATCGCCCCCCGCGCCGTGATCGGCGCCTGCGCCTGCATCGCGCAGTCCGTCGAAACCACCCAGCCGCAGATGGGCATCCCCTCGCGGGACATGCGAAGTTTTCTGCAGCAACAGAAGGCCCTGGAAAAACTGCCCGAACTGCTGCGCCGCGTGAAAAAACTCGAACGACAACTGGGCTCCTCCGACGAGGTGAAAGAGAATACGGAAACAACATGACCACAGAGGCACAGAGAACTCAGAGAAAAAATAACAAATAAATTAATTATTTCTTCTCTCTGTGACCTCTGTGCCTCTGTGGTCAAAAAAAATTGGACTTGTTCTTATGACTATGCAACGAACGATACAGAAACCCGCCGTGGTGGAAGGTCTGGGGCTGTTTGGCGGTGTGCCGTGCCGGCTTCGGTTTTGTCCCGCTCCGGAAGACACGGGCGTGGTGTTCGTCCGCACGGACACGATCACGCCCGTGGAAATTCCCGCGGAGATCGCGTTTCTCTCGCAGCGTCCGCATCGCACCACCAGCCTGGCGCGCGACAACGTCTCCGTCGAGACGGTCGAGCACGTTCTGGCGGCGGTGACGGGGCTGGAAATCGACAACCTTCGCATTGAGATGACCGCCGGCGAGGTTCCCTCCACCGACGGGTCTTCCCTGCCGTTCGTTCAGGCCCTGCGAGAAGCGGGCCTGGAGGAGCAGGACGTCGAGAAATTTATCTATCCGATCGAGGAACCCATTGTGGTCTCCGACGGTGACATGATGCTCTCGGCCCTGCCGGGCTCGAGCGATTTCCTGGAGATTCTTTACGAGCTGGAATACGAATCGCCCGGCATCGGGCGGCAGTTGATGAGCTTTCGGCTGGGGCAGGACGACTTTGCCGAACAACTCGCTCCCGCCCGGACGTTTCTGCTGGCCGAGGAGGCCAGGCTGTTCCAGTCCCAGGGGCTTGGCAAACACTTAACCACGCGCGACGTGCTGGTCATGCAGGACGACGGGCCGATGGACAACGAACTTCGCTTTCCCGACGAGCACGTTCGCCACAAAATCGTCGATCTGCTGGGCGACCTGGCGCTGCTGGGCAGGCCGCTGCGGGGGCGGATCGTGGCGTCGCGCAGCGGGCACGCGCTGAATCACGAACTGGTCCGCCGTCTCAGCCAGGTCATGGACGAAACGCAGCAAACCGGCGCCGGCGAACCGGTGATGGACATTCGCAAGATCATGCGCCTGCTGCCGCATCGGTATCCCTTTCTGATGATCGACCGGATTATCTCCATCGAGGGCGACAGCCGGGCCGTCGGACTCAAGAACGTCACGATCAACGAACCGTACTTCACCGGGCATTATCCGACCCTGCCGATCATGCCCGGCGTGATGATCGTCGAGGCGATGGCGCAACTGTCGGGCGTGCTGCTCAGCCGTCGCCTGGAACACACGGGCAAGGTCGCGGTGCTGCTGTCGATGGATCGCGTGAAAATGCGCCGCCCTGTTCGCCCGGGCGACCAGCTTGTACTGGAGGCCGAGGCGCTGCACGCCCGCAGCCGCACCGGCCACTGCCGCTGCCGCGCGACCGTCGGAAACGAAATCGCCGCCGAGGCGGAAATCAAATTCATGCTGGTCGATTCGGAACCGATCTGAGACAAAAGGCTATAGGTCCTATAGGACTTATAAGACTTATAGATCCTTTTCTTCTTCTCTTCCAAATATGGAGTAAACGAAAAATCGCATGGCTGACATTTCCCCATACAGTATCGTGGAAAAGGGCGCAAAACTGGCGCAAAACGTGCGGGTCGGCCCGTTCTGCTACATCGGCCCGCGCGTGACCATCGGCGCCGGGACGGTCATCGAGAGCAACGTCACCATCGTGGGCGCAACGGAGCTGGGCGAGCAGAATCGCGTCTTTCCGATGGCCGTCCTCGGCGCGACGCGCGACGGCGACGAGGAGAAGGGCCGCTGCATCATCGGCGACGCCAATTCGATCCGCGAGCACGTCGCCGTCTACGCCGGCGCGGGAAAAAAGCCCACAAAAATCGGGCGGAACAACCTCGTGATGATCGCCAGCCAGGTCGGCGCCGGCTCGACGATCGGTGATCACGGCATCTTCGCCAACTGCACGCACATCGACCCCGGCGCGGTGATCGAGGACTACGTGCGCACCAGCGCCTTTACGTACGTCGGCGAAAACGTCACGGTCGGGGCGTACACGTTCGTCGCGGGATTCGTGCAGGTCGATCATGACGCGCCGCCCTACGCGATGCTTCAGGGTTCGCCCTATCGCGTGCGCGGCGTCAACAGCCACAATCTGAAAGCCTGCGGCTTCGGAGAGGCCGACATCCGCGAACTGAAGCGTGTCTTCCGCGACCTGTTCAACGGCGAGGGGAACCTCGACGAGGAAGTCCTCAACCGGCTCCGCAAGGACCGCAAGAGCAATTCCCACGTCAAAACGCTGCTGAAATACTTCGGCGCCGTCGAAAAGGACGCGCCCGCACGGGAGACTGACGATGCCGGCGCTTGAGGTTACCCGCGAAGTCGATCCGCTGGCGAGGGTCGCGCCGGACGCGAAGATCGGCCCGTATTGCGTGATCGGCCCGGACGTGGTGATCGGCCCGGGCACGGTGTTGGGACGGCGCGTCGTCGTGACGGGGCACACGACCATCGGTTCGGGCAACGTCATCGGCGACGGCTGTGTTCTGGGCGCCAAGCCGCAGGACCTGAAATATCGCGGCTCGAACTGTCTTCTGGTCATCGGGCATCATAACCGCATCGGCCCGATGGTCACCGCGCACATCGGCACGGAGCCGGGCGGATTCGTAACGCGCATCGGCGACGGGAACACGATTCTCCAGGGCGCCCACATCGCCCACGACTGTTTCGTGGACGACCGGGCGCACCTTGGCCGATGCGTGCAACTGGCCGGGCACATCCTCATCCAGACCGGCGCGGTGATGGAAGACCTCTCCGGCGCGCATCATTTCGTGACCATCGGGCGCTACGCCCGCGTCGGGCCTCGCACGCCCGTCCGCCGCGACGTGCCCCCGTTCACGAATTTCTTCAGCGAGGACTACGGCTGGTCGCCGCCGGCCGTCCGCGGCGTGCACGAAGAGGGCATCGCCGCCGCGGGACTGACGGCCGAGGAGGAAACCGAACTCCGCCGGGCGCTGCACGAACTGTTTGAAGACGAAGCCGCCTTCCAGACCAAACTCGAACAACTGGAGAACCTCGGCGTCGAGGGCGAAGCCAAGGCCCTGTGCGAATTCTGCCAGCAGAGCCTGCGGGGCAAGTTCGGCCGATTCCGCGAATCCTACCGCGGACAGGTTCCCCCCGAAGCCGCCGCCGTCCTGCCGCCGGAAAAACTCGCCGAACTGCAACGGGGGAATAAATAGAAGAAGAGCGATCAGCAGTCAGCTGTCAGCGAAAAAGCTGAAAGCTGATCGCTGAGAGCTGACCGCTGAATGCTGACCGCTAAGGAATAAGACATGAGTTTTAAGGTAGCCGTCGTCGGTGTGGGGCGCATGGGCAGGCTGCACGCCCGCGTGCTGTCGGAAATGGATGGCGCGGAACTGGTTTGTGTGGTGGATTCCAACCCCGCCGCCGCCCAGGCCGTCGCGCAACAGCGCGGCTGCGACGCGCTGAGGGACGTTGCCGAAGCGGTGGATCGCGTGGACGCCGCCGTCATTACCGTCCCGACCATCGCCCATCTCGACGCGGCCCGGCCTTTCGTCGCCGCCGGCAAGAGAGTGCTCATCGAAAAACCCTTCACCAACGACCTCGAAGGCGGCCTGACGCTGATGGATCTTGCAAAAAAAACCGGCGCGAAAATCCAGATCGGTCATACCGAGCGGTTCAACCCCACGACGATGGCCCTGCGGTCGTATGACATCCGCCCGAAGTTCATCGAGGCCCACCGCATCAGCCCCTTTACGTTCCGCTCGGCCGACGTGGGCGTCGTGCTGGATATGATGATCCACGATATCGACCTGGTGCGGATGCTCGTGGGCTCCGAGGTCGTGGACGTCCAGGCCGTCGGCGTGAACGTGATCGGAAAGACCGAGGACATCTGCAACGCCCGCCTTCGCTACGCCAACGGCTGCGTCGCCAACCTTACCGCCAGCCGGCTCGCGATCAAGACCGAGCGGAAAATGCGCATCTTCTCCGAGGAACATTACTGTTCCGTCGATTACGGCAAAAAGGTCGGCATCGTGATTGAAAAGTCCAAGAACCTCGACCTGATCCAGATGGCCCGCGACATGGACGTGGACGACATCGCCGAACTGGCCCAGTCCGTCGATTACACAAAGTTGCTGAAGGTGGAGGAACTTGTGGTGGACGACGCAGCCGAGCCGCTGGGCGCCCAGGCGAAGGCGTTCCGGGACGTGGTGGAAAACAACGCCCCACCGGCCTGCTCGGCCGCCGACGGCCTGGCGGCTGTCCGCACCGCGCAACGCATCGTCGAAGAGGTGCAGAAGCACCGCTGGGACGGCGACGAAACCGGCAGGGCGGGGCTGGATATCATTCAGAAGACGTAGGAAGAAGGCAATAGGCAACAGGGAATAGGCAATAGGGAACAGGCAATAGGGAATAGGCAATAGGGAATAGGCAATAGGCAATAGGCAATAGGGAATAGGCAATAGGGAACAGGCAGCAGGATAAGAAACAACGCCGAACGACAAGCCGATGTCCAACGTGGCACCTTCAAGCGAGTCTTTTGAAAAAGACGAGCTTATGAGTGCAGGTGATGTAGAAGAAAGAAATTACGAAGGGCACAAAGGAAAGAGAAAACGGGTTCTCATCCAATTATGGTGTCGATTTAAGTGCGTGTAACAAAACATAACACAAATGCGTTTAACGCTTTACAGCCACCGGCATGGGCAGGTATATTTTCTGCACTTGGCCTGCCCGCCGTCAGGCAGGTTCATGTTGCCGTTGGCAAAAAAGCGATAAACGCATCTTCTGTTCTCCAAAAACCGAACATTTTCCAAGCACCAAAATTGGAGGAGAGCCAGAAAACGGGAAGCAGGCAGCGGGAAATTATACGCTTAATTTACTATCTACGTAGAGGGGAATTTGGCGTCAGACGGTGGGAGAGACAACCTGCCTATTTCATTTCTACAATCCGCCATACCAGAGAATATTTCTCTCATCTTTTGGTAATCAAGCTCTATTTTATCACCAGGCTGAAACCATTTCAGTAGTTTACATTTTGACACATCAGAAATGGCAATACCATTATGGTGCAAGATCGATTGTCTTAAATAGCGTATATCGCCCCAAAAATCACTATTCACATGTATGTTTAATCTTTTTTTGCTTTCCCCTGTATTTTTGGCATTAGGACCAAGAGCCCCCAATGCTTTTCCAATTTCAAATCGCAAATACTCATCCCAATATGCATAAGCTGAAACAATACATTGATTCCCTGACAAGAAATAGTTTTTCCCATTTTGTTTTGTTCGTTCCTTAATGTCACCTTGTTTCATTAACGGGTCTAGGGAAGCAGGCTGAAAATCTTGGCCACATATATATTCGTATGTTAAGGAACATTGATCTTGGAAACTTTCTTTGGCACAATCATCCTCTCCCAAAATTAATTTGATGTTGTTTTGGTGTTTGGTAAGGCGTTCATAAAGTATTCCAAATCCTGCAATGCAATCCAAATACAGTGTATGCAGAGACTCAATATATTCTGCAAACTCTTTAAACAGTTCATGTAATCGTTTGTAATTCACTTGTCTTTGAAGAAACTTTTTTTATTCTATGTGCCATCTTTATTTTGTCCGGGAAATCGTCGAAATATCGGCCTGCTCACGGCGGGAGTATTCATGTTTTAGTTAGGTGTTTCTGAAGTTAAGGAAATTTTATTTCCTTTGCGTGAGTACTTACCCAGTCAGAAAAGATATTATATTTTATTGCCGCAGAAGTCATCTTGTCGTCATCATTCGTTTGGATACCATCGACAAGATCCTGAAGTGATCTAGTGTATTCATCCCTGAATTGGTGTAGAAACTCCGGGTGGACTTGTTTCAAATACGAGTCGTCTACAAGTTCTGCTTCTATTACAGATTTTTGGAGAAGCTGTGTAACAACTGATTTATCGTTGGGTGACAATTTTATGACACCGTCGGATTGATTAATGATTTTCAACGCTTCATGAGAGGATCGTCTAGAATTAACGAAATGTATATCAGTGAGTTCTGTGCCACTATCTCTGGTTCCAAAACCTACCACCGCATAGTATGGCCAAATCAAGGATTTAGCTGTAGCCACAAATTCGCCGAAGAAAATCCAGTTTCTAAATCCATGGTCTTTGACATATCGCCAATTACAGTATAAAAAAGCAGGGCCAAAGCTAAAGAGATATAAGTAAAATATCGAAAGAGTAACTTTTTTGATTATTCGCTTCATGGCAATTTAATTGATGTCAGCTTTGTTTATTTTAATGATGCGGATTAGTTAAACAAAAACATTTGCAGCAACTGTAAAAAAGCAAAGGAACGCTATATATCCCATTTTAAATGACTTGGTGGATGATTATAAACCACCCCCAATGATAGTCTATTATCCTTCTTCTTTGGCACAGGTCAACATTTTCATCCGAAAGATCGCGTTTAATTCGCGGCGGGAAAGGGTTCCTGCCACGTATAAACAAGGTATTCCTATTGAAGCCCGAAGGGCTGGGGAGCGTTTGGCCGGGGGTGAGCGAAGCGAACCCCCGGAACGTGTTTTTTGTTCCTGAGTCCCGAAGGGACGACAGCGAGTTTATTACAAAGAAATAGCTGCTGCCGTCCCGTTGGGACTTTGCTCTTTTTTATCGCTTTCCGGGGGCCTGCCTGCCTGCCGGCAGGTCGAAGGACCTAAAAACCCTGGAAATCGAGGTTCTTCGACTTCGTCGCGTACTCGCTTCGCTTGTACGCGACTTCGCTCAGAATGACACTTGATTTGTGTTCTGCCGGAAAAAATCCTCACACAGGCACACACCACCAGCATATTGCATTCTCCGCCTTCAGGGGGTATACAGAAACGCATGGCGGTATCCCTGACGGAATCGGAACGCCAGAACATTCGTCACCTGGTGTATCTGGCCCGCGAGGAGGACCTGGGCGGCGGCGACGTCACCGGGCGAATCCTCCCAGCCGACCTGCGCGCCACGGGGCGGTTCGTCGCCCGCAAGCCGACGGTCCTGTGCGGCGGCGTGCTGCTGGACACCGTCGCGAAGGAATACAACGAGCTGATCGAGATGATCCTCTGGCAGGAGGAGGGCGCGCACCTGGAGGCCGGCGACGTGATCGCCGAGTGGACCGGGCCGGCCTGGGCCATCCTGGCCGCCGAACGAGTGGCCCTGAACTTCCTCCAGCGGTTAAGCGGAATCGCCACGACCACGCGAAAATTCGTCAACACCATCTCCGGCACGAGCGCCGCCATCTACGACACCCGCAAGACCGCGCCCGGCTGGCGGCACATCGAAAAATACGCCGTCCGCGTCGGCGGGGGAAAGAACCACCGCCGGGGCCTGTACGACGCCGTTATGGTCAAGGACAACCACCTGCACGCGATGATCGCCGGTGGGATCGCCGAACCGCTGAAGGAAATCGCCGGCCTGCTGAAGGAACTCCGCGGTGAAATCGGACACGACGGGTTCGTGGAGGTGGAGATCGATCATCTTTCCCAGTTGCCCGACGCGCTGAAACTGCCCGTGGACGTGATTCTGCTGGACAACATGATGCCCGACAAGCTTACCCAGGCCGTCCGGATGCGCGACGAAGCCGGCCTGAAGGGCAAGGTGGAACTGGAGGCCTCCGGCGGGATCAGCCTGCGGCGCGTCCGCGCGGTGGCCGAAACCGGCGTGGAGAGGATTTCCTGCGGCACGATCACGCACTCCGCCCCGGCGGCCGACATCGCCATGGACATCGAAATCCAGAAAAAAGTCGCCTCCGGCAGGCAATAACGGTCAATTCAAACAGGGGCGCCCGTTCTGCCGCGTTACGTCCGCTCGGAATTATGAGTTTCGCCAGGTGGCTTTTTCCGGCTGATGGTGGTCTTCCAGATCGGCGGTGGGACTTTGCAGTCGGCCTTGGATGTGCTGCCTCTGGAGAAAACCGCGGCGCAGCGAGCGATACGGCTTGGTGAGTTTGCGGTGGAGCGCGTGCAGGCCGCCTCTTTTGCGGCTGAGTGCGTTTTCCTCTTCCGTCAGTTCCTCCGGCGCGAGGCGACGCTTGTGCTTGTACAGGTGGTACAGGTCCTTGCCCTGCAAATATGTCACCACGCGCCGCATGACGTTCCGCATCGGCCTGGGCCAATCGTCGCGCCGGCGGAGGGAAATCTGGAAGTCGATCAGCACGGGTCGCCCGTCGGCGGTCACGAGGATGTTGGATTTCTTGTTCGCGTCGCCGTAGGCAACGCCGCGAGCGTGAATTTCATCAAAGACGTTTCGCAAACGGCCGAAAAACCCCGGCGGAATTTTTGCCCAATGATCCAGGGGAGTTGCTTCGACATATTCAATGGCGTAACACGTCGGCGAGAGTCTTGCGACCCATCGCGGCACGCCGGCCAAGCCCTTCAGGGCGGTGTAGATCGCCTCTTCGTGGTCGGCGAGCCGTTTGCCCGTCCACGCAAGCGGCAGGCCGACGAAGTCCCGCGCCCGGCTGAATTTCACGACGATCTTCGGAAAGAGAACTTCTGAAGAATTGACCACAGAGACACAGAGATCACAGAGAGTATTTTTTGTCGTTTCATCGCAACGCTCATACAAACACGTCGCGGCCCAGAAGTCATGCTTGAACACGCGCACGAGACGATACGCCGTCCCCGCCGCCGTCAATTTCCCCGGCGGCGACGCGGGCAAGGCAAACATTCGCGTGTTGCGTGAAGGGTGGGACATGATCGCCCGCGCATTATACGCAATAATGTGTGGTGAAGCACCTCCCCTTAGGGACCCATTAAGTTGGCTCCACCACGGCAAAAAGGGAATTTGCTTTTTTCCTGGCGGAGCGGGTGCTCCGCCAGGCAATAACGAGGCCCTGTAAAAAAACCGGCGCGAGGTGAACGTCATTCGACTTCGGGCGGGACCGGTTGGGCGAGCCACCAGCTTTCATACTCGTTTTGCAGGTCGGCGGGGTCGCCGCCAAAATGCGTTCGAAAGATCGCCAGGGCCTTTTCCGGCTCCGCGGGCGGGTCGCGCAGAACGTCCGCCAGATAGGCCTTCAGCGATTCGCGCCGCCGGCCCTGCCCGGCGTGCAGGAGGAAGTGCGTGAACGACCAGACCTGGTCGTGATTGACGGGGTTGACCTGTTGCCGCCATTCGTCCGGCGACATGGTTACGAGCTTCTCCAGCGGGCGGAACTGTCCCGTGCGGATGCGCGTCTGAACGCGCTGCAGCCGGCCCGGCTGAAGAACAATCGCCTCGCCGCGAAGCACGTACGCACCAACGTCGATGGTTCCGGTGTGAAGTTCGCCGTCTTTCCAGACCGCGGCGGCGAAATACTCCGCCAGCCCTTCCTCCAGCCAGAGCGGCGTCGAGGCGCTTCGCCCCAGCAGTCGGTGCGAATACTGATGCCACCCCTCGTGCTGAATCACGCGCCACACGTCCGGCGGGGAAAACGTCTCGCCGTCCAGGACGGCCCGCAACGCCACGCCGTCGTAGCGCCCGGCGTTGAGGCGCTCCCCGGGCCGAAATGACTGGCGGTACTTCTCGAACCGGCGATAGAGATATACGGGCAGTTTCGCGAGGCCTTCATCGGGGGCCGGCGCGAATCGGCGGTACAGTTCATACATCGCCGTCAGCCGCTCCAGGGCCTCCCGGGCGTCCCGCTCCGGCAGGTCGGTGTAGAGCAGATAATGGGGCGAGACGTAACACCGCACGGTTTGTTCTGCCGCCAGGTCGTCCGCGGCGCGAAGTGCACCGGCCGGCCCCAAGAGGAGCAGAAGACAAACGGCGCATTGTTGTCGCGTTTTTTTCGTCATGGCAATTTGTGCAAGGCCGGGGCGACGGAGGGCCTCTCCGGCTGGGAACGTCCCTCGCTTTTCCTGCACGTGATTTCGGGCATTGTAATCCGAAGCGGGAAAAAAGAAAGCTTTCCCCGGCGGCCTACCGGGAAATTCTCCCAGCCGCGGGAATCGTCGCACCCCGTCGAAACCGCGAAAGGATTCGGATACACTCTGGCGATCCGTTTGGAAAAGTGTCGCGGGCCTCTGGCCCGCGCGTATCGCGGCCATCTTGGCCGCGAAAACAAGGTCATTCCGAGGGCAAGATGCCCTCGAAACGCGCGGACAAGATGTCCGCGACACAAAATGTGACTTTCAAAACAGATTGCTAACGCTCATGAATGACATCCCGACAACACGTCGCCCCGAAACGTTGAAGCTGATCCTGGCCTCCGCCAGTCCGCGTCGTCGGGAACTGCTCGCGGAGGCGGGATACGACTTCGAGGTTCATTCGCCCGTGATGGAGGAGCCTGGTGATCTTCCCGCGGGCATTCCGCCGGCTGCCTATGCCGAATCGCTGGCGTATTTCAAGGCCCGTAGCGTCGCCGAGGCCTATCCCCGCGATCTCGTGCTGGGGGCCGATACGGTGGTGGCTCTGGGAAATCGCGTCCTCGGCAAGCCCGCCGACGCCGACGACGCGCGGAGAATGCTGACGGAGTTGTCTCACAATCGGCACGCGGTGATTACGGGCGTGGCTCTCGTCGGGCCGGGCGAGCGGCGGAGCATCGCTTCGGATATCACGTACGTGACGATGCGCCCGATGAGCTCGCGGGAGATCGAAGACTACATCGCCTCCGGCGAGTGGCAGGGCAAGGCCGGCGCCTACGCGATCCAGGAGACCGCCGACAAATTCATCGTGAAACTCGAGGGCAGCTTTACCAACGTCGTGGGCCTGCCGATGGAACTGCTGGGACGCCTGCTGGGCCGAAAAGAATAAGAGATCGACCAAAGAGACACAGAGAGCACAGAGAAGAGATTAAAAATTAGGTCTCTCCTCCCAAAAAGTTGGTTGGTGAAATATGGATTTATCCAGTGTAATGAAGATGCGTTTGTCGCTTTTTTGCCTGCCTGCCTGCCGGCAGGCCAATGGCAAAATGAACCTGCCTGCAGGCCAAGGATAAAGAATATACCCATACATGCCGTTGGCTGTTTTTGTAAAAAGGCGTTAAACGCAAATCTGTTATGTATGAATA
>JAFGEJ010000268.1 GCA_016931655.1 Phycisphaerae bacterium
GCGTGTATGAAAAGTGGCTTGGACATCTTGTCCAAGTGTATCACGGGCATCTTGCCCGTGGGAAAAAGTCCCTTTTGGCAGGGTCAAGATGACCCTGCGACACTTGGGCCAGAGGCCCAAGCCACATAAAAAAACCTTTTCATACACGCTCTCAGAAACTCTGTGTCGGATTTTCTGTTTTTTGTTTATGCCAGAAAATTTGGTCACTCAGCGGAAGCGGCGGGACAAAATTCCGCGGTTGAAAACACCCCGCCGGCGTGATACAAAAAGCGTGGTAACGGAGTACTACGAAAAACGACAGGGAGAACGGCTGTGAAAAACGCCGCGAACATTCTGACGGGAGGGGGGCGAGTTGTCATCCTGCTGGGGCTGATCGTCCTGATCGGCTGCGGCGACGCCGAAAAACGCGAAGCGGGAAAGCATCTGCGCGACGCGACGGAACAGGCGCGCCGGCTGTACAACCAGGCGCTGAATATCCTGAGCAGTCCGTCCCGCGATCCAAGCACTCCGGTCGATTCCCTGGATCCCCAGGCCCTGGAATTGCTCGATCAGGCGAAGAAGATTCTCCTTTCGTCTCTGGCGAAAAATTATGACGCTCTGAGGGGCGGCTCCCGCCAGACCCCCGACGCCGACGCGGGCCTGGCAAAAATGATGCTCGGACTGATCGATCGGCTTCGGGCCCAATATCATATCTGGGACTTTGATCACACCATCGCCCGGACCAACGACGTTACGGGAGATCTTCTCCGCCGTCTCGACCAGGCCCAGATTCGCAACGCCCTTCTGAGCATGTCGGAAACCTACGCCACGCTCAGCGAAACCGCCGTCCAGAAGGCGATTCAGGAAACGGAGCAAAGTAAAACAAAACTGGACAAAACGGTCGCGGGCTTTCGCAAGGACATTCAGGGCCGGGAAGGACAAATCGCCGAGCACAGGAAGAACGTTGAAACCATGTCCTCTCGCGCCAGTTCGTTACGCACGGAAAAAACGCTCGCCCGGGGCGCGGAGAGTCAGAAAAAGCTGAACGAAGCCCTGAAGATTGAATCGGAAATCACCCGCCGTCAAAATGAAATACAGCGGATCGAGGGGGAATTGATTCACCTTCGCGCTTTGCTGGCGGCGGAGGAGATTCGGCAGTCCGAAGCCGACGCGAAAATCGCCGCGCTGAAGGAAATCCAAACCCGTCGCGGAAGCGACGCGGAGGAAGTTGCACGGAGCATTGAGGAACGAAAGGAAGACCTGATCGCCGCCTGCAAAGACGCCGCAGCCGCGGCGGCGGAACTGGACGCCCTGGCGATTCAGGCCGCCGAACAGGTTCGCCAGGCCGATGCGGCGCTGCGGCAGGCCGCCGAGGTGATGGAGGGCGCAGCCAATCTTCTTGACGCGGACAAGCAGGCCGGCGCTTTGGCGGAACTGGCACATATCAAGGCCTCCGAGGGCGCACTGCATCGCGCCGTGGTTTCCCTGTGCCTTTTGCTGAAAGATTCCACGGATCGCCTCGGACACGTCTGGGAAGGATTGCACGACGCCAAACCCGCCCAGCCGAAAACGCCCGATATCGCGGCCTTTCTGAAAGCATCCGGCCAGGCGACGGAAACGTCCCTGGCGGCCTACGGAAAAGCCCTGGAATACTGGGAACGCGCCGCTCGCACCGCCGACCGGGAGAACCAGTGGCAGTACAAACGGGAACTCGTTGTGGGGATGCTGGACTACGCAGCCGCTCTCGATTCGGCCGACCGGGCCGCCGAAGCGGGAGAATTTCGAAAAAAGGCCCGCGATTACTTCACCGAGATCGAATCCGCCGCCACGCGAGCCAGAAAGCCCCGCTCCATTGTGGCCTTGCGGGAATACGTCTTTTCGGAAACGGGATCGTAATTTCTCTGCTCACCGCAATTGGGCGAGGAAGTCCTGAATTTCGTCTTCCTCAATATCCCATGTGTGCATGATGAATCCTTTTCCTCCGTGTTCGCGGGCGATTTTCAGCATGTCTTTCGGTGGGCCATATGTCTGGCAGAATTTTCCCGCCTTGCGAATGCGCGACAGCACGTCAGGCCAATCAGCGGGCAATGGGTTCCCATCGCCCGGAACCCATTGAATTCCGCGCAATTCCTCAATTTCCAGCAGGGCCTCAAGATGCGGCAGGGCGCCCTTGCCGTCGAGATGGTAGAAACTGTGATCCAGCTGCCGGCAACAGGCTTGTATATCCGGCACGACGAATTGTCGGAACATCTCCGGCGAGATCATGTAGCTGAAGTCGCATTGGAGCATGTACGTCCGCTTCGGCGACCAGATTGGCGCCCAGGGCGTGTGCCCACAGCCGTTTTCGGTCGCCGTGTGAAAGGCCTCGAAATACTTCAGCCAGTGGGTCGTAATCTCGCCGGCCAAGCGGTCGATCTGATCGGGACAATCCAGCGTGTCCATGAGCAGCCGTTCGGTCGTGCGCAGTGAAGCAAGGATATCCAGGTTGCCGCCGAGATCCGTATATCCCACGCACACCTGCCCCTTCCATCGCCGGGCTGCACAGCGGGAAATGTCCAAGAGGTGCTGAAACAAGGCGTTGGAGGGATCGAAGTGCGGGTGAATGTCCGCCAGTTCCCGGATTGCCTTCGGCTCGAACCAGACGGTATTCGGCGCGACGCCCATTTTTGCGCCCAAAAATGCCGCAATCACGCCTGGGCCGAAATTGATCCACAACTTCGGAAAGGCGTCACCATACCACCGCTTATACGGCAGGTGAGCTTCGTAGTGGTCCACCACTTCGTCGGCAGGCATGTCTAACGGCAATTGGGCAACGAATTCCGGAGCTTCTGGGAGGTTTACGCCTTCCGGTACGTGTTTCGTTTCGATGAACACCATCGGCCTGTCCAACTCGCCGGCCCAGAATGCGCCCCAGTCCCGCTGAATCCTTGCCCAGTCATCGGGCGTGAAATGAATGTCCGTTATCATAATAATCATTATCTGCTTTTTAAGGGTTATTTTCTTCTCATATTCGGGAAATATGTTATCATTTTATGCTATGAAGCCGGAGGATATAGGAATCGGGAAAGGTTACGACGGCTGGTGCCGTGCGTTTCACAAAGGTTCGCGGGTTCCAATTCGTCACCGGCACGTCGAGCTGGAAGTCAACCTGATAACACAGGGTCAGGGCGTCTATCTGTTGGAAGGGACGCTGTACACTCTCACGGGGGGCAGTTTATTTTGGCAGCGGGGCAGCGCCGATCACGGCCTGATTCGCGTTTCGAAGGACCTGGAAATGTGGGTCGCGGTGTTTCGCCCGGACATGCTGAGTCGCGTCTGTCCCGCGGAGATGCACCAGGCGGTTCTGAGCGAAAGGCCGACGGACCGCGTGCACAAAAAGATATCGTCCGAGGCGACGAGGGAACTCTCCGCCGTCGCCGAGGCGATGCAGTTATTTGAAGACGATTTACCCCGTTACAACGCCGCGCTGGGGTACTGGCTGCTCTCGGCGTTCTCGGCCCATCGGCGAGGGGAGGATTTTACCGAAGACGGCGAGGTGCATCCGGCGGTCGATCGGGCCGTTCGCCTGCTGCGGAGCGAGAATGCGCCGGAAAGCGTGGAAACTCTCGCGCGGCGGGCGGGGCTGAGTCCCTCGCAACTGACTCGGGTGTTTGCCAAACAGATCGGCATGTCGATTGTGGAGTACCGCCAACGCGTGCGGCTGGAGAGGTTTCGGGAGATGTTCGGGCGGGGCGGGCGATACAACATGACCCAGGCGGCCTTGCGGGCGGGATTCGGCAGCTACCCGCAGTTCCACCGCGTTTTTAAGCGGCATTTTGGCTTCGGCCCCGCGGAGTATCGACGAAGATTGGGGGAATGATATTCACGGCGACACAACGGAAAAGAGTCCACGGATTACACGGATGAAGAAAAGATTACACGGATTTCGTTTCAAAAAAATCCGCGTAATCTTCCTATAATCCGTGAAATCCGTGGATGAATGGACCTGATTTGTTACCGGGCGGGTTTGGAGTCGAAGGCGTCCCAGGCGATCCCAGCCGCCCCGATTGCGCCGGCGTCGGCGCCGAGCGCGGCGATGGCGAGAGTGGTGTGCGTTTCCAGCATGGTCCAGTTCTGTTGCTGAAAATGGCGTCGGACGGGGCCCAGCAGATCCTCGCCGGCCTTGGTCATACCTCCGGCGAAAACGATCCGGTCCGGGTCGAACAGCCGGCAGATACTCACGCACCCGACGGCGAGATAATAGGCCATCTCGTCCCAGAGTTCTCCCGCAAAGGCGTCGTCGGCGCGGCAGGCGTCGTGGATGGCCTTCGCGTCGATCGCGCCGGTCTTCTCCAGCAGGTCCGTCAGCCGGCTGGCGGGTTTTTCCCGCCGAATTCGCTTTGTGGCGTACCTGGCGAGGTTCATAGCCGAGCCATATTGTTCCAGGCAGCCGTTCTGCCCGCAGGGGCAGGGCCGCCCGCCCGGCTGAACGATAATGTGCCCCACCTCGCCGCCCATTTCGTTCGCGCCGTGAAGCACCTTGCCCTCCAGCACGATCCCGCCGCCCACGCCCGTGCCGAGCGTGAACATGACCAGGTCATGCGCCCCTTCTCCCGCGCCGCAGAGATATTCGGCGTAGGCGGCGGCGTTGGCGTCGTTTTCCAGCGTGGCCGGCAGGCCAATCGCTTCGGCGACGCGGTCCCGGAGGGGAAAGTTTCGCATGGTCTGCATGTTGGGCAGTTGCAGGAGAATGCCGCGTTTAACGCTCAGAGGTCCCGGCGCCCCGATGCCCACGCCGAGGATATCCTCCCGGCGGAGCGAGTATTTTTCGATGGTCTGCTCCACGCCCCGGGCCATCACAGCCACCACGTCGTCGGGGTTTGCCTTCGCGGGCGTGGGTAAGGAAAACACTTCCCCAGCCGGTCGGCGATCTTCGCCCACCAGGCCGAACTTCACAAACGTTCCCCCCAGGTCGATTCCTATGCACGTCTTTGCCATAGCTTATGTTGTTGCTTTCCTGAAATTCATACATACTCCACGGATTTCACGGATTACGGCCACGATTACACGGATTTTTTAATCTATCCATACAAATTCGTGAAATCGCTCTTCTATCCGTGTAATCCGTGGACTTTTTTGCGACAGATCGAATATTTACATCATGAATCAATGTGTCAGATTTGTTTTTTCAGCGTGAGCGTGGTTTTGAAGCCCTTGTCGCCTCGCTGGAAGATGATGTCCACGGTTTTCCCGTCGCCGGCGCGAAGCCGCTGGCGAAGATTCGAGAGGGTCATTTCACGGACGTTTTGGTTGTCGATTTGGCGCAGGATATCCCGCGGTTTCAGGCCGGCCTTTTCGGCGGGGGAGCCGGCGTCGATGGAATGCACCACGACGCCGTTGGGTTTTTGCAGCAGGTGCAGGCCGGACATGTCGATTTCATCGGGCAGGTCGTATCGCTTGCCTTTTTTCAGGTAGAGTTTGTCGTTCAGGAAGTCGAACGTGACCGTATGGCGTGACAGGAATCCCAGCCCCAGCAGGGAAACTTCCCCTTCACTGCGGTCGAACGTCAGGCCGGCGTAGCGGTTCTTGCCGAGGCGCAGTTCGTCCACGCGCGCCGCGAGAGTCTGCGTCTGGGTTCCATCGGTTCCGAGGTGCTTCGAGACGGCGACGGGAACCTTTTTTTCCTTGCGGAGATGATCGAACAATTCTGCCGGAATCATTCCCGTATCGCTGTATCCGGAATCCACGAGCATGACGTTCTGAACGTCGCCGGCCAGGTCGACGACGATGACCGGAACGCCGTTGGGGAGTATTTCCATGGGGACGGCAAGTCCCCAGGAGGCTTCCGGTTTGCCCGCTTCGTAAAAACGCACCTTTCCGGCGTCGAAGTCGATCTGGACGGCATACCTGCGAAGGAAGGTATTGCCCAGGACGCCGTCAATCGGCAGGCCCGTCGCTTCTCGCAGATTGGAGAGGTCCACGCAGAACACCGCCCCGGCCTGCTGAAGACTCAACGGCCCGACGGAAGCGTTCGGGGCGAAATATACGCTCATGCGGTTGACTTGTCCGTCGGCCATCTTCGCCTGGAAAATTTCCTTGGCCGGTCCCAGAAGCGGCTCGAGCTTTTTGTCGAAGGTGGTGCGGTTGGCGCCGGTGTCGAGAAGGAACGAATAGGTTTTCCCTCCCATCGTCACGGGCAGAAGGATCGGCTCGCCTCCGGAGGCGGTGGTGAATTCCGCCAGGAGTTTGGGTTCCGCCCCGGCGGCCCGGTTGAACGGCGAAACGAAAATGGCGATCCACGCGGCAAAGACGAAAATTGTTTTCATGGCTTTCATGGCGATGATTTCCTGATTTCCCCGCCGATTTGACGGGAGGTCCAAAGAGAAGCATTATAGGCCGAGGGAGGAGGGATGAAAAGATGGGAATTTACTTTCGGCGGGGCAGGAGTCAGGAGTCAGAAGTCGGGAGACAGAAGACAGAAGACAGAAGACAGAAATCAGGAGTCAGAAATTGGGAGATAAGAGTCAGGAGACAGATGGATTGTGCAACTTTTTTATTCGCCTTTTGTTTCCGCGATCAGGGTCTGGAGCGTTCGGACGACTTCGTCGGGGTCGAAGGGTTTGACGAAGTAGGCGTCGGCGCCGCAGGCCGCCCCGCGTCGTCGGCAATCGTCGCTGTCCAGGGCGGTCAGCATGATAACGGGAAGTCGCCGCTCCGTCTGACGCTGGCGGAACAGCCGGCAGGTCTCGAAGCCGTCCATTTCCGGCAGCATGATGTCCAGGAGCACGGCGTCGATGGGATGTTGCTCGCACAATTCCAGGGCCTGGGAGCCGCTGTAGGCCGGGAGAGATTCCATTCCGTGCAGCGAGAGCAGTTCCCGCTGCAGTTCATTCATTTCCACGTCATCCTCGACGACCAGAATAAGCGGCATATTCGACACGTTGCCTGCCTTCTTCGAAAATTTCGTATGTGCAACCTTTACAACCGGGCAGGGGTTGTCAAACGTCTTACCAGAATGTATCGTGATAAATCAACGCCGGACATGAACGGCGAGCAAATTTTTTTTCAGACCTTTGGACCGGAAATCGAGCCATGCAGTTGCCCACGTCGGAACAGATTCGCCTTGCGTTTGAGATTTACCTCAAACACGCCTATGCCGGCCCGCCTCCGGAGGCGGTTCAACTCTTGCTTCCCGAGCCGGGGGTTGAGCCGGCGGCCTGCCTGGTCGGGCCGACGGCGGAGTGCGACCCGCCGGGCGCAACGCTCGAAACCCTTCGGTCGGCGGCCTTTCGCCTGGGAAACTTCGCCTATCCGCACATGAAGCTGCGCGTCTCGCGCCCTCCGAATCGCTCGGTGTTCCTCTTCAGCGTGGACGCCCACGATGCGATACTCCAGGCCAGGCCCGGAACACCCGACTACGCGATGCTTCAGGAACTCAAAGCCCACAACGCGAAGCTCGCCGAGGCGATCCACGCCGCCTGGGACGCGGCTGGGCTGCCCACGGAGCGAAGTTATCTGCGGGGAATTGTCGAGAAGGCCAAATCAAAACGCGACGATTCCGCCGAGAAATCCCAGGGCAGCGGAGAATAATATTCCGATTGTTATGTGGTTTGGAGAATTCCTTCGACGCCCGAAACGGCGACTTTTGGGGAGACCCTCCGAAAATTACATCGACACGGCTTCCGCCCGCATTTACACTTAAATTTGAGAGACCTATGTCAAACCTGTATCTTCAACGCAGATATCTGGTTAGCTTCGCCAGCCGCCGGCTGCCGCACATTTTTACCGACGTGCTGGTCGTCGGAGGCGGGGCGGCCGGGCTGCGGGCGGCCATCGAGGCGGCCCGATATGGACAGGTAATCCTTCTGACGAAGGACCGAGCGGCGGAATCCAACACGTTTTACGCCCAGGGCGGCCTGGCCGCCGTTATGGACCCTTCTGATTCCCTGGAGGAGCACGTTCAGGACACGCTTCGGACCGGGGCCGGGTTGAGCGACGAGAAGGTCGTTCGAGAGTGCATTTCCTCCGCCCCGGAGCAGATTGCTGAGTTGCTCGCCTGGGGCGTGGAATTTGACTCCGAAGACGGGACGTTGCGCCTCGGGCGCGAGGGTGGACACGGCGCGAATCGCGTGGTGCACGCTCGCGGCGACGCGACGGGACGGGCGCTGGAGGAATGCCTCCTCGCCCGCGCGAAGGCGACGGAGAACCTGAAAATTTTCGACGAGTGTTTCTCGCTGGACCTCCTGACCGATCCGCCGGAAGGAGGCCCCTCGGCCCGCTGCATCGGCGTGTTGAGCGACCATTCCCGCTATGGGATGCAGATCCTTCGCGCGAAGCAGATCATTCTTGCCGCCGGCGGGGCGGGTGTGGTTTGGCGGGAAACGTCCAACCCCCCCGGGGCGACGGCGGACGGCCTGGCGATGGCCTTCCGGGCCGGGGCGGCGATGGCGGACCTGGAAATGATGCAGTTTCATCCGACCACGCTGTACGTAGCCGGCAGCACGCGGTCGCTGATCTCCGAAGCCGTCCGCGGCGAAGGCGCGTACCTGCTCGATCGCGACGGCAAGCGGTTCATGGCCGAGTACGACGAAATGGGCGAACTGGCGCCGCGCGACGTCGTCAGCCGGGCCATTCTCGACCGCATGGTCCAAACCGGGTCAAACAAGGTGTTTCTGGACGTGCGTCACCTGGGCGGCAGGGCGTTTGCCGAGCGGTTTCCCTCCATCGACCAGCACTGCCGCGCCTTCGATATCGACCCCGGCAAAGACCTGATCCCCGTTCACCCCGCCGCCCACTACATGATCGGCGGCGTGCGAGTGGACCGCGAGGCGCGCACGACGCTGCCCGGCCTGCTGGCCTGCGGGGAAGTCGCCTGCACCGGCCTGCACGGCGCGAATCGGCTGGCCAGCAACTCTCTGCCCGAAGCGCTGGTCTTCGGCCGCCGCGCGGGGAAAACCGCCGGCGAGGCGCTGGCTGAGGAAAACAACAACACGACGAAACACGTTGAGTGGACCATTCCGCCGTCCGACCGGACGGAACTGGACCTGACGGATATTCGCAACTCCCTGCGCTCCATGATGTGGCGAAACGTGGGCATCGTCCGCGACGGCCAGCGATTAAGCGAATCTCTTGAAATCATTGAATTCTGGGGACGGTACGTCATGGACAAGGAATTCTACTCCGAATCCTGGGCGCATCGGCCTCCGGACGTCTTCGGCGGCGCCGGCGGGGCGGGGCGGAAAGGCTGGGAGGTTCAGAACATGCTGACGACGGCGTATCTGGTAGCCGAACTGGCCCTGCGACGCACGGAGACCCGCGGCGTCCACTACCGCCAGGATTTTCCCGAAACCGATCCCCATTGGGCCCGCCGCCAGATCGTCCGCCGAACCGAGCATCAGCTCGTGGTGGAATAATTTTCGCATGGATAACGGGGTGATCTTCACGCCTATGACTCGGCGGCATCCGGCCTGGCGGCGCGGGCCGGGCCGTCGTTGCGGAGAAAGTCATCGAGAAACGCTGTCGCGGCCAGGGCGTCCTGGCGGGCTTTGCGTTTACCCCTCGTCAAATGCCCCGCCAGCGCCGCATCGGCGTGGAAACTGCTCAGCCGTTCGTCCCAGAGTCGCACGTCCCGCCCGGTGACTTGAGCCAAAGCCGCGGCGAAGGCGCGGGCGGCTCGGGCCTGCGGGCCTTCCGTGTCGTCCATGTTGACCGGCCAGCCGACCACCAGGCCCGCGACGTTGTATTCCCCCGCCAGGCGGTCAATCTCCGCCAGGAGGCGATCTTCCGGCTCGGCGGGCAGGACCGTCACGGGCGCGGCGAATCCCTCCTCGGTACTTCCGACGGCAAGACCGACGCGCTTCAGGCCGTGATCGATTCCCAACCAGCGTGACATCCAAATATCCGCCTTAAAAAGAGTCCACGAATTTCACAAATATAAATCAAAGAAGCCACCCCTTGGGGGCAGGCTCCGGGCACAAAGGACTCAAAGGTAAGAAATTCTATTTTTATTCTTTGTACCACTAACGATCCAAATCGTGAAATTCTGTAAAGATTTTGAAGGAGAACATTCGTTTTTGATAATAGCCTCGGGCGCAAGCCCTCATCTTTACCCACTTTCTTTCTTGATCTGTTTTTTTACAGCCCAACGGGCTGA
>JAFGEJ010000269.1 GCA_016931655.1 Phycisphaerae bacterium
CCGCCAGCCATGCCGACCCGCTTGTCTATTGCGCCAAACGCCCCCATTCATCAAAATTCAATCCATTATGGGATGATTGTGAAAAATCTTCTCTGTTTCTCAGGAACTCAGTGTCGGATGTTCTTATGTGTCTGTCGGAATTTCAGGTCACATCCAATCGCGGCCAGGAAAAAATGTCATTCACGGCGGCGAAAGGTGTGCAACAGGACAAAACCAGCCGTCCGTAGAATTCTCCGGGACGTTCAGGCCCCGTCCTATGCCAAGAGGGGTATGGGAAACCACTTACATTCCTGCCGAGGAAAGAAAAAACATTCGCGCGGTATTTCTTTTTTTGCTCTTTGCTTCTATCCTGTCCGATTCATAAAATACCTACCGGCTGACGTGTGGGCCTACGTAGAGGATTCGATATCTTCCCGCGAGATTTCGCGTGCCGGGAGGTGTGTTCTTGTAAGGCGATGCGTAATGAGAGTGTTCATGTTAGGGTGGGAATTCCCCCCGTATATCAGCGGGGGATTGGGTACGGCCTGTTACGGCCTGACGCGCGGATTGGATGAAATCGGCGTGCAGGTCTGTTTTGTGCTCCCGACGGCGGTTCCGATTTCCGGGGAAGGCGGCGGGGTGGAACTTCGCACGCCCTCCGACGCGCCGGAAATTCCTTCCGGCAGACCCACGCCGCAGGACGTATTGCGCGAACTGCCGAAATACGAATTCGAAAACGTGGAAATTCACCGCCTGGAGGCCAAGCTGCAGGCCTACGCCTCTGCGGGGGACGTACAGGAAGAACTGCGCCGCCTTAAAATGCAGGTTCGTTCACAAGCCGCCAAGGACCTGCTCCGCCGCGCACTGGCGGAAAAGAACGGAAAAACGTACGAATCGGCCGTTCCCGTCGAGCCGGCGGTCCAGGCCGCCCTGCCGACAGGATCGCTTGTGATGGGCGGCGCGGGCGTGCACTACGACGGCAACCTGCTGGAGCAGGTGTATCGTTACGCGGACCTGGCGGTGCGCCTGGCGAGGAAGGAACCGTTCGACGTTATCCACGCCCACGACTGGATGACGTACCCCGCCGCGATCGCCGCGGCCAATCTTTCCGGCAAACCCCTCGTCGTGCACGTGCACAGCACGGAATTCGACCGCGCCGGGGAGCATCCCAACCAGCAGGTCTACGATATCGAGCGGGCGGGCATGGCGCGCGCCCATCGCGTCGTGTGCGTCAGCCATCTGACCGCCAACATCATCCAGCACCGCTACGGCGTGCCGCGGGGGAAAATCGACGTCGTCTACAACGCCGTGGAGTTGCCCAACGGCAACGGCCTGCAGATGCGTCCCATTGAGCGGGGCGAAAAGATTGTTCTGTTCCTCGGCCGGGTGACGATGCAGAAAGGCCCGGAGTACTTCCTGCAGGCCGCCAAAAAGGTCGTCGAAAAATTCGACAAGGTTCGATTCGTACTGGCCGGCAGCGGCGACATGATCCGCCAGTGCATTCAATTGGCCGCCGACCTTCGCCTCGGCCGGCACGTGACCTTTACCGGCTTCCTGCGAGGACCGGACGTGGAACGGATTTTCCAGATGGCCGACCTGTACGTCATGCCCAGCGTCTCCGAACCGTTCGGTATCGCACCGCTGGAGGCCCTGAGCCACAACGTGCCCGTGATCATCTCCAAACAGTCCGGCGTTTCGGAAATCCTCACGCACGTGTTGAAGGTCGATTTCTGGGACACCGACGAGATGGCCAACAAAATTCTCGCCGTCCTCCGCCACGAACCCCTTCAGCGCACGCTTCGCCAGCAGGCCCGGTTCGAGCTGGGTAAGGTCTCCTGGCGCGACTCGGCCCAGAAGCTCAAGGATATCTACACGCGATTAACCGCCGAAGCGTAAAGCAGCCTCCCCAAAAACCCTCCCGTCACAACCATGGAATCTATTGCGCGCTCTTTCCCCCGGCGGGGCGAAGCGGTACACTTTCGCGTGATGTACATTCTCCTGAGCAACGACGACGGAATTACCGCACCGGGCCTGGCGGCCTTGGCGCGGGCGGTGGAAGGGCTGGGCGAATTGGCCGTCGCGGCGCCGGATTCCCCGCAGTCGGCGATGGCCCATTCCATCACGCTGCATCAGCCGCTGATGGTGAAGCGCGTCCGGCTGGAACATGCCGGCGGAATCGAGGGCCTGGCGATCGGCGGGCGGCCGGCGGACTGCGTGCGCCTGGCGGTGCGCAATCTTCTGCCCAGACGCCCCGACGTGGTGCTCAGCGGCTTAAACGCCGGGGCGAACGTGGGTGTGAACGTGTTTTACTCCGGTACGGTCGCCGCGGCGGCGGAGGGAGCCATGTTCGGCATCCCGTCGGTGGCGTTTTCCCTGTCGCTGGAGAACGGACAAGCGGACCCCCTGGCGGCTCTGTCCGCCGCGGCGGAACACTGCCGCACCGTCCTCGATACGCTTCTGGCCCACGGGCTTTCGCCGGGGGAACTGGTCAACGTGAACATCCCCCTGACGGGCGATGGGGCGCCCCGCGGCGTGCGCGTCTGCGAACAATCCGACGCGGAAGTGCTGGATCGCTACGTACTGGAGGAATCCTCCCCCGCAGGCGACCGGTATCGCCTGTGCGACGACTACGACTTCCACGCCCCGCACCACGCCTCCGACGTCGCCCTGCTGCGCGAGGGATACATCACCGTCACGCCCCTGCGCATCAGCCTGACCGACCCGAAGAAGCTCGGCGACTTCCCCGCCGAATGGCTGGCATAGGCCGGCCCGCACAAACAAAAAAATCACCCTTCCATGCCCCCGCCGCCGTGCACACGAAAACGAATCCTGTAAAAAAAGGCGCGCCAGAACAGACGTTTCTCTCCGGGGACGCCTACAATTCGTAAACAGGATACGTCTCGGAAAAACCCCTTTTACCGGGAAATCTCATCCTGCCACGAACCTGTGGAATGAAAGGAGCCGTACAATGAAACTGGTATCACGAGAAATGGTCGAAAAAGCCGGTGTCGATGTGGAAGCGCTTCTGAAATTGCTGATTGCCAACGCCTCGGCGGAGATAACGACGTTTTACTATTACACGGTCCTCCGCGTGAACCTGATCGGCTTTGAAGGCGAAGGGCTCAAGGAAATCGCCGAGGATGCGCGAATTGAGGATCGGAATCATTTCGAGGCCCTCGTCCCGCGAATTTACGAACTGGGCGGAACGCTGCCAAACTGCATGAAGGAATTCCACGACATGTCCGCCTGTCCGCCGGCCCGGTTACCCAAAGGGAACGTCAGGGAGATCGTAAAGGTTCTCCTCAAAGCCGAGCAATGCGCCGTGCGCGGGTACTCGGAAATATGCAATCTCACGGCGGGGAAGGACCATCGCACGTACGATCTGGCGCTGGCGATTCTGAACGAGGAAATCGAGCACGAAGCCTGGTTCGCGGAGTTTCTGGAAACGGGACCGTCGGGGCATTTCCGCCGTCGCCGTGTGGGGGAATCGCCCTTCGTCTCGAAATTTCTGCACCCGTAAACGAACACCAAATAACGCGGTCCATAAAAAACAAGCGGCGGAAAGGCTTCTCGCCAGTCCGCCGCTTGGTTTCGTTTCCGCGGGTTCGCCGGAATTTCATTTTTTTACGCGCAATGGGCTTTTCGACGTTTTCGGAGGCACAGCAGTCCGCCGCAGGCCAGGACAACCAGGCTGGCGGGTTCCGGCACGCCGGCGTTGATGAGGATTTCCAAATCGCTCAGCGGCGTAACGTCAATGCCGTCGAACGTGTTCATGGCGTCGATAAATTCATTGGCCATCAGTCCCTGGGCGATCGTGCCCGGATGAATGTTGTCCGACAGGATGATGTTGTCCGGCTCGTCGCCCACGCCGGTTGCACCCAGGTCCACCTCATAGCCGCCGACCACGAGATTATGCCCGGAGGTATACAACGCCAATATATCCAGGCTGAGCTGGTAGACGTCCGCCACGGCGATTCGGGGATTATTGTCGATGACGTCGTTGACCAGTTTATCGTTGTAGTCGGCAATGGCGGCGCTGAGGCGCGCTCGGCCGGCCGGGTCCGGGAAATTCGCCCGCACGGCGGGGTTCAGCTCGATTTCCGGAATGGTTCCCACGACCAGGTTTACGTTCGGGACAGCCGCCAGAACGGCGTCGATGGCGATCTCCACGTTGTCGATGGCGTCGGCGACTTTCCCCTGCCAGACGCTGTCATCGCCGTAATAGATTTCGATCAGGTTGTCCAGTCGGGTAAAATCGTTCTCGCCGATCCAGCAGAACGCCAGGCCGACGTCCCCGGCTTCGATCTGCCCCACCAGGCCGGTATGCTGGCCTCGCGAGAGTAAATCGCCGGTGGTGTCGCCCGCCCGTGCCCAGTTGTATGCATATCCCTGATTTCGCGGCTCGCCGCGGCTGGTTTCACTGAACGCACCGAAGTCCAATCCCCGGCTGGTGACCAACTGCTCCAGCCAGTTCCTTCCCGCGCTGTGATTTCCGCCGTCGGCAAATTCGTATTCGTCGCTCAGGCTGTCGCCGATCACCCCCATGCCGATGCTCTGCCCCCAAGCCACGCCTGCCCATACGTTCAAAAGAAATACCGCCCCGGCTGTAAGAAGAAAAACATTCCGCAACATCGTACGTCTCCTTAAATTAACAAAAACCCTTATTTCCCTGGATACACAACCGTTTTCCGCTCCTGAGGCCTGTTGCATATTTAGCGAGCGAAGCGATTATAACCCACAATGGTAAATTCAGAAAGAAAAAAATGAAAAGGCCTTTCTCCACGTGTGTGACAATTTTTTCTGGCACCCCCAAAGTTGTCATTCTGAGCGGAGTCGCTTCTGAGCGCAGCGAACATGCGATGAAGTCGAAGAATCTCACGTGTTTGGAGGCGTGAGTTCCTTCGACTTCGCTCGAAAACTCGCTACGCTCAGGATGACAATTCAGACA
>JAFGEJ010000270.1 GCA_016931655.1 Phycisphaerae bacterium
CATGATGCGGGATAAATTGTTCAACACTGTTGATCTTCATCGGCAGAATCCAATACAAAACAATAGGTTCTTTTAGGTGCTCTTAGTTTGGTTATTGCATGGTGGAGCACCCGCTCCACCATGTTAATACGCTGCTGGAAATTAATGTAACGCGGCGGAGCGGGTGCTCCGCCGCGCGGTTACTTCGGAAAATAAAACGTCAGCCATGGCGGCGCGGGTTTTTCCTGTGTTCCCGACGGACGCAGCAGAGATACCATTCCCGCCGTCGGTGTGCAAGCGGACGACGGATGGCGGGAGAGAAATTCTTTCGACGGTCAGATGGAAATCAGGCCGTGACGAATCGCGTAGCGCATGAGGGTCGCGACGGTGTCCACCTGGCATTTGCGGTAGATATTGTAGCGATGATTTTCCACCGTCTTGGCGCTGAGGTGAAGCCGGCGGGCGATTTCCTTGCTGCTTAACCCTTCGCAGAGCAACTGGACGATTTCTACCTCGCGCCGGCTCAGATCGACGCTGGGCAGGCGCTTGGCCCCGCCGGACGGTTCAAAGGCGGCGGACATGTCCGTAACCAGCAGCTCCGCCACCTCCGGCGCAAGATACACCTTTCCATCCATGGCAGTGCGGACGGCCTTGATGAGCTCCTGCGGCTGGCAGTCCAGGTCGAGATAGGCCTTCGCGCCGATTCGCAGGGCGGCGTATACCTCGCCGCGGCCCGTTTCCTCGGAGAGCACCACCAGCGGTGCGGTGTTGTCGGCCTGGCCCAGGGCCTCCCGAATTCGATGAATCGCGGCGAAAGGACCGCCGGTGAGAATCAAAATAATCAAATCGACGGGAGATTCATTCTCGTCGGCAAGATAGTCGTTCAAAAATTCCTCCGAGGCGTCCTGTCGAACAACGTCCACGCCGTTTTTCCGGAGAATCTCCGAGATTCCGATTCGCAGAAGACATTGCCCCCCAATGAGTAACGCACGTTTAACTTCCACGTCCCCCGCCCCCTTGGGCGCCAGAGTTACTTCTCTGTGAGAAAGAGCAGTCTTTGGCATATTTTACTCCTCGGACTTCAGATGCCCAGAAGGTTCCGAAATCGGCTCCAACCCAACCAATTCCGGGGTACGTAGTTTATTGTATCGGACAGATGTATAAAATGGAATACCCAAAATCGGAATTCTTGAAATTTTAGCAAATTTATAGACGTGCTATCGAGGAAATGGAAAACGCAGATCGGAATTTGCATGGGAAAACTTTCATATTTTTCCGATTTTTTGCCGCTGAAATGCAAATGGTTATATTTCGTTTATTATAAATGACTTATAGAACGAATATTTGCTCTCAATGTATTGACGGTTTATCGGATTCCTTCTATAATGCGGTGTACAGGAAGTGAAAACTGATTCACTCCCGCGAAAAATAAGAACACAAGAATCCAAGCCGCAACGAGGCACGGATTAATAGACAACCCGGTGTTTGGGACATGAAGAAGTCCTTACCAATACGCTCAATCTCTTTTCCCCTCCAGGCCGGCCCGGAATCGGCTGCCCTGAACCTGGGGCGATACGTTTCCGACAGGCCCGTCGGCACGGTGCAGCGCGTCCAGGTTCGCCGCCGGGCGATTCGCATTCCCGACGGCAGAATCGCCGCCGCCCTCCGCGCCTATCGCGAATCCGCGAGTCTCTCGTAATTCCCCAGCCAACTTTTCTCCAGCGTTCGGGGGCGTTTCGACGATACACGGTAGAAAGCGAACGTGTTTCGCCGTGCGCCAATCGCGCCGGTGCACGGCGGAGAAGCAACCCGGGCGCGGCTGGGCGATATCGAGGCGTTGCAACATGAACATCACAAAACAAACGATTCTGATTCTCCTGTTTCTCGGCGGGTTGACGGCGGCGGGCTGCCAGCAGATGGTCGTCCCCAAGGGCGGCGCTCAGAAGGGCGACGTTTCCGCGACAGCGGGTCCTTCGCCCTCGGAGCGGGAAAATTTCCCCGGAGGCTGTCTGGCCGTGGAACTCGACGGGAAGCAGACGCGGGAAGGCAAAAAAGAAAACAACGAGCAGCTATGGTCCGGCGGGGAGATTTCGCCCACGCCGACGATGCAATTCACGATGGACCAGGGCGTTCTGGGCGCGCTGAAAAGCGTTTCCCTGGTCATTCAGCCGACCCGCGACGGGGCGGTCGTCGAGGGCGATCTATACCAATATGCCGGCGACAAACCCCTCGCGCCCGGCGTGGCCATTCCGCTGAACGCCTTTTCGCGCGTGCATGACAACCAGTTGCAGACCGACCTGAAGGCCTTGCCGGCAGGGACGTATCGCTTCAGCCTGCAGGTTCACGGCGCGAACCATTGGGACCGTCAGCGCATCGACGTGCAGGTGAAAAAATAACTCCCGCTGATCCCTTTATTGCATGGTGGAGCACCTGCTCCACCATGTGAATCAACTGCCAGAAATTGATTTCACGCGGCATAAGGAACACCGCGCATTTATTTCATTTCTCTACAGCGATTATCGCAGTTTCTGGGCGGCCTTGGTTTCGTCGTCGGCGAAGGTGAAGATTTTTTCCAGGCGGGTGATGGTGAAAATTTTCATCAGGCTGGGGCGCAGGCCGCTCAAAACGACTCGCCCGCCGACGGAGGAGGCCCGCTTCTGCAGCGACACCAGCACGCCCAGCATCGAGGAACTCAGAAAGCTCACCGAGTGGAAATCGACGACGAGTTTGTCGACGGCCTTGTCGTCCACCAGCCCGAACAGCGTTCGTCCGACCTCTTCGATCACCGGCCCGTCCAGAATGGACGACATGCGCAGTGAAACCGTTGTTACGCCCTGGTCCTCGGAAACCACGATATTGCCCGGCATGGCTGACTCCTTGCTTCACAAACCACAACGCCCGCGTTTCGGGCGAGGCCATCGCGGATATCAAAACACGTTTCGCCCCGATTGTCCACCGGAATTGTGTCGGGTTGCTTCCCCCGGCGGCGCGGCGGTAGGATAGTCCGGCGCATGGACCAGACGGACGCGAAACTGTTGGGGCGCCTTCAAGCCGGCCTGCCGCTGACGGCAGAACCCTGGCGCCTGGTGGGGCGGGAACTTTCTCTGCCGGAGGACGACGTGCTTTCTCGCGTCCGGGCTTTGCGAGCCGCGGGGGTGATTCGGCGCATCGGCGGCGTGTTCGAGGCCGCCCGGCTGGGGTATCGCCAGACGTTGCTGGCAATGGCGGTGGAGCCTGAAACGCTGGATCACTCCGCCGGCCTCGTCGCGGAGCATCCGGGCGTGAGCCACTGCTATGGCCGAAACGACGAGTTCAACCTGTGGGCGACGCTGGCGGTCTCGCCCGGCAGCACGCTGGGACTGGAAAAGACCGTCGAATTGCTGGCCCGCCAAGCCGGGGCAAAGGCGCATCTGAATCTGCCCAGCCGGCGACGGTTCAAACTGGCTGTGCGGTTCGGGGGCGGTTCAAACGAAATACCGTGTTGTGTAAAGAATTCTCGCGGCGCGAACCACCGCGACGCGCAAAACGTGATTTCGCTTTCCGACGAACAGCGCTGGGCCGTCCGGGCGCTGTTGATCGATCTGCCGGCGACGCCCCGGCCTTTCGACGAACTCGCCCGCAGGGAAGGGTTGCATTCCGGCGAGGACGTTCTCGTTCACGCAGCCGACTTTCAGGCGGCGGGAATTCTCCGCCGCTACGGCGCGGTGGTGAACCACGTAACCCTCGGCGTAAAAGCCAACGTGATGGTCGTCTGGCGCGTGCCGGAGGCCCAGGCCGAGTCAGCCGGCCTGTCGGCCGCGCAGCACCAGGCCGTCAGCCATTGCTATCTGCGGGAAACCGCGCCCGGATGGCCTTATAACCTCTACACGATGCTCCACGGCTCTTCGCGCGAGGAGGGCAGCCGGGCGATCCAACAGATCGCCGCGAAGATCGGCGAGCCAGAACGGCGCGAGCTGTGGACGACGGCGGAGTACAAAAAAGCCCCCGTTCAATTCTTCTGCGACGCCGAAGCGGAATGGGAAAAGAAGTAACACCAAACACACGTAGTTATTGCATGGTGGAGCCTACCTATGGCATCCCTACGGGACCTGCTCCACCATGTTAATGTGTTGTTATAAATTGACTCGCCGCGGCGGAGCGGGTGCTCCGCCGCGCATTTACTTTTCGTGTTTGGTATAACAAATCGTAGATGTATGAACCGCCGGCCTTTCTTCGCCGGCCCTTGCATTCACCCGCCAGGCCGATGAAAATACTTTTTTATTGTCATCCTGAGCGAAGGCCCGAACGAAGTGAGGGCCGCAGTCGAAGGACCTAAACCAGGAAAGGGGCTGTACCATGAACCACGAGTCAAGCCAGGCCGACGCGACACGGAATCAGGCGACAAAGGACAAAGACCGTCGAAGAGTATTGTTACTGCTACTGCTGCTACTGCTGCTGTTGATCGTAGCCGTGGCGGCGTATGTATTATTGAAATACCCCTTTGAGACTGGTCCGGTGGACAGGCAGGAGCCGGCCCTCAATGAACCGTCGGGCGAGCGGTTCGAGTTTTCCGCGTTCTACCACTCCGGCGACGGTACGTGGGTGATCCGCGACGAGGGCATTTTGGTGCTGAAGGAGCGGAAGTTCATTTCCGCGTCCGAGAAGGACGCCTACACCGTGCACGAGGTTCAGCCCGGCCAGCGCGTGAACATTCTCGAAGCCGACCAGCGCTGGAAGCGCGTGGAGGTGTTCCCCGAAACCGGGGGCGAGGAGCCCATCGCCGCCGGCTGGATCGACGCCCACCACGTCCGAAACGCCGACCGCGTCGAACCGGCCGCCGCCCCCAAATCCCACAAGGCCATGAAGCAGCAATATCCGCATTGATTTGTAGGGCGTGAACATATCCTCTGCCAGGCAAAAGGCGGTTGATAAGGATTTCCGCCCCGAAGGGGCGGGCAGCGTTTGGCCGGGGGTGAGCGAAGCGAACCTGCCTGCTGGCCGGCAGGCCCCCGGAGAGGTTTGTAAAATTGTGAGCCCCAACGGGGCGACAGCGACAATTCCTTCTCATCGAACTCGCTGCCGTCCCTCCGGGACTTGGATAGATTAGAATGCGTTCCGGGGGTTCGCTTCGCTCACCCCCGGCTAGTAGTCCTTCACAATGGAACACGTGAGTGACTTTGCTTTGGTGGCACAGCTTTGTAAGCTGTGCGGACACAGGTTGAAAACCTGTGCCACC
>JAFGEJ010000034.1 GCA_016931655.1 Phycisphaerae bacterium
ATGAATCATGGCTGTCTCCTTTCGGTTCGATGGTTTTTAGGCAAACACATCTTACCAAGGAGACAGCTTTGTCATACCATTAGGGCGAGCTACTTGTTGCTCGCGAACTCAATTCATAGCAGTATATTAACATGGTGGAGCAGGTCCCGAAGGGATGCCTTAGGTAGGCTCCACCATGCAATAATTCGATTGGTATTAGTTCGTCGGGGGAAATTCGAGCAGGGCGAAGCGTTCGGGCAGAAGTTCCGGGGCGTCCTGCGGCTGGAGGTAGAAATACTGCACGCCGTCGGCGTCCTCGGCCTGGGCGCGGATCTGGAAGTTCCACAATCCCCGCTCCCGCGGATCAACGCCGGCCTGGTGAATCGGCAGGGCCAGCTCAAACGTGTGCCGCCCGTCGGCGTCGGCCTCGCGCGGAGCCTGGAGCAGAAACAGGCGACTTTCGACGCTGCGTTTGTCCCCGACGACGTAGGCAAGTTTGGTGCTCGGCCCAAGGCGGCAGGCGAGATAACCAGCCTTGTGCCCCGTGGTGTCGAACTCGATCTGCAATTGCGTCCATGCGTCGCGGTCGGAATCCATCGCCAGCGTCACGCGCCAGACGCGTCCGACCTGGGCCGGGAGACTCAGGCCCAGCACGATTGCGCCGGGTGTGCGAAACGCCCGGACCTCCGCAAGGGGGAAATCGGGCGTCAGCTTTCCGCCCGGCGGGACGAGGCGCCTGGCCGGCAGGGATTTCCAGACCTCCTCGTCCAGCCGGCCGTCGATGTTGCCCGCCTGGGTCACGAGCGGCGCAAACAGCACGTTTCGCGTCACGGGTCGTCGCGGCTGGGAGGCCAGGCAGTCGGCTTCAAAGGCGGCCAATCGCTTCCAGCGTTCGGGAAACGCGCCGCGGACCGTCGTTTTGAGCGTGTGTAACGCCCGCTGCCGCGCACGGGGAACTTCCATAGGTGTAACCGTGGCGAGCATCGTCCGCACGAGGAGCATTCGCCCCGGCCCGTCGTCGGCCCAGGGATGCCATTGCGCGAATTTCTTCGCCGCCCGCCCGGCTGAGTCGTCCATCACCGAGGCGTCGGGACTGACGCGCCTCCGCTGGGCGCCGTACTCCGCGGAGCAGGTCGTCGCCAGCGTTCGGACGTTCATCATGCGATACAGCGGGTGCGATTGGCCGACGCGGAGAAATTCATCGCGCGCCTGGGCGGCCAGGACGAGTTGCCCCTGCTGGCAAAGTCGCCGCCAGGTCAGCAGCATTCCGTCCGCCGCCAGGCAGGACGGGTCGAGGCCTTCTTCGCCCTTTTCCCTTGCCGCCCGCAGCAGGTCCGGCAGGGCGGTCATGATCCGTTCGCCCACGTCGGCCATTCGCAGCGTTGCACCGGAGGCGAGCATTTTCTGCGTGTGGCTGGGGCGGCCCGACGGAAAGTAGTTCGTCCCCAGGCCTTGTGTGAAAAGTTCCCCGCCGGCTGGGGCGGTGCGACAGAGATAGGCGGTGACCTGGGCGGGACGGTTCCGCAGCGACGGATCGCCCAGCAGCCAGATCGCCTCCTGGGCCAGCAGGGAAACGCAGGTTCGCCGGCCTTTGGGAAAGGCGGTTCCGTCGATGCGGACCAGGCCGCGTTTCCGCGGCAGGGGGGGCGCCGCCTCCCACGGGGGCGTGTATCGCGCGTTTTCAGGCAGGCCGACGTAGATACGCTGTACCGCATGCGGCGGAAGGCCCGCCCGCAAAAGCGATGGAAAGGCCTTTTCGTCGGCTGCCCGGGCCGCCGCCTTTCGGGCCAGGCGGGCGATCAGGCGATTTTCGACGGTGGTATTTGTATCTTGCGGCCCGGCGGCGTCGGGACCGACGGCCAGGATCGTCGGGCGATAGAGGCGAACGGCTGCGGCGATCTGCTCCAGCAGGATCGGCTCAGCCGGCGCGTCCAGGCGGGCGGACCAGGCCGCGAGGATATCCTCGGCGGTTTGATGTTGTTTCCCCGCCGGCGGATCGATGGAAGGGAAGTCCCCCAGCGTTGTCGCACCGCCCGCCCCGGCGCGGACGGCGGCGGCCCGGAGCCATTGATCGTCCGGTGCGGCTGGGAAGTCGGCCTGGGTTTGCGGGGCGGCGAGGTAGAGGACGGCTGTGCTCAGGCCGGCTGCCGCGTGGGCGACGACGGCGGGGTATATGCTCACGTCGCCGGCGGCGGCTACGAACAGCACGTCCGTTTTCCCCGGCCCGTGTACAAGTCGCCAGCTTTGCCCGTCGTCGTCGGATCGCCACAGGCGTCCGGCGTCTCCGCCGGCCAGCAGGCGGGGATTTCCATCCGGGCCGGGGATGTATTGCAGCGTGTGGACCGGCCCGGGCAGGGGCGCGGAACGGGCGGTAAAGGTGTTGCCCTTATCGTCGCTGTGGAAGACCAGGCCGGTCAATCCGCCCCCGATGCAGATGCGATTCTCGCGGGCGGCGATCGTTTCAAAATCCGCCAGGCGTCGCACGCCGGCGGGGATCGGCAGAAGCTTCTGCCGCCAGGCGGCGGTGTTGGGTTGGCTGGCGAGCACCGAGCCGTCGCGCCCGACGCACCAGGCGGCGGACGGGCCGACCATCGCCACGGCTTGCAGTTCGGACGCCGCCCCAGCCGGGGCCTGGTAATACTCCGGCTCGCCAAAGTCGCGCAGGGACACGATGCGGCGGTTGGCGCCGACGAGATATCCGAAGCGAAAGCCCGTAAAGGCCGCCGAACGCAGATAGCCGCGTCCCCGAAGTTCAACCGGCTTCCAGTGCGCGCCGGCGTCGACGGTGTGATACACGCCTCCCGGCGTGGTGGGAGTCGCCTGCCCGGCTGCCAGGGCTGAGTCGCTCACGACAAGCCCGTCATACAGCCAGCCCAGCGGACCGGTGGGGAACTCCTGGAAGGTCTCGCCGCCGTCATCGGATCGCAGGATCACGCCCAGCGCGGCGCGTGTGGGAAATCCCGCCACAGCCCGGCCGCCCAATAAACAGACGGCGGGTCCGTCTTTCCGCAGGGCCTGAATATGGACGTGGGGGTCGATGGGATTCTCAGGCGGCTGGAACGTCTCGCCGCCGTTAAAACTTCGCAGCACCAATCCGCCGTCGCCGACGGCCCAGACGGCCTGATCGACGAGTTGAACGTCACGGACGGGTGGAAAGACTTGTTGAATATCCTCCGCTCGAGCATCGAAGGAAAGAAACATCCCTATCGCCGCGCACAGCAAACCGAGCAGACGCGACGCCGGGTGACTCATTGCCCTTGTCCCGCGGGATTGGTTGTCGGGGCGGTCGCTTTGGCTTTGGGTGATGAAGGCGCGACGGTCTTCGGAAGATTCTCCTGCTGGGCGGCTTCCCGAATTCCCTTGATGCTATTCATGATTCCCATCGGGAGTTGCCCGGCCTGCAGTTCCGGAACAAGCCGTTGATTCAGAATTTCCCCCCGAATGCGATCACGGGACTCCTTGTCGCCCCAGGCATCGGCGAGTTCTATGCCGATCAGGTTGTCATCCTTGCTGAAAAACAGGAGCACGCCGCGATCCTGAAACGCCTTGCGCCGTGCTTCATCGCCGACGACCCAAAACCGGTAAAACCGTTCGGCCACCGTATTGAAGTTAAGTCCCTCGCGGGAAACGTCGGCCAGGGATTTTGCGATGACGATGAACATCGGCACCCCCCGGTCCTGATACAGTTCCCGACAGGCCTTGTCGAGGTTGAGTTTCGTCTCCAGGGAGAACTTGTTAATCATATCCACCACGTATTCGTCGTCCTTGGGCAGGGGAACCTTTGGCGGAACGCTTCGCATGGGGGTCTGCATGCGAATGGCGGCTGACATGGAATGAATGCCCCTGGCCAGCCCCACGGAATATTTTCTCTGCTTGAAATAGGGCAGCATTTCCCGCTGAATCACCCTCAGGGCGGCTTTGTCCAGATCTTGCCCCCAGCCTTTTCCGGTTTCGACGCGAATCTGGTTGTCGTCCCGGCAGAACAAAATCAGTATGCCCCGATCCCAGGGCTTTCCATCGAGCGTCGCCGGCCCAACCTTCCACGCCTCCAGCAGTTCCATGCCGACGTCCTCGATGGAGGCGTTTTTGTACCCCGCCCGGGCAAGGGACGAAACGACAACGACGTAGAGCGTCACACCGTGCTCCTCCTGGAGGAGCATCAGGGTGTCGTTAATGTCCTTTTCGTTCAGCGGATCAATAATGTTGGGAACGTCCACCATGAACGTTCCCTTTTTCGGATGGGTGATTTTTTCCAAAGAGCCGGAGGGTTTTTCCTCCTCCGCGAAAGACGCGGCGGTAAGACTTCCCGCCAGCAGGAGAATCCATATCCATCGAGTTGTCGTGGGTTTCATAACGATGTTTCCTTATCGGTAAGCGGATAAACAAGATTCCCGAGAATACCATGAAAACTCCCGAAGCTCAACCCTTTCCGTTTCGGATAGGACGTGGATACGACGCCTCCCTCGTGTACAATGGTATTGTGAAAAATACTGTGAAAAAGGATGCCCGACACAAATCTCCCAGCCCGGGTCGATTGCCGCCGTGGCTGAAGCGTCGTCTCCCAGCCGGGGCGGAGGGGACCGGCGTACAGGCGATTCTGGACGATCTGCACCTGGCAACCGTCTGCCGCGGCGCGCAGTGTCCCAACCGGGCCGAGTGCTTCGCGTGCGGAACGGCAACGTTTCTGATCCTGGGCGAGACCTGCACGCGCACCTGCCGATTCTGCGCGATCGGGCATCGCAATCCCGGCCCGCCGCGCGAAGACGAACCCGAAGCCCTCGCCGAGGCGGCGAAGCGGATGGCCCTGCGATACGTTGTGATTACTTCCGTTACGCGGGACGATCTGCCCGACGGCGGGGCGGGGCACTTCGCACGGTGCATCCGGGCGGTGCGAGAACGATTGCCCGATGCGCGCATTGAAGTACTCACGCCGGATTTCCAGGGGTCTGAAGAGGCCGTGGAAACCGTGCTGGCCGCCCGGCCGGACGTGTTCAATCACAACGTTGAAACCATTCCGAGGCTGTATCCCGTCGCCCGGCCTGAGGCGGACTATCGGCAGTCGCTGAATGTATTGCGACACGCCAAACAACAGGCCGAAGCGGCTGGGGGGAACCTCCGCACGAAAAGCGGGCTGATGGTGGGACTGGGCGAAACGGACGAGGAAGTGACGGGCGTTTTGCGCGACCTGCGGGCCGTGCGATGCGATATGGTCACCATCGGGCAGTATCTTGCCCCCTCAGCCGCCCACGTGCCGGTGGCGCGGTTCGTTCCGCCGGAGCGGTTCGACGCCTGGCGAGCCCAGGCTCGCGAAATGGGCTTCACCGCCGCCGCGGCTGGGCCTTTTGTCCGGAGCAGTTACCAGGCCAAGAGCCTTTTCGAGACGCCCTCACCGGATTCTGGCGTGTCCGTGACGCCGGCGGCGAACGAACAGGAGCAGAAGCAGGCCGACCAGCAATAACACAACGGCGGCGGGCTCCGGTAGGATTCCCCCCGGAGCGGCGAATGGCCGCATTGCCAATACCGTTTCGCCGACGTTCATGTCCATCCACCTCGTATATTGCATACAGTATGTTACAGCAGGTGGTTGCACAATCCCGAAAAATCGGTAAAGATATCCCCTGGCGAAACGGTTCTCGTCGGAAAGGGCGAGTGAAACATGAACTGGAAGACGTTCAAAGGACAGGCGTTGATTCTGGTATGCGGGTTGTTTTTCGCTGCCGGGGTGGTGGTGTTTTTCACCAACGTCAAGAATAGCTGTGATCTGTGGTTCGGGAAAAACCTTTCCGGCTCCACGGGCATGGTGATGCTGATTTCCGCCGTGGTGGGCATGGCGACGATTTTCGTGTTCAAGCTGCTGCTGCGTGGCGTGCGGGACCTGCGGATCGGACGGCTGCAGGCGAGCCTCCGGCGGGTGGACAAGATGGGAAAAATCCAGGCCCAGGCCCCGAAACAGCCCCCGGCGGACCCTTCCTGAAATTTCGTTCGCCGGAGAGATTCCGGGCTGTTCTTGCCGCGGCGGGAGCGGTATAATCTCCGCGACTGAGGTGCACCATCGCAAAGCGGATTCAAGATTATGATAAGGAGACGGCAATGAAACGCGGATGGATTCACGGCGTGGTTTTAACGGGCATTGTCGGATTGGCGTTGATGGCTGGCGGCTGCAACGAGAAGGAGCAGATTCTCGCCCTGCAGAACAAAAACGAAGCCCTGCTGGAAGAAAATAAAAATCTTCGCGACCAGGTCATCGAGCTGGAGCGATTGAACGCGCAAATGAAGTCCGACTGTGACGCGAAGGACATGGCCCTGGCGTCCAAGAACGAAGAGCTGGCCAGGCTTCGCGCCGGGCAGGACTCCGGCGCCGCGGAGGGCTGGCAGAGCACGACGGTCGGCGACAAGATCGCCGTTGGCGCCGATCTGCTGTTTGCCTCCGGCCGGGCGACGCTGACGCCGGCGGGGCAGCAGGCCCTGGCGCAGATTGTGCGCGATTTGAAGGGGCAATACAGCGGTCTGCCGATTCGCGTCTACGGGTACACCGACAGCGATCCGATCCGCAAGTCGCGCAAGCTCTGGCAGGACAACCTGGATTTGTCCTCCAACCGCGCCATGGCGGTGACGCGCTATCTCATCTCCCGGGGCGTCTCCGCCGAGGACATCGAAACCATCGGCATGGGCGAGACGCACTTCGTGGCCGACAACAGCTCGCGCGATGGGAAAAAGAGAAATCGCCGCGTGGAGATTTTCGTCGTGAAAGTCCCGTAACGCGCCGACGGCGCCGGTGCGGGGTGTTGCATTTTCGCGCGGCGGGAAGGTTCCGGAACGATTCGTCCGGGAAATTCCCGCCGCGTGTACGTTTGGGATTGGCCCCTTCACGGAAAGAAACAGCATGATTGCCGTCGTGGATTATGGTATGGGCAACCTCCGCAGCGTCCAGAAGGCGCTGGAGCACGTGGGGGGCGAGGCCCGCGTGGTCTCCACGCCCTCGGAAGTCGCCGACGCGGAGAAGGTCGTCCTGCCGGGCGTGGGCGCCTTCGCCGACGCTGTCGGACGCCTCCGCGCCACCGGGCTGGACCAGGAAGTCCTGCGGGCGATTCGCGACGGGCGGGCCTTTCTGGGCATCTGCCTGGGATTTCAGCTTCTCTTCGACGTGTCCTACGAGGACGGCGAATTCACCGGCCTGGGCGTGCTGCCGGGGAAGGTCGTGCGGTTCGCCTTCACGCCCGGCATCACGGGGCAAAACCTCAAAGTGCCTCACATCGGGTGGAACCAGATTCAGTGCAAGCCCGAATGCCCGCTCTTTGCCGGCGTTCCAAACGGTTCGTACGTCTACTTCGTCCACAGCTACCACGCCGTGTGCATCAACGACAGCGACATCGCCGCCGTCACGGAGTACGGATATTCCTTCCCCTCAGCCGTCTGGTCCGGGCGGGTGTTCGCCACGCAGTTTCACCCCGAAAAAAGCCAGGCCGTCGGTCTGCGCATCCTCAAAAATTTCGTGGAGCTGTGATTCTCATGGACGTTCTGCCGGCCATCGATCTGCGGGGCGGAAAGGTCGTTCGCCTGCTCCAGGGCGATTACGACCGCCAGACGACCTACGCCGACGACCCGGCCGCCGTCGCGGAGCAATTCATCGCCGCCGGGGCGAAGTGGATTCACGTGGTGGACCTGGACGCCGCCCGTCGCGGCGAGCTGACGAACACCGACGCGCTGCGGGCGATCTGCGCCAAGGCCGACACAGCCGGCGTGAAGGTGCAGAACGGCGGAGGCATCCGCGACACGCAACGCATTCATCGCCTTCTGGACCTGGGCGTAGCGCGGCTGGTGGTCGGATCGGCCGCCATGAAACAGTGGGACTGGTTTGAAGGCCTGCTCAACGACCCCGCCGTGCCGAACGAACGCCTGGCGTTGGGTCTGGACGCCCGCGACGGACGCCTGGCCGCCGAAGGCTGGACGGAACAACTGGACCTGCGCGTCGAGGATTTCGCCCGGCGCGTGACGGGCACGGGCCTGGGCGCGATCGTCCACACCGATATCGCGAGGGACGGCATGCTCCAGGGCGTGAACGTCGAGGCGACGGCGAGGGTCCTCGCCGCCGCGGACGTGCCGGTGATCGCCTCTGGGGGCGTAGCCTCCGCGGACGACGTGCGCCGCTGCCGGCGGATCGGCTGCGGCGGCGTGATTCTGGGCAAGGCCCTCTACGAAGGCCGGGTCACTCTCGCCGAGGCGCTCGCCGCGGCGGGCGAGGCGTGTTCGTAGCGAAATGTGACCAAAAAAGAGAAATTTACCACAGAGACACAGAGAACTCAGAGAGAACCATAAGAAATAATGTTTTTCTCTGTGACCTCTGTGTCTCTGTGGTAGGTTTTCCGGAATTCTCAAATCGGCCTGCGAAAGAAACCGGTTGAAATCGCCCCGGATTTCCGATAGATAGTCTGATATACAGCGACGCCATTGTCGCGTCCCCACTGGGGATTAGTGTAACGGTAGCACAACTGACTCTGGATCAGTTAGTTAAGGTTCGAATCCTTAATCCCCAGCGTCCAAAGCCCCTGTAAATTCGATAGTTACAGGGGCTTTTTCTTTCCCAAACGTTTGAAAACCGTCAGTTACAATCCCCGGTAAATATCTTTGCGGTGGGCGATGCGGATGATGTACACGATCAGAACCTTGTCCACGATTTCATAGACGATGCGATAATCCCCGACGCGAATTCGGTAGGCGTTATCGGCTCCGGTCAATTTTGTGCATCCTGCCGGTCGGGGAGTTCGAGCCAGGGCGTCAATGGCTTGGGCGATTCGCCGCCGATGGGGATTGGGTATTTGGGCCAGCGCCTTTTCGGCCTTTTGTTTGATCCTGATCTGGTAGGCCATGACTCAAAGCCCCAGAGCTTTTTTCACTTCCGCCCAGGATTTTGCGGGTTCGTTCCTGGCCTGGCGGACGGCGTCCAGGTCCAGCTTGTCCTCCAGCCGTTCCAGGAGTTCCAGATCTTCCACGGGCACAAGGGCGAAAAGATTTTTCCCACGCCGTTCCACAATCACGCGCTCGCCCAACAGGGCGACGCGGTTTCCCAGGTCGGCTAGATGTTCACGGGCTTCGGTAATCGGCAGGGTGGTCATGGTGCAGACTCCAATCTATCGTTCTGTACGAATTGTACGTTACGTACATTCCAAAGTCAACCAGGATTCTCCTTTTTCTACGGTATACCTGAGCTGTTCTGCCGCGGCGATGGTGTCGGTATCCGGTTTGCGTCGGCGGAGGCGTCGCGGATTTGTTGGAGTTTTTCCATAAAAGCATCGGTAGATTTCTGCTGATCCCACGCCCGGCGAGTCTTCGCATTGAGTCGTCGCTGTCCCTGAATGTCGGTATTCTGCAAATGGTCAGCCCATCCGCGAATCTGGCGGGAACAGGATTCCGCCAGGGAATGGATATCTGAAATTTGAGATTTCAAATCACAATCATCCCATAATGGATTGAATTTTGATGAATGGGGGCGTTTGGCGCAATAGACAAGCGGGTCGGCATGGCTGGCGGGG
>JAFGEJ010000271.1 GCA_016931655.1 Phycisphaerae bacterium
TGCCTTGTTTTCGCGGCCAAGATGGCCGCGACACGCGCGGGCGAGACGCCCGCGACACGAATAAAGACTTTCTAAACGGGCTGCTAGGCGGCTCCGTTGCGTTAAGTCAATTTACAGCAGTGCACTAAGAATTTCCCACCATCGTCCATGTTCCGATTGTCCCGGTTCTTCGTTTGACGAAGGCCTTGGTTATATTTGTATTTTTTTCAAAAAATATGTAATATAATTTCGGCGTATACGTATACGCATAGTATAGGAGTTTCCTTTTAATCTCATGGTCACCATGTCAGATATCGCCAGAATGGCCGGCGTCAGCCAGCCGACCGTATCGAGAGTCCTGAATGGAAAAGGCTCCTCTACGCGAATTTCGGCAGCTACGCAGAAGAAAGTGCGGGCCATTGCACAAAAGCTCCATTTTCGCCCTTCCTTTGCCGGCCGGGCGCTGGTCAGCGGCCGAACGCGGTCGATTGGATTCATGTGCGGAAATATCCGCAATCCCTATTACACCGAAATGGCCGACATCGCCATGCGAATGGTGGAAGAGCGGGGATACCACCTGATCCTGGGCATGATGCGCTGGATTTCCTGGCAGAACGACCTGGAATGTTTTGAGAGCCTGCTGTCCCGCGGCGTCGATGGTGTGATCTACTTCGGTTCCGCCCTGGCGCCGGGCAGAGCCTTGTATGAACGAATGGTTCAGGAGAAATTTCCACTGGTCTGCGTCAATCACCAGCCGCCGAAATTGCCCTGCATTCTCCCCGATTTCCAACCCGGCGTGAACGAAGCCTTTGCGTTACTCAAAGCGAACGGCCATTCACGGGTCACGGGCATTCGATTAAATGGGCTGGAGAAACGAATCCCGTTCCTCGCGGCGGCGAAGGAGTACGGCTTCGACGTGGAAGAAGGCCCGACCTTCAAGACCGAACCATCCCGATTGCCGGAAGAAGTTCTTCAGAACGTGCGACGGGAGGCGTATTGTTTTGCGGAGCAAAAGGATCGTCCCGGCGCGGTGGTCATCACCTCGGATCAACTGGCAGCCGCGTTTATCGGCGGATTATTTGAAAAGGGAGTCATGGTCCCGCGGGACGTGTCGGTGATCAGTTTTGACGGAACGCGGGCCGGCCAATTTATGGCCCCGCCGCTGACGTCCGTCGGCCAGGACACGACGGAAATAATCCGGCGGGCCCTGGAATGGATCTTTGAAAGAATCGATCGGAAAGACACATCCGCCCCGGTCGTGAAAATTCCCACACGGCTGGTGATTCGCCAAAGCGTCGGGCCGAATCCGAATCCATGAGGAGTACGCCATGTTGAAAAACAGCATCCACGACAAACGAAAAGCTTTCACCTTAATAGAGCTCCTTGTGGTGATCGCGATCATCTCCCTGCTCGTGTCCATCCTCCTGCCGTCACTGCAGAAAGCCAAAGCGCTGGCGATGCAGGTAGTCTGCCTTGCTAGACTTCACGGGATCGGAGCATCACTTATCCTTTACCAGGCGGATTTCAACGGCCGCGGACCGGTTGGATTCACAAAGGGAGGAAACTGTTGGGGAAGCTATCGGCATGATCCATTTTTTGATAATAATCAATATTATTATAAACCAGGAGATGCCTGGTGGGATGGAACAGGTTGGTATTCTAAGAAAAGTGAAAAATCGTATTTAAGTAAATGGAAAGATGCTTCCGGAAATCCTGGAGCAGATTGTTTGTCATTAGGGGATTATCTCGAGCGTAGTGGTGATTTTGTTGGCAGTAAAGATCCGTTAAAAGGGGATGGAGGCGCTGCTGCGTCGCCTGTTGCGTGCCCGGCTTCGGAAGGTGTCATCTCTTCTAGTACCGGAATACGTGCCGGGTATTCCTTTAACTATTGGCTGGGGTATGACGTTTTCCTCGGAGATTTCTTAACAAATCCCGCCGATAATCCTATGCTGATGGACGGTAGCGGCGAGAATATACATAATACATGGGACCTGGAGATGAGCCCTCGTCCTGGTGAACCGTGGCCATGGTGGGAGACTGAAAATCCGCCCAATTTTTACTATTGCTCGCAGTATCATGCCGGCAGCGGCAATTTCCTGTTCTTTGACGGACACACGGAAAAACCCATTGCCCCAGACATCTCTGTTACCGATGGCTATGATGCTTATCTACAATACTACTGGGACCTTTGGGACTGGCAGGGAATTTGGTAACTAAAATATGGTTCTCATCCAGTTTTGGTGCTTGGAAAATGTTCGGTTTTTGGAGAATGAAAGATGCGTTTTTCGCTTTTTTGCCAACGGCATAGGGAAAGTTCAGCGCGAAGACGCCCATACATGTCGTTGGCCGGAACGCGTTAAACGCAAATTGGTTACGTTTACATTTCCGTGGTGGATTCACCAACGATCTTGAAGGACTCGACGCAAAACGTTGCCTGAGTCCACGAACGAAAAAATTGTCGCCCAGAACTCAGGAGACAAAAAGGCCGGTTATTCTTCTCCTACACTTTTGGGACGGTAATTATTTTTTTATCAATCACATTAGAGATTGTTACTCTTTATTTTCAAGTAAATATTATTTATTGAGTCTTTGAAATAATAGTCTTCATTCAGCGTTCATTTTATAAAGATATTGTTTTCACCCCCTATTACAGAGGTAACTATGATCCAACATAAATATTTTCAGATTGTATTGTTCCTGACGATAGGAATTCTTTCTATTTACGCGTCTTTTACTGTTGCCGAGGAAGACGCCTGGAGCGTCCTCGTCGATTCGCAATTTGACAAAACCTCCAAACTGGTCGGCTGGGCGGTGGACCCATCTGAAGGCAGCGTTGCCGTCGTGAACAAGGCCCTGGAAATCAGGAGCCTCTCCGGCGAGGGAGAGACCTGGGCGGGGAATTTAGTGACGTATAAAAACGGTTTTTCCCTGGCGGAAGCAACGGTAAAAATCGAGGTGGACGTCGCGTCGCAGAATCCCGGCCGCGATTTTTTCATGGTCCTTCTGCCGAAAGATGGAAACATGCATCGTCAGCCGGCCGTCTGGATCAATATCAATCACAGCAGGAGGAACAACGATGAAGTGCTGATTCGCCAGTTTCGTAAAGGCCAAAATAGGTATCTGTTGAAGGAACCGTTACCCTTCAAGCCGGATGGGGCGTTTCGCGTGTCGCTGACGCTGACCAACGGCTCATTCGAGATGGTCGTCTCGAACGGCGAGAAGCAAAAGAAGGTGCAGCTGCTGGACCTGATCGGCCGGCGATGGCTGATCTATCCGTTTACCGTTCGAGTCGGCACAAGCCAGCACGGGGATTCTTCCGAGCCGGCCGTCGTTCGCGTCTCGCGGATTCGCGTCTCCACGACGAAACGCGACGAAGCCACCGCCAACGAAACCGAAGGCAACTCACCCGGCAAGAGCGAGGACGTTCGGTACATGTACCTCGACGCCGTCGCGAACCAGCACTTTGAAGACAAAGCCCCTTCGGACAACGAAGGCGGCTGGACCGATCAGGGCGGCAATGACCTGCGTTATATTCCGCGCGGCTATCAGTTCTTCCGCAACGTGCCGTTCCACATCGTGGATAAGCTGGAGGAAATCGGCAACGCATATCGGCCGGGGTGTGTGTCGCTCAAGAGCACCAACACGCCTGAGATGCCGCTCGAGAGCAAACCCATTGAGGTTAACGGCAAGGCGCCGTGGCTGTATTTTCTCCAGGCGGCCGCCTGGGCGGGAACGTATGGTACGCACTGCGCGGATTACGTCGTGACGTATTCCGACGGTTCGACGGCGATGATTCCGTTGCGCGTCGGCAAGGAAACCGCGGACTGGTGGGATCCGAAGGATATCGAAAACGCCGTCGTCGCCTGGGACGGACAGAATCCGATGTTCCCCCACGTGGGATTCTACCTGTACGAATGGGAAAATCCACACCCGGACAAAACCGTTGAGAATATTGTTCTCAAAAGTCGCGACACAAGCGTCGCGCCGATGTTGATCGCCATCACGGCTTCGGACAACAAAATTCCCATCGGCTCCAAGGCGCGACGTTTTCACAAGCAGGCCTACACGATCTGCGAATATCGCCAGCGGCCGAAAACTTCGCTGTATTGGGAAAAAGGCCCCGCCGACGTGACGGTAAAACGCCTGTTGCCCATCGCGAAAAATTCTGACGTCAAACAGGCGCGGATCGACGTGGTCCGCTATCGCGGCGAGACGCCCACGACGGTTGCCTGCACCGTCGGCGGTGTGACAATGGAAAAGAAACTCCCAAAGGGAGAGCTCCGAGCGCAGTTTCTCATTACGGACAAAAAGCTGCTGAAGTATTTCACGGAGAACAAGGAAAACTTTGATATCCACGTGACGTTCAGCGGCGAAAACGGCATTGGAACGATGGCCTACGAGTCTAACCCCAATGAGCGTTTCATTCCCGGCGGGGAGGACCTGGCGGACAAAACCCACGCGATCACCGGCGTCTTCCAGGTAACGGGATTTCTGCCCGTACACCATCTTTCGGGATACGTGGAGTACCGGCCCAACCCGATGGGCAAGCCCAAATCCGCGGAGACGGTAACGGAAGACTTTCGCCCGGCGAAAGAACAGCCCGACCTGCTGGGCGGTGATTTGTGCCTGAATGGCATGTGGCAGTGGCAGCCGGGCCCCGTCGGCCTGGACGTGGAGGCGGGAGACATTCCCACCACCGGCTGGCAGGATATCCTTGTTCCTTCCAATGACATCAAAGACAAAATCTTTGAAGTCGATAAAAACTGCATCAGCGCCTGGTTGCAGAAAACCATCGATTGCCCGAAGGAATGGGCCGGCAAGCGGATCGTGCTGCACTTCGAGTCCGTTGCCGATTTCGGCACGGTGTACTGCAACGGGAAAAAAGTCGCGGAACACAAGGGACTGCAACCCTTCGACGTGGATCTCACCGAACAGCTTCGACTCGGGGAAACCAACACGATCCACCTGTTCTGCCAGAGTGTGTACAAGGGAATTATTCCCAAAGAGGAAAAGACGAAATTTTCGGACTTATTCCCCACCATCGCGAAATATAAGGGAAATGCATACCAGTTCGAATGGGGAGTCGGCGCCTGGGACCAGAAACCGGAGGAAATCCGCCTGTACCTGGATGGCAAGGATATCGCGGTCAAATCGTCGCTGAATGACGTCGTGAACAAGGGCGACAGCCGTTACTACCGAAAACTGGACTGGAACAAAACAACGATCTACTTTTCCACGCCGGGCAACGTTCCCCTGGAGAAGATCAAAGACCGCCTGACACTGGGGACGACCATGCCGGGATTTGTACAGCATTACACCCGGGGAGACTCCGGTCATCACTGGCGAACTCCGAAAGCCCGCGATTGCGGACCCTGGAAGGACGTTTCCCTGCGCATTACCGGCATGGCGCACATGTCCGACGTATTCGTCAAGCCGTCCGTCCGTAAAATGCAGCTTGACGTGGACGTATCCCTGGCGGACGTCCCCGCCGGCGGCGCGGTTCTGCTGGCGAGGGTGAAAGACGGCGATTCGACGGCACTGACCTTCGATTCCAAAACGATAGAGAAAAATACAAAAACAGTCACATTATCACAACCGTGGAATAACCCGACCCTCTGGGGGCCGTCCAATCCGCATCTGTATTACCTGGAACTGGAGTTGAAGGACCAGAAAACCGGCAAGACGCTGGATCGTCGATTTGTCCGTTTCGGATTCCGCGAATTCTGGATCGAAGGGCCGTACTTCGTTTTCAACGGCCAAAAGCCGTATTACGTGCAGGGCAACAGTATCGGCGCGAATTTCCTTCCGTTTCATCGGCATCACGTTCGCTGGCATTACGCGGACGCCAACCAGCAGGCGAACATGAACATGATTCGCTTTCACAAGGGCGGCACCCTGTTCCCGGAAGTCCTGGACGTAGCCGACGAAATGGGCATGTTGGTCATGCAGGAAACCAATTACGGCGATGTCGCCGAGGTGTTTGGCAAGTTTGACCCCAAGCATCCGGAAAAGACCCAACTGCCCATCGACTGGATGATCGAGCAATCCCGGCCTCAACGGAATCACCCGTCCCTGGTGATGTGGGGTTCGGAAAACGAATGCGCCCTGATGCGCGAATATGAGGAACTGACCCCCGAACGGCGGAATCGGGCGGAACAGATCCTTCGACTGGACGACGCGTTTCATAAAATGGACCCGACCCGCCCGGCCGTCGACAACGGCGGACATATCTTCCTGTATACCGATCTGTACAAGGATCCCCGCCTCGACGTCGTCGACGGGCATTACGTGAATCCTCGCGTCTGGAACGATTGGAAGAAAAAATACGGCAAGCCCTGTTCCATGGGCGAAATCAGCATGGGCGGACCGTTCGGCTGGACGTATCAGAACGAAGTACGCCAATTTCGAGAACGCGGCGAAGACCCGCGCCCCAACTTCTACCAGGCCGTCAACGCCGCGGCACGATACATGGAAGGACGCCTGCTGACGTTCCGCTCGCAGGAACTGTCCGGCCTCTGGCCGTTCGGCGCAATGAAGCAATATCATCCTTTCCAACTCCTCTGGGACGACGTGGATTACTGGCAGGCGACGCCGCCGATTCCCTGGCCGGCAATGAGCGGCCCGGACGCCAAAAACAAAAGCCTTCCCTATGGCCGAAATAATTACAACTTCTACGACCCCTCCGTGCCGCGCTGCGCGTACCTGCGAACGTACGATCCCTTAAAAGACGTGATGCGCGAAGTGCCCAAACTCGAACCGCGGTTCAGCCCGGAAGTGATCGTGCAGGTTCTCGACGCTGAGGGCAAGAGCGTTCCCAATACCGCCGTCTGGCTGACGCCCACGGATCAGCCGGCGACGCCGTTCGGCGTCGTGACGGATAACGACGGAAAGGCCTGGTTCTGGTGCAGGTCCGGGCCGGGCGAGTATACCGCCTGGGTGCGGCACGAAGGTACATGGTACACCGCCGCCGTTACCCCCGCGCCCGTTGGCGAATGGATGCAGGTCAAAACCGTGATTGTCCGCCTGCCGAAATCATAAACGCCGACGCCAGCGCTTCGGCAGGGAGCCCTTGCAGCCCTCGGCAATCGGCTGGGGGACTGCCCCGTGCTCGTCGGGGACGAAATCGAGCACGTCGTCGGCGGAAAGGGCAATCCCCGCCTGGCGGCCTCGGCCGGCAAGCCCGTCCGCCTTCGCTTCGTCATGAACGAACGCGACGTCTATTCACTCCGGTTCCACGGCTGATGCTCTGGAAAACGCGATTCCGCCAATAATCCAAAATATCGCGGGGATTCTCTGTTCGCCCACCCCCCCAAATAGCTCACTTTCTTGAAAATATATCTTGACAAAATAGGGGAATCAGATATAATCACTTACAGTTAACGGTAACTGCTACCGCTAACCAAGCACATAAACACATATATTTATGTCAGTTACGCTAAAAGACATTGCGGATCGCTTGAGCGTCTCGAAGATGACGGTTTCCCGGGTGTTGAATAATCGGTCAAGTGATTTTATTACCCAGGCCACCCGGCGACGTGTGATGGAGACGGCTCGAGTCATGGGCTACACCCCCAACCGGGCGGCCCAGGCGCTGGCGACGGGGCAAACCCGGCGGATTGCCTTCCTGTCCCCGTCGATGGGATTACGGTTTTTCCAGGAAGTCGCCAACCGTTTTCATCAGATTCTTCTGGAGGACCGGTATGAAATTGTCTCCGGGGAATTGGATCGTCGGACGATGGGTTCGACACATCCTGAAGGTTTAGCCCGCATGGGGCTGGACGGTGTGCTGATGTATGGAGGCGGGTTGGGCAGTTTTGTCTCTTTCAAGGGGCCGATTGTCAATATGGGCCCTCACTGCTCCGAGAAATACGATGCCGTCAACGTGGATCTGTATCCCGCCTCCCGCCGGGCCGTCGAATCGCTGCTGGATTCCGGGGCGAAGCGGGTGGCCCATGTTCTTACGCCCAGTACGCAAAAAGAACTCGACGATCGTTATCGGGGGTACACAGGCGTCATGCGGGAACGCGGCAAGGAGACGGAGTACATCCTCACGCCGGACTGGTCGCGGGCGTCGGCCCGGCAAACCATCCAGGACTATGTCAAGGAGCACGGCTGTCCCGACGGACTGTTCTGCGCCAACGACGATATCGCCATCGGCACGTACCGTGGATTGCGGGACATGGGGATTTCCATTCCCGAGCAGGTACGTCTGATCGGATGCGACGGCATTGAAGACACGGAATATCTCGACCCGCCGTTATCGACGATCGTTCAGCCGTTTGAGGACATGTGCGCAACGGCCTGGAGGTTCCTGAAAAACCGCCTGAAGAAAGGGACCATTCCACGGCAAGCCGAGACCCTCGAGGCCCGGCTGATGATGCGGGAACAAATGGAGGAATTATCAAAATGAAGAGTCTTTCAGCAAAATGGAGTTTTAACGAGGCGTTAAGCGTTTTGCTGAATTGTTCTAGGAAGGAATTAAGGAGAGTAACATGAGAAAACTGATGACAGTATGGATGGTGCTGGCCTTGGTCGCGTCGGCCCAGGCGGGTACGACGGTTCTATCCGAAGATTTCGAGGGCGCCGCGCCGGGCACGAGCATCAACGGGTACAACGGATGGACCGCCACGAGCAATATGGTGATTTCCAGCGGCGTGATCGATTCCGGGCAGTCGGCAAGTTGGTCGGGCGGCGGCGTGACGTGGGATACGGGTGCGGGCCAGGCGTTTTCCTATACGCCGACGGCCGAGGAATACTACATTCTGACCGCGACGTTGTATTCCCCGACGACGAGCGGTACGGACGCCGAACTCCACTTCCGCAACGGCAGCAATCCGGAGACCCAACTGCAGGGCGTAACGATCTGTTACGGCGATATGCAGTTCGGCTTGCTGAACACCTCCGCCGTGATTCACGTCACTCCCCAGCCGACGATCCCCACCGACGTGATGATGATCTTCGAAGGAAATACGTCGGACTACTACTACCGCGCGAACGGTACGACGGAATGGACGCATGCGGGCGGATTCACCGGCCTGGGATGGTCAATTGATGCGTACGATGAAGTCTTTTTCATGGGTCACGGCGGATACGCCGGCGGCATCGATACCATCCATCTCGAAGTCGCTCCCGAACCGGCGACGATGAGCCTGCTGGCCTTCGGCGGCCTGGGCGTGCTTTTCCGTCGGAAACGATAGGAACGCTCTATTTGTAAAAACGTATCTGTATGAGAAGAAGGCGACAATAGATTTTGCGTACGTGATGAAGTGAGACGTGGTTGTTGCGGCGGGCGGCCGCCGCAACAGCCGCGAGTCGGGTGGGAGATTGACTCCGTCAACTTACTCGACGAAACACTATTGGAGTCAGGAGAGCTTGGTTATGAGAAGCATGAAAACATGGACAATGATAGCGGTTCTACTAGGTGGGCTCGGTGCGCTGGCCCAGGCGGCGCCGGTCGCCCTGGACATCACGAATCCGGGCTTTGACGATGACGTGTTGGCTCCGGGCGGATACACGACCGGCGGCTGTGCGGGTTGGACCCAATTTCAGGGTCTTACCGGCTGTCAGTATGCCGGCGCCGGCCTGCCCGCGCTCAGCGGGAACAACGTCGCGTTCCTCTCGAATCATCAGGTCGGCTACAGCGGCATGTATCAGACGCTGAAGGTGGACGGCAGTGCCCTGAGCGTCGTTGAAGGCGGCGTCATTGATCTGAGCCTCTATCAGGGACACCGTTCGGACTACCAGCCGGGAGTAACGCAGGAATTCAGCATCCAGCTCTGGCGGGACGAGATTGGCGGAAGCGGTACGAAGATTTATGACACCGGCACTCTCGGAAGCGTGGCAGACGGCACGTGGGTGGAACGGCAGATCAGCTACACCGCCACCGCCAGTGACGTCGGCAAGGATATCCTCCTCCTTCTGTGGTCGAATACGGCGTCCCAGGTTTGCCTGGAAGACGTTTCCGGAACGTACGACGTTCCCGAACCGGCCACGATGAGCCTGCTGGCCCTGGGCGGCCTGGGCGTGCTAATCCGCCGCCGCAAACGCTAAATTGGTTTGTATACACCGTAGTTTCCTGTAAGGAACGATGTTTTCTTTCTGATTCGGCGAAATGCGGGGCGGTTGTGAAAGGCCGCCCCGCCCAACGCCGACGGTATTTTTGCCTGAGTCCTTCCCGTGATTTCGCACAAGTAAGCGAGAAGCGGGAAAAACTGCTGTTGTGACATCCTGACGGATATCCCATGAGAAGCATTCCCGTGCCAACATGCCGCCGAATGACAAGACGAAAGGGTTTCACTCTTATCGAACTGCTGGTCGTGATCGCCATTCTCTCGCTGCTGGTGTCGATTCTTCTTCCTTCGTTGCAGAACGCGAAGAATCTCGCCAAGGAAACCGTCTGCCAGAGCAACCAGCATAACGTTTTCATGGCCCATACGTTTTACGCGGAGGATAACGGCAACTGGCAGGTTGCGGTTGCCGCCAAACCGGCAGATGGCAGTCTGGAAGAATATCTCAAACAGCGGTGGTATTGGCGGCTGACGTACCTGGAGTATTTGTCCGAGGGACCGGAAGGTGGCGATTACACTTACAATTCTCTGGCGATTCGATGTCCGCTGCATGGAGAGCTTGGCAGAAGAAACTGTTACTATGCCCGAAATTACTATGCGGGTATCGCGTCATTCCGAACGGAGGATGTCATCCATCCCGCCGACAAAATATTGATCGGAGACAGCTTCGACAGTTGGGACGATGGGATCGGAGGGTGTTCCTATGTCTATTTCGGCGTTGGGGCCGAATGGTATTGGGATACTCGGGATAATCCCCACGGAAGGCATACCAGCGGCAAGGCGTTGTTCGCCTTCATGGACGGCCACGGCGGGAGTTATTCCGAAAAGGAAAAAGAATACGGACTGGAGGACGACCTGAGTACATGGAGAATCCCGTGTGGATACAACTATGGAGGCGGTTTTATTCGGGATTCCGCGTCTGAATAACACAGAGCAATTCGTTGTAACGTAAACCGTGAGGAACAAGAGAGGGTAAAAAATATGATGCATCATAACAACACAAAACTGCACGTGGTGATTCGTACAACATGGGTGACGGCCTTCGTCGCCGTGGTTCTTTTGGGCGTCCCGATTGCCGCCAGGGCGGAAGTATCGGTGGAGGTCAGCCCGTCGTTCGGTTACGTCGTAATCGACGGCGGCGGCGGCGGATATGAAGCGTTTCCCGACGTGACCCGCCTTGACGACGGCCGACTGATGTGCATTTTCTACGAAGGATACGCGCATATTTCCCCGCCCAAGGCCGGGTATCCCACCGGCGGGAAGGTCATGTACGTTACGTCGAGTAACGAGGGATATTCCTGGAGCGCCCCGGCGGTGCTGCACGACTCGCCCCTCGACGACCGCGACCCGTCGATCACGCAATTGTCCGACGGCAGGCTGATGACGACGTATTTCACGTATGACAACGGCGTCAGTTGTTCGTACGTCATTGAATCGGACGACGCCGGCTTGACGTGGTCCACGCCCCAGCAGTTGGCATATCCGTCCTACGGCGTCAGCACCCCGATCCGGGAATTGTCCACCGGCCGGCTGGTGGCCCCGCTGTATTACGAAGACGGACAGTCCGCGCACGGTGCGATCGTGTACAGCGACAACGGCGGAGCGAGCTGGTCCGCGCCGGTCGCCATTCCCGACTCTTCGGGAACCTACCTGGACGCGGAAACCGACGTGATCGAACTGAAAAACGGCAATCTCTATGCCGCCCAGCGGTCGAGTCATAATCCGGCCCGGTGTTCCGTCTCGACGGACCAGGGCGAAACCTGGAGCGATTCGGAAGACATGGGCTTCATCGCGCATTGCCCGTACCTGTTCCGCCCCGCGGTGAATGACGACGTCATCCTGATGGGCTATCGCTACTATGAGTGGCCCGCCGGCACGGGACATACCGCGCTGCGATACAGCACCGACGAATGCGAAACCTGGAGTGAACCGATCACCATCGACGCCAACTGCATCGGCGCCTATCCCTCGTTTGTGGATCTCGCCGACGGTACGGTTCTGGTGACGTATTACGAGGAAGGCGGCGGTTCGAACATCCGTTCACGAATCATCACCGTCACCCCGGAGCCCGCGACGATGCTTCTTGTCAGTGCCGGCCTGGTCGCGCTGGTGCGAAGAAAAAGAAGTGTTGCCCACGCCGGGTAAAATTTCAAAGATCGAATAAATATATTTGGGTCTCTTTTCAATTTGGCAGTATATGGATACGGGGCGGTTCCTCCGGGATCGCCCCGTACCCGCCGACGAAATGATTCGTGATTCCCGCGGCTTGGTATTGTTTTCGCGGAAAAAACCGGCTGCTTTATTCCCGCGTTTTCTCTTCCTCCCGAGTGTCGTGCCTTGCGCACAACGTGTAATGATCTTCTTTATAACTTCATATCAAAAGAACCAGTTCGGTTGGCTTGTCCAATGCGGAACTTGATCCGGCTGACGATGACGAAGCAATGAAAAGCAAGTCTTTCTTTCTGATGGGTGGCTGCGGGATATTCCTGCGGATGTCCCGCAGCCACCGTTTGTCTGGCAGTCAAGTTTGTCATCCTGAGCGCAGCGAAGCGGAGTCGAAGAATCTCACGCCAAGCGACCCGTAAGGTTCTTCGACTCCGACCCTTCGGGCCTGCGCTCAGAATGACAGGAAATGGCTTTTTCTATTCTCTCCACGGTTTCATGCAGCGGGCATGAA
>JAFGEJ010000035.1 GCA_016931655.1 Phycisphaerae bacterium
CCCCGCCAGCCATGCCGACCCGCTTGTCTATTGCGCCAAACGCCCCCATTCATCAAAATTCAATCCATTATGGGATGATTGTGATTTATTGTCATAAAAATGAAGGAAGGCGTATACGACACTGATGCGTATCTCCAGAAAGTCAATCTTTTAAGAACCGAGAAACCTGACGCAGAGCACTACCGCCCATTGAAGAATTTAACAAGATTTTTATTCTTCTCGATTCTCTTTGCAATTCTAACGGCGGTTTCACAATTAACTCTTGGGCTTTTGCATTGTTGGATTACAGTCAGCATATCATTGCTTCTGGCAATAGTCACAGTCGTTCTTCTTGTGCGTTCTCTGATGCTAGTAAACGATAATCTAAAGTGCTGGTTCGAGTTTGAGGAACAGAAGCGAACACAGGAGGGCAAAAAATGAAAGATCGCGATATTGATAATTTTCTCGGTATCACAAGACCCCGATCTTGGGGTGGATTTCTGAGATTAGGAGACGACACCGTTTACTTGTACACCTGTTCCGGAGATCCTGCGAATGCAGGCAATTGGTCAAGAACTTCACTCGGTTCTTTTTCTGATCCCGATCCTGGTGACGCATATGTACCGGGGGCGTTGACACTGAATGTCTCAGATATGGATCAGGACGGCAGTTTGGACATCCTGTTTACCAATCATCAAGAGAACAGTGCTACGGATGATCTGTATTTGTTACGCAACCCATATCCTGGCGATATCAACACCGCCGTATGGGACAAATACGTCATAGGTCATTACGATGCCAGAGAGATCGCGACGGGAGATGTCGATAATGATGGAGATATGGACGTAATCATTGTGGAACAGGACGAGGATGCCGTCATTTGGCTTGAGAACAATGGGCTGACGTTCTGTGAAGATTGGATCGCGCATACGATAGACGTTGCTTACGATAGCTATTTGGAATGGGCACATGGGGTGGGAGTGGCAGATATTGATGGCAATGGATTGTTAGATGTTGCAGTTGCTGCGGCACACGGAGATACATTTCAGTTGTATTGTCAGACCCCGGAGCCGTCGACACTTACGATTCTTATCACAGGTGCGATTCTCTTAAGACGTAAACGGTATGAATCTGGCCGGCTGGCTGGGCCGAGCGCCTACTAACAGCGAACACGTACTCTTCCACCGCGAATACCTTCGCCTGGAAGATATGGGATTGATTGAACGCTGCAACCTGATCGGCGGACGGCGCACAACACGCCTGCGTCTCACACCGGAAGGTCAACGTATGGCGGAGGAACTGCTGGCGGAGGAATACGGTCCCGATATCGATGACGGCATCGACTGGGCGAATGTGGAATTCGAGCCCATCGAAATAGCGATGGACGAGGATGAATGAGACGCGAGACGTGAATCATTTCCCGCCGCAAGGGAAACATCCCATCTGGAAGGCGGGGCGGATCACGGCTGGCAGTCCAGAAACTCCCGTGGGGACAAAATCGGCTGGCCGTTGAATGTTTTTAGATTGAGCAACACCTTATCCCCGGTAATCAGACAGTGCGCCTTGGCGGCAACCAATGTACCGAGCACGGGAAGATCATCGGGATCGCTGCATGCACCGGCGCCGACTCTCGCCGGAACGACGCACGTTACAGCCGATCGAAAATGATCCACAATCTCCCTCGCACGATCGGGATGGGCATGGAATTTCCCATGCAAATGCTCCAGGAATTCCCCCAGAATATATTCAGAAACGATAATCTCATGCCGCGCGAGACACAATTCGATCAATTCACGACACGTGCCCCCGAAACCATACGCTGCCAGCAGGACGTTCGCGTCGGGAACGACCTTCATGAATTTCCCTCGAGGATATCTTCTTCGTTCCGATATCCAGCGGCTTCGGCGAGATTTCGCATTTCGTCGGCATCGGCGCGAAATTGCTCGATGGAAATCCAGCGACGCAGGACGTCACGCACGGCTTCTTCCAGGGAACATCGCCGCCGCTGACATATCGTTTCGATTTGGGCGTTCATGTCTTCCGGGATGTTTACATTCAAGGTAACCATACAGTGTATTATACGATATTTTTGCAGCAAGGCAACGCCGTCAATCGAGCATAACGAGCCCGACCCCGGCAAACCGGGGTCCGGAACCGGGAGAACCACTTGGGACTTAGCGGTTCAACTCGAACTTCCCGCGTTCGGCCAGGCGGAAGCGGCTGGCGTCGCCCTTGACGTTAATCTCGCGGCGAATAGCGGCGCTGAGGGTGTTGGCGGGCGTCAGGCCTTTGCCGGGTTTCCATGCGTTGGATTCGATGGCCTTGGAAATGATTTCACCGCAGGTCATCGGGCGCTCGCAGGCTTCCAGGACGATAGCAGCCACGCGAATCAGCGAGAGTTTTTTGCCATCTTTCACGGCACGTTCACCCGTGTCGCGTTTTTTGGCGACGGGCGCGTCCTGGTTCGCCTCCGCTTCGTACTCGGCCTTCGTGAGAATGCGTTTGGCGGGTTTGGTTTTGGCGTCGGAGAGGCATTTTCGAAGTCGTTGCGGACTCTTCACGCGAATGGGCTTTCCCGATTTTTCGATTTCACCAACCGATCCCCCGTTGTCATGTTCGCTGGTGATTTTTACCGGCACCAGATTCCCACCGGCACAGGACTTCAGAAACGTCTCCCGTTGCACGGCGCTGGATCGGTTGGGGTGTTCTTCGGAATACACCAACTCCCACGGGCCTCGTTTGGAAGTGTAGCTTTTCTCACGGGGGTCGTTATGGCGGGCAAGCCTTTGCTGGACGTTTCGCGTCTGCCCGACGTAGAGGGACGAATCTTTTAACGAACGGAGAATGTAAACGTAGTGCCCCAACTGGGCCGTACTGGACTCGAACCAGTGACCTTGCGGGTGTGATCCGCACGCTCTAGCCAACTGAGCTAACGGCCCAAGAGAAATCTAAACGAAATTTCAAAAACACGGCAGGAACCCGTGACCTGCCCTGAGGGCCGCTCCAGCCAACTGAGCGAACGGCCCTTACGAAGCGGCCAAACGACGCGCCGAGGAAGCATTATAGCGAACCCATTTCGTGTTGCAACCCTCTGTTCGTCCGGCTCGTCTACAGGAGCAAGGCCGCGGAGGGCGCCATTCGCCGAACGCCGAGAAAAGCTCAATTTCCTCGTTTGCCGATCCTGTTTTCCGTTCCGGCCAGCAGACGCCGCACGTTCGTTCGATGCCGCCAGAGGATCAGAAGAACGATCACGCTGGCGAAGACGGCCAGAGGCCAGAGGGCCGGCAGTTCGCTCCAGTGCAGGGCCGCGAACACCGGCACGAACGCCAGGCAGGAAAGGACGCTGCCCAGCGAGACGTATCGGCTGACCAGCGTGATGATAATCCACAGGCCAAAGACGATCAGCCCCGGCGCGGTGAACCAGGGATACATTCCCAGCACCACGCCGAGGGACGTGGCGACGCCCTTTCCGCCGCGAAAGCCCAGCCAGACGGGAAACACGTGTCCGGCCACGCAGGCTGCTCCGATGGCCAGCCAGGCGGCCTGCTGCGCCGCATTGGGCGTCGCGCCGGTCGCGCCGAGCAGAACGCCCGCCGTCAGGGAAGGCCCGAACCCCTTCAGCAGGTCCAGCAGGAAACACAGATACCCCCACCCGCGCCCCACGGAACGAACCACGTTCGTCGCGCCGACGTTCCCGCTGCCGACCCTGCGCAGGTCCACGCCCCGCGCCCGGGCGATCAGCACGCCGAACGGAATCGACCCGATGAAATATCCCGCCAGGGGAAACACGCCGAACCAGAAAAAGGGATGATCGATCATGGCTGGATCATACCGGCGGAATCGTAACCATTGCAACCACCCCCCCAATTTCCTTATCCCCCGGCGGCCATTACGGCGTGGTGGAAGGCGGTGAATTGCGGCAATGAGCCAACTGAGCGGTCGGCTGTTCCACCGGCGGAGGCGATGCGGGCCGGGGGGCGGGGTGATTCTGCATCGTAAAACCGATATGCCCGAAACCGGACATGTCCACGTCGCTGCAACCCCCTGCCAGGAAAGCCACAAGAACCAATATGTACAGACAGCATTTCATCGGACGGTCCTTCGTCGCGTCCCAGCAGACATCCATATCCGACTATTCCGAGTATCGGGCGGCAGTGACGAAAAACTTAAGCCGGAATTCCCCAAACAAACGAGGCATGCGCGATCCGCCAACGGCGAAAAAAACGCTGGACATTCAGCGATATTTTCCCGATGGTATTCCCCCGACGATTTCCCGGATTTGTACAGCCGGGTGCAGTTACTGTCATCCGGCGAAGTTGCGTTTTCCCCTCGCGGCTGACGACGGCTTGCGTTCCAGGCGGCCGGATGCAAGACCAATAATTATGCTTTGTTAAAAAGATTTTTTTGCCACCCCTCAGGGGTAAACTACGGGCACAAAGGTCTCAAAGGAAAAAATAACATATCGTTGTGATTTTCTTCTTCCTTTGTGACCTTTGTGCTCTTTGTGGCTGATTTTCTTTGTTTTATTTTTCCATGATTTCAACAGAGCAGACCATTACCAAAGCGTTTCATCGGAGTTTTTGAAAGATGATCGACGTAAAGCACCTGACGAAATGGTACAGCCGGGTTCTGGCGGTGGACGACATTTCCTTCCACGTCGGGCAGGGGCGGGTCGTGGGATTTCTGGGACCCAACGGCGCGGGCAAGAGCACGACGCTGAAAATCATCACCTGCTTTCTTCCCGCCTCGTCGGGCACGGTAACGGTCAACGGCCTGGACGTGCTGGCCGAGTCGCTCGCCGTCCGCCGGCAGATCGGATACATGCCCGAAAACGTTCCCCTGCCCGAGGAAATGCGCGTCTGGGAATATCTGACGTTTCGCGCGGCGCTGCGGGACATCCCCGCCAGGCAACGGAGCGCCGCCGTCGAGCGCGTCTGCCGGCGATGCTGGCTGTCCGAACCGGAAGACATGACCCGCCGCCGCCTGGGCGAGTTGTCTCGCGGATACAAGCAGCGCGTGGGCCTGGCGGAGGTGCTGCTGCACAATCCGCCCGTCCTGGTGCTCGACGAACCGACGATCGGCCTGGACCCGGCCCAGATTCGCGCCATGCGCGAACTGATCCGCGAACTGGGGCAGGAGCATACCGTGATCCTCTCCAGCCATATCCTGGCGGAGGTGGAGCAGACGTGCGACGACATCATCATTATCGCCGGCGGACGACTGGCAGCCAGCGGTACGCCCGCGGAGCTTCGCCGGCGCGTTGTCGGGCCCAGCCGCGTGATCGCGGAAATCAAAGGCGCCTCGCCCGAGGAGATCGCGCAGGCCGTTAAGGCCCTGGCGGGCGTCTCGGCCGTCGAAACCAGCCGGCACAACCACTGGACGCGCCTGGACATTCAGGCCGACGGAGAGGCCGACCCACGCGGCGAAATTTTCCAGCTCGCCAAGACCCAGGGCTGGGACCTTCGCGAGCTGCGCCGCGCCGGCGGTTCGCTGGAAGACTTCTTCGTCCAGATCACCTACGAGCAGTCCATGCGGCCTGACCGTGCGGCTGGATAAATAAATATAGCTGTCATCCTGAGCGAAGTCGAAGGATCACACGAGTTCGATGGCGTGAGGTCCTTCGACTTCGCTCGAAGACTCGCTTCGCTCAGGATGACAATCGTAAGCGCTCAGGATGACAATCGTAAGCGCTCAGGATGACAATCGTAAGCGCTCAGGATGACAATCGTAAGGTTGATATAAAATTTGGGAGTTTTTGATATGGGAAAAACGCTTTCCATCGCCCGTCGCGAGTTGGCGGGATATTTTTACAGCCCGCTGGCCTACGGAATCGGGGCGCTGTTTTTGTGCGTCTGCGGGTTCAAGTTCGCCTCGCCGCCGGGGTTTTGGGCCGGCTCGCGGGAATGGTTCATTCTCGTGCCGTATCAGCAGGCCTCCCTGCGGACGCTCTTCGAGATGATGGGCGCCGCGATGGTCGTCGCGGCGCCGCTGTTGACGATGCGGCTGGTCAGTGAGGAGCTTCGCGGCGGCACGATTGAAACCCTTCTGACCGCGCCCGTGACGGATGCGCAGGTGATTCTGGGCAAGTTCCTGGGCGTACTGGGGTTCTACCTGGCGTTGCTGGGCGGCACGCTGATTTTCCTGGTGTTGATGTTCGTGTTCGCCACGCCCGACGCCGGCGTGGTGGTGATGGGGTATCTGGGCATGATTCTTTTGGGTGCGGCGTTCCTGGCCGTCGGCCTGTTCGCCTCCACGCTGACGCGCCATCAGCTTTTGGCGGCGGCGGCGGCGATTGTGATCCTGTCGTTCTTCACGCTGCTGATGGGGCCGGCCGCGGCGCATCTTCCCGAACCGTGGAACCAGACCGCCGCGCGGCTCAACGCGTTGTACTATCTCAAGGGTTTCGCCCGCGGCCTGTTCGACAGCCGGGGGGTGGTGTTCTTCCTGGCCCTGACGGGCGGGTTCCTGTTCCTGAGCGTAAAAACACTCGAATCAAGGCGGTGGCGGTAAACAATATGGTTAGCAAAAGTGAAAAAATGGATCCCGTCGAGGCCGCGTCGAAATGGGTTGACCCGTACCGCACCTGGGCGGCGGTTGGTTCCATGCTGCTGGGTGCGGCGACGGTTGTCGCGACGGTGTATCTTCTCCTGGCCGGCGTCGCGCCGGGGGATGTAGCCGTTCAGGTCATTCTGATTCTGCTGGGCGCCACGAGCCTTTGCGCCGGTGCGGTGCTGCGGTTCGGTTCGCCCGCGGCCCGGAAGCAGGCGTTGTGGATTCTGCTGGTCTACTGGCTGCTGGTCGCCCTGGCCGGGACGCTGCAGATCTTCGCGTCGCTGCTGTGGGACGGCTGGAGTCTTCTGCCGGCGGCGCAGGGGTGGGCGTTTGGCCTGGCGATAGCGGAAGTGGTTTTCGGCGCGTTACTGGCGATGCTGCTGTTCCGGGCCGCGGCGCCGCGGTCGCCGGACCGCTACGGCGCGAACGTGACGATTTCCGTAGCCGTCGTGCTGGCCGTCGTGGTGGTGCTGAACATGCTGGCGTTTTCCGCGCCGTACGAGCACGACTTCGAGACGCTGGGCCTGTTCGGGCTTTCCGAGCGGTCCCGGCGCATCGTCTCCGAGGTGGAAACCCCGCTGCATATCTGGGCCGTCTATACCGACGCTCGTATGTCCGCCAACACCGAATCACAGCGGCAGGTTCGCAACGCCGCACGCAACCGCCTGGAACGAGTGATGGAACTGCTGGAGGAAATGCACCGCGCCAATCCGAACATCCAGGTTCGGGACGCCTCCGGCGACGCGGCCCGGGCGGACCTGATGGCGGAGCTTCGCGCTCTTCAGCAGGGCAAAACCGGCCCGCAGGAAGACCTGCTTCAAAAAGCGCGCCAGGAAATTCCGGCCATTCTCCGGGAACTCGAAGCGATGCGGGATCGCTGGTCGAGTTTGCCGAAGGAGTCGTACCTGGCCCAGTGGGACTTAGGCGGCGCGATGGCGGACGTGCTGTCGGACCGGTCGGAAAAAATTGAAACCGCCGACCGCGCCGTCGCCCAGGCGACGGCGACTTCGCCCCTGCCGGACTACGTGAAACTGCTTGGCGACCTGATTGGCGAGCTTCGCACCAGCCGGGAGATTCTCCAGACCAACGGCGAAATCCTGCAACACCTGGGCGCCCTGCCGGAAAAAATTCGCGCCAACGCGCCCCGGGCGCGTAAAAGCGTGGACGAAGTCGTCAAGGCGGTGCGGGAGCTGCAAGGCGTCGTTCGCGGCGGCGGAAAGGAAGGTCCGAGCGACCCGGCCAAGGCGCTGAAGGAATTTTCCGCGGTGCTGTCAAAGGCCGGCCAATCGGCCCGGGACGCCTCGAAGGAACTGCAAGCCGTCGCCGGAAGCGACGCGAAGGACGTGCGTCTCGTCTCGGTCAGCCGGGCCTGGCAGGTGGACGTGCCCAGCCGGCGCTACGAGGGCATGATCGAGCGCACCACGCGGGGACAACTGTTCGAAGATCTGGCCGACGATCTTCAGGCCCTTCGCTCGCAGACGGCGGTGGTTTCAAGCGACGCGAATCAGGCCGCGCAGCGACGGTTCGTTGTCGAAATGAGGCCGCAGGTCGAACAGCTTATTGAGGGAATGAAACAGTATCAGTCCGCCGTGGAAGAAGGCCTCCGCCAACTCACGACGCTGGACAACGGATCGAAGGCCCTGCTGGCCGAAGCCGGTCAGGAGAAAGCCTTCGCGCCGCTGCAGGCGAAAATCGCGCCGCTGCTGGAGGAATACGATTCGCTCAAGGCCCCGAAGGACGACGCCTTACCGCCGGATTTGAGCGGCAAGAACATCATCGTCCTGCGGGCCGGCGAAAAGGTGGAAGTCGTGACGTTCGAGGAAACCTGGCCGTCGCGCGTCGAATCCGCCGCCGGCGATTCAGAAAGCTCGCGATTTTTCAACGGCGACGCGGCCCTGGCGTCGCGCATTTTGGCGATGACGAAACGCCGGCCGTTCGGGCGCGTGCTGATCGCCTACCTCGAACCGACGCTCCCGCCGGAACTGCGCATGCGCATCCGCCTGCCGCAGGGCGATATTCCGCCGTCGCAACTGACGGAACTGACCCGGCGTCTGAAGGACTCCGGCTTCCTCGTGCAGAACTGGAACCTCGAAGAAGACCTGCCGCCCCAACCCGCCGAAGACGCCGCGAAATCCGCGACCCAGCCGGCGACGAAGCCCGCCGGCAAGGCCGACGCCCTGCCGACGATCCTGCTCGTCGTGCCGCCCGCGCCGCCCATGCCCCCCCTGGGGCCGGGCCGGCCGCCCCTGCCGGGCTTCGGGCCGGAGCACCTCCAGAAAATCCGCGATGCCGTGGACGACGGCGCCTCGGCGATGTTTCTCGTGTGCAACCTTCGCCCGCAGATGCTGGGCTTCGGCATGCCTATTCCGCAGCAGTATCCCTTCGCGGAGTATCTGCGGAACGTCTGGGGTCTGGAGGCCCGGACCGGCCATCTGCTGGTGGAGGGTATCGCCAGCGAGACGCCGGGCGAATATCAGATCAATCCCGTGAAGACTTCGTATATGCCCATCCGTTCGTTCACCAGCCAGCCTATCGGCAGGCCTTTGCAGGGCCGGCGGATGATCTGGTCCGGTTCGTGCCCGATTACTGACGCGCCCGAGGCGCCCCAGGACGTTGCACGCACAGCCGTGCTGGTGGTTCCTGAAACGATGACCAACATCTGGGCGACCGGCGACGTGCAACGACTGGCCGGCGAGATTGAGAAAAGCCGCGGCGGTCTGGTTCGGCCTCAATACGACAAGGGCGACCTGAAGGTTCCGCTGACGCTGGCGACGGCGGCGGCCCGGGCGGGCGATCTGGCCAAAGGAATCGCTCCTTCGCGCCTGGTGATTCTGGGCGTGGGATTGAGCTTCACGGACGCCTTCCTGGCCAATCCCATTCCGCTGTTGACCGACCAGGGCGGTTTTGAGACGGCCCCGGCGCCGCGGGACAATCTGGACCTGGCCGTCAACGCCGCCTACTGGCTGGTCGGAAAGGAATCCTACATCGCCGCCGGGCCTACGTCGGTGGAACCCGTCCGGGCCATGGGACCGGTCGCGCAGACGACGGTGTGGGTTCTGTGTGTGCTGATTCTGCCGGCGGCGGCGATCGCAGCCGGGCTGATCGTGATGTCGGCGCGGAGAAGAAGCTGACGGAATGTTGCGGGGATGCTTATCTCGTGGTACAAAGTAGACATGGATCGAAACGCCATTCGGATTCTTCCACTGGGGGCGGAAACGCCGCGTGATTCCTTTGTGCCCGGCACGCCGGCGGAGCGCATCGCCCTGGTCTGGCCGCTCACTGCCGAAGCCGCCTCCCTGAGCAAACGCTACGATGTTGAACAACGACTACAAAGACATGTTACAGTGCTTAACCGACGAGAAGGTTAAGTTTCTGCTGATGGGGGCCTATGCCATGGCGGCCCATGGCTATCCTCGCGCCACGATGGATATCGACTTTTGGGTGCAGCCCTCGCCGGATAACGCGGAGGCAGTGCTGCGGGCGTTGCAGAAATTCGGTGCACCATTGTTGAATCTGACAGTGGAGGACCTTCAGAAGAATGACACGATTTTTCAAATCGGCGTTGCGCCCCGGCGAATCGACGTAATCACAGGGGCGTCGGGATTGGATTTCGACGAAACCTACGCACGGGCCGTGGAAGTGGAGATCGAAGGAATCCAAGTGCGCGTCCCTTCCGTTGAAGACCTGATCCGCAACAAAAAAGCTTCAGGCCGAAAGAAAGACCTGGCGGATGCGGAATCACTGGAGGCTTTAGGGGAGGATTGATCTATTACAGTTAATGGTTCTTGTTTTTAACAGAAACAAGTTCTTTTATGGGGTATCCGCCAATGGAACATGGTGAAAGAAGAGCTAAAAAGCATTGGGTCATGGCGGTCATAGAGGATGTTTTTAGGCTTTTTGTCTTTGTTTGCTTTGGAATCGGTCTTCCTCTTGAGTTGTTGCAGATCATCCTGGTTGAGGAAAGGCCCGGCGGTTCTTTGTATGTCCTGAAAAATTCTGACTTGTCTCTCGAAAAGGGATATCTGTTTCTTTTATTTTACGTTCTGGGACTTTGCCATGTGTTTCTGGTCGGCTGGGTTACCTATTCTTCAAAGCAATCCAAAATACAATTAATTCCCTTTCGAAAAAGAAAATCTGAGGAGGGGATATCCATTCTGCCTTCCATACTTTTTGTTCGGATTCTTCTTGTTTTTTATATCATAGGCGTTGTCGCAATTTCCATTACACTTCGATATATAGCTCGAATCGGATAGTCCTAACCTGACGTAGTAATGATTTTAAGATAACCGTAGGGCGTGCAACTCGTTGCACGCACAATGTTCGTTGTCTTATTGACGTTTGAAAGGTTAATGTAACGAGCAACCACGGTTGCCCGCTGAGAACAGTCCGTTTCGGGCCACCAGAGTGTTTCTTTAGCCATTCAAAGAGCAATAATCGCGTGCAACAAGTTGCACGCCCTACAAGATTACTACGCCAGGTGTTGCTTAATCATCGTGACGGCCTGTTGGATGTCGGCGACGCGGCTGGGGCCGGCTTCCCGTTCGATCATCAGGTTGCCCGTGAAATTTCCCTCGCGCAGAACGTCGAAGAAGGCTCGCCAGTCCACCTGTCCGTCGCCGGCGGGTACTTCTTTGCCCCACTGGCCTGGCGTTGTGGTGCGAACGGCGTCCTTGATGTGCACCTGCCGCACGCCGGGCATGAGTCGGCGGAGGGATTCAACGGGATCGCCCATGTCGTACAGAATGATGTTCGCGGGGTCGAAGTTCACGCCGACGTTCGGCTTGCCGAGTTTCGCGAGGAACGTCTCCAGCGTCGGGCCGTTCTCCTGGCCGCTCTCCAGCAGCAGGTCTATACCGCTGCCGGCGAAGACGTCGGCGACCTGTCCCACGCGGTCCAGGAGCTTGGCGAATTCCGGCTGGTCGGCGTCGGGCGAAATAAACCCGGCGTGGAAGCTGACCTGCGGAACGTTCAGGTCCGCGGCGATCTCGGCGATGGCCCGGGCGTCGTCGAAGTTCCGCCGCCAGTTCTCGTCGAGCATCAGTCCGCCGGTTCTGTGAATCGTCTCCAGCGTGGAATAGTCTTCCCCGATGCAGCCCATCATGCCCGCGCCGATGGTCACGCCCGCTTCGGCGAGTCGTTGGCCCGCGCCGGCCCAGGCCGGGTCGTCCCGCAGCGGCTCCAACGCCAGGTGCACCCGCCGCAGAGCCAGCGTGTCCAGCGCCGACAGCAGATCGTCCAATCCGCCGCCCAGACTCCAACTGCACACGCCGATGTTCGCTTCCGTCATTTGCGACATGAAAAATCTCCCCTGGGATTTTATGCAAAAACCATTAGTTCTTGTCATTCTGAGCGAAGCGGCGAACAAATGTGAGCCGCGAAGTCGAAGAACCTTACGGTTTCCCATATATAAGGTCCTTCGACGGGTTCGGCTTCGCTCACCGCAGGCTTCGGTCCTCGCGTTGCTCGGACCTTCGCTCAGGATGACATTTTAATGCTCCATCCCGTTTGTTACAGCGGCTCTTCGCGTTCGTCGAGGGGCAGTTCGGGCAGCTGGAGATACCAGGCGTCTTCGACCATATCCAGGGCGCGGATTTCGTCCATGACGGCCTGGGTCGCCGCCTGGTCGAGATTGATGCCCACCATCGCCAGGCCGGAGCG
>JAFGEJ010000036.1 GCA_016931655.1 Phycisphaerae bacterium
CCCCGCCAGCCATGCCGACCCGCTTGTCTATTGCGCCAAACGCCCCCATTCATCAAAATTCAATCCATTATGGGATGATTGTGAAAATTTATTTCATTTTTGCCAAACATTTCGCGCTCGACGGGTCCCAAAACAAATACGCATCGGCAGGTCAGTTGGGTTTTCAGGGCCTCGGCGGCCTCGATAAACCATTCGATCGACTGACGTTTTTTTGCGCCGCCCGCGCCGGGGTGTAACACGACGTATCGCTCTGCCGCCGTCACGCCCGCCTGCGCCAGCCGCCGCCGGGCCGACTGCCGCCAGTCCGCCGGGACGCACCAGGCCGACGTGCAAAGGTCTTCCTTCCGCAACGGCGAGTCGAGCTTTTTCAGCCAGAGCTCCGCAAGATGCCCCGGAAAGTCAGCCGGCGGACGAATCGGCAGGAACACCGCCTCCTTCGCGCCACAGTCGCGGGCAAGCCGTTGCTGCGCAGCGGGATTTCCCTCGGCATACACGCTGATGAGCCGATCGCACGCGCCCAGCAGTTCCGCCAGCCGGCCTTGCTCGATGGTTGCATCCGTGAAAATCTCGTGCATGGGCAGCAAGTCAAAATCGAGCGTTTTTTGAACGACCCCCAACCCAGCCAGCAGCTTCGCGACGGCGGCATGGCCGAGAAACGTCACCTCGCCTCCCAGCCGCTCCAGAACGCGCCCCAGGAGAATACAATCTCCCAGCGCTCCGGGATGGATCGCAAGAACGGCGGTGCGTAAGCACATACAATTGGATTCTCGTATCGTCGAATGGATTAGCCGTCGCTGATTTCGATCTTTCGGGTCTGGGCCGCCTCGGCGCGGGGCAGGTTGACTCTCAGCAGGCCGTCCGACAGCGAGGCCTGGATGTTGTCGCGGTCCACCTCGTCGCTGAGGGCGAAGGCGCGGAAAAACTGCCCGCCCATGAAACCGGTATAGGTGCGGGCGTAGTCTTCGCCCATCGGTTCGCGTCGGCCGTCGGCGGTGATGGTCAGCACGCCCTTGTCCACTCGCACGTCCACGGACTCGGATTTCGCGCCGGGGACTTCCGCCAGCAGCACGGTGGTTCCGTCGGCCTGCTCAAAGATATCCACCAGCGGGGTGAAGGCGTCCTCGCCGGGCTGCACCCGGGCCGGGTCCACGTTGACTTCGACTTTTTTCTTATTTTCTGCCATGGTGCATTCTCCCGTTTACTTGACGTTGATTTTTTTGGGCAGGGCCGCCTGGGACTTCGGCAGGCGCACGGTCAGGATGCCGTCGATGAGGCTTGCCGAAATCCGATCGGGATCGACCTTGTCCGGCAGGACGATGGTGCGGCTGAATTCGCCCGACCCGCGTTCGCATCGCTGGTAGCGGATATCGCTTTCGGCCTTTTCCTCCGTCGCGCCGGCGGGGTGTTTGACGCCCTTGACCACGAGCGTCTCGCCCGTGATGGACAGGTCGACGTCCTCTCGTTTTACGCCGGCAACTTCGCATTCAACCACCAGTTCAGCCGGGCCGTTGTACACGTTCACGGGCGGAAAGACGCCGCCGCCGATGTTTCGGCCTTCGCCGAAGCCGCCCCGGCCGGAGAGCCTTTCCAGCTCCCGTTGCATGACGCGCAGCCCCGCAAAGGGGTCCCAGTTTCCGGGCCATCGAAATAAGGTTGCCATGATTGTTGTCTCCTTCCGGGCCGGGGTTCACACAATCAGCCGGCCCGCGGTTCCTTATGCAAACACAATGCCAGAATTCCGTAGTTCTTTGTGCGGCAGAAAGTTACGGTTCATACAATATGAAATTTCCCCTCTGCAATCCACCAAAATCCTGCCGATTTGACACCCACAGGGACGTGGATGAATACGTTAATAACTGATGGCGAAGAGGAACATCGCCGTCGCCAGGCGTCGGCCTGAGTCCTGCAGGTATCCCCGGCTGGCGTAGGGTTTGACGCCCTCCAGCGCGCAGCCGAAGTCGTACGGGCTGTAGAGCACCACCGTTTGTCCCTCCAGCGTGATCTGCTCCAGCGGCGGGCGGGTCGTTCCACGGGCGCCTTTTTCCTTCGCCAGATAAGGCCGATACAGCACCTCGCCCAGATGCACGCCCGTCTGGCCGGTGTAAATCGGATGATCGTCGGGAATCGGCTTCAAGGGATGGTCGGGGAAAAGCTGTTTGGCAAATTTTCGAAAGCTCTTGCGAAAAGCGTCGCGCCCGCAGCCGTTGTTGACCAGCAGAAAGCCGCCCTTTTTGAGATACTCCCGCAGGGCGCGAATGTCCTCCTCGGGCATGTCGAATTCATACAGGCCGGTCATGAACACCACGGGATATTCGTAGATCGCCTTGTCGGTGGCGCGGACGGCCCGCTCCTGCGCCACGACGTCCACGTCGGCTTTCTTTCGCAGCAGCTCGGCCAGGCTGGTCATCGCGTTGGGGTTCACGTCGTATTTTCCGCCGTGCATCAGCCGGGCGATGCGAATCGTGTTGCGCGGAATTTCCACGCGCCGCTTCGCATGGGGATCGTTCGCGACGGGGGGCAGTTCCACGAGGTCGAGTTTGTTCCGCAGGCGGTCGCCGCCGGTGGCGTAGGCGGCGAGGTTCGTACCGAGCTGAAACGCCAGCGTCGAGTAGCTGGGAATGGTTTCCAGCTCCCACAGGCAGCTCAGGGCTTTGGGCGAGAAGAACACGCCCGTACGACAGCCGACGTCGATGCCCTCCAGCCCATAGGTCGTCTTGAGGGGATAGACGGTGGAATATACCGGGTGGTCGGCCTGCAGCGGCGTGAGCGGGTGGTTCGGCCAGACCTCCTTGGCGAAGCGGCGAAATCCCTCCGAGAACGCCTTCGATCCGCAGCAGGCCTCGAACAGCAGCGTTCCGCCGGCGTCGTTCACAAAGCGGCGGAGCTTGTCCTTTTCCTCTGGCGTGAAATCCGGGAATTCGTGTCCCGTGATGAACAGGACGGGGCTGACGCGCAGCGTCTCCAGCGGCAGATCGAGCGTCGTGGTCTGCCACGTCGTTCGCTGGCCGAGTTTCTCGCCCATGTGCGTGGTGAGATTTTCCAGGTCGTGCAGGTTGCGGTTCCAGTGGCCGGGCCACTGCACTTTCTGGAACAGGACGGGTCGGTTGCCCTTGGCCAGGAACAGCAGCGCGAAGGCGGTGTCGATCATCTGCCCGCCGCCGGAATCCCAGTAGCCCGAAGGATTCTGCTTCGCGACGAGTTCCGCCGCCCCGGCGCGATACCAGTCGTATTGCCCCACGCTCCGCAGGCCTGAGAGCATTCCCACGCGTTCCAGCGCGTAGAGCCAGTACAATTGCCACGTGCCGCGCTGGGGGTTGGTGCTGACGGAAAAATGCTTCGCCAGCCATTCGATTCCCTTGGCGACGGCGCGGTCGCGCAGATATTTCCCGCAGTCGGGATAGGCCCCGTTGACAAACCTGCGATTGCCTCCCCCCAGCAGCCGCTGGCCGCAGATGTACAGGCTGGCGACACCGGCGGCGGTCATGGAGCCCCAACTGGGCTGGTTCTTTCCGGTGTAGCCCCATCCGCCGTCGGTGTTCTGGGATTGCAGGAAGTGCGTTCGGCTCCTCAGCCAGACGCGGCCGGAAACCGGTACGGAAGCCTGGTTCGCTTCGTGCAGACCCAGCAGGGCAAACTGGGTGTTCGAATTATCACCGCCGCGGGTTCGCGACTTTGTGTACGTCCACATGCCGTTGGAATTCTGCGCCTCGGAGAGCCACTTCGTCGCGTTCGCCAGCGGCCGGGCGTATTTCGGGCCGGCTGCGGCGTAGGTTTGGCACAGGAGCGAGACCACGTAGGTTCGCTCCAGCGGAAGGGTCTGAAGATACGCCAGGCCGCGCTTCACAGCCGGGTCGTCCGCCGTGGCGCCGGTGTGCAGCAGCGCCAGTGTGCACAGGGCCGTCGTTCCGCCGGCTGGGCCGGATTGAGGCCAGGCGCCGTCGCCGCCCTGCTTCGTTCGCAGCCAGGCCGCCCCGCGACTGACCGCCGACTGCACCTGCCGGCTCGTGACCCGACCCGGCTGCGCCCGGGCAGCCGACGCATAGACCAGGAAAAACAACAGGACGGAAAGACAAAGGCGGGGGACTGGGGACTCGGAACTCGTATCTCGGCAAGAAGTATTCCGAATTCCGAATTCCGAATTCCGAGATACGATTCCCCTCCGCAGTCTATGCTTGTTCCCGTGCATATCCACAGTGTATTATGCCCCCATTCGGTGTTGAAATCCATTTCCCCATAAAGAATATGGGAATGAAATATGGGTTGATTCCGTCATCGGACAAAATTACCACGGATTTCACGGAAATAAACCGGATTTCACGGATAGCATGGTTATCCATTGTGAAAAAATCCGTGTAATCTTCCGTTAATCAGGGTAATCCGTGGATGATTTACCTTGGATCGGAGAGCAACCGTGGCCAAAGAGAGCTTTGAAAATCTGATCGACCAGTTCGCCCGTTCGCGGCATATCATGATGCGCGAGTTGGGCAAGGTAATTATCGGCCAGCAGGACGTACTGGACCAGATGTTCGCAGCCATTCTTTCCCGCGGACACTGCCTGCTGGTGGGCGTGCCGGGCCTGGCCAAAACGCTCATGGTCTCCACGCTCGCGTCGATCTGCGACGTGAGCTTCCGGCGGATTCAGTTCACGCCCGACCTGATGCCCTCGGACATCACCGGTACGAACGTGATCGAGGAAGACGAGCGCCGCCGGCGCGACTTCCGCTTCGTTCGCGGGCCGATTTTCGCGCACATTATTCTCGCGGACGAGATCAACCGCACGCCGCCCAAGACGCAGGCCGCGATGCTCGAGGGGATGCAGGAGCGACAGGTCACCGTCGGCCAGGAGACCTACCCGCTGCCCGATCCGTTCTTTGTGATCGCCACGCAGAACCCGATCGAGCAGGAGGGCACGTACCCGCTGCCGGAAGCCCAGCAGGACCGGTTCATGTTCAACGTGTACGTGGACTACCCCTCCGGCGCGGAAGAGGAGAAAATTCTCGCCGCTACCGCCGGCGGCGAAACGCCGGACCTTCAGACGGTCTTCAACGCCACGCAACTGCTGAACATGCAGAAGATCATCGCCTCCGTGCCGGTCAGCGAGTTCGTGATTCAGTATTGCTCCCGGCTTGTTCGCGCCAGCCGGCCCGGCGATCCGTCGGCGCCGGAGTTCATCCGCAAGATGGTGGACTACGGGGCAGGCCCCAGGGCGGGGCAGTATCTCGTTCGGGCGGGCAAGGCCTTCGCGGCGATGGACAACCGCCTGACCGCCAGCCTGGAGGACGTTCGCCGCGCCGCGATTCCCGTGCTGCGTCACCGCATCGGGTGCAACTTCGCCGCGGCGGCCGAGGGCGTCGATTCCGTCGAGATCGTCCGCCGCCTGCTCCAGCACGTCCCCGAACCCGACGTGGCGAAATACGTGTAAAATAAGTTGGGGAGATGAAAGTATGAGTTGGTTGCTGTTTTTAGATGAAAGCGGACAAGATGGCAAAAACACTCCATATGAAGTACGTGGTGGAATTGCTATTCGTGCGAGTAAACTTTGGCCGTTCATCTCAGCAGTACGAATGCTGGAACAATCTATTTTTGGTGTAGACTTTCGGGAATATGGTTTAGAGATCAAAGGAAGTAAACTTTTGCGACGACGCTGTTTTCGATGGGATAAGCAACATTTTCGTTTCGACGACGCTTTACGGCGAAAACATGCTTTGAATTTTCTTAATTCGAATAAGCAAAAACGAAAGCCATTATTCGAACACTTTTCTGCGTATGGACAAGCATGTATTCAAATGGCTGAGGGAATTACTGAGCTTCTTAGAAGCCATGACGCAAAAATATTTGCTTCTTTAACTCCACACCACATAAAACCGCTTGAAACTACGCAGGATTATCTTCGCAAAGATATCGTCTTTCTTTTAGAACGGTTTTTCTACTTTTTAGAATCCGAACAGGAGATGGGCTTGCTAGTGATGGATGGTTCGGAAAAACAAGCGGATCGTGTTATGTTGCGTCAGATGGAAAGGTATTTTCGGCTGACGCAAACAGGACGACAACGAACGCAGTGGATTGTGCCTGTACCCTTCTTCGTTGAGTCAGATATGGCGTATGGTGTGCAAGCGGCGGATTTGTGTATCTATTGTCTGAATTGGGGTTGGCGCTTGAAAGACCAAATGACGGAACCGACCCGTCCAGAAATCGAACCATTTGTCTGGTTGCTGGAAAAATGTATTTGGCAGGGAGATGGATACCGCGATGGAAACATATTTCATACGTACGGAACATGTTATGTTTCTGATTTATACGAAGCGAGATAAGAGAGGCGCATAAAAAAAGCGGGTAATTACCTTGAAACCACCGTAGCAGTTTCTTAGCTAAACCCGCAATATATTTATATGCTTCAAGATGTAATTTGTCAAGAAGAAACTGCGAATAATCAATGGCATAATGGCAATGGAATAAAGATTTTACAGAAATTCAAGACGGGGAAGCTTATGACGTTTTACGCCGGTGGGAGGAGGTGGAGGAGGATTTCGTCGATGTCCGTGACGGAGGTGTCGAAGCGAAATTCGGGGTGGGTCGGCTCTTCGTAGGGCGCCGAGACGCCGGAGAAGTTGGGGATTTCGCCTTGGCGGGCCTTGGCGTACAGGCCTTTGGGGTCGCGCTGCTCGCAGACCGCCAGCGGCGTGGCGAGGTGCACCTCGATGAAGCGTTCCGGGCCGATGATCCGCCGGGCCGTTTCGCGGTCGGTTTGATAGGGACTGATGAAGGCGGTAACGACGGTCAGGCCCGCTTCGTTGAACAGGCGGGCGACCTCGGCCACCCGGCGGATGTTCTCCGTGCGGTCTTCCGGGCGGAAGCCCAGGTCGCGGTTCAGGCCGTGACGGACGTTGTCACCGTCGAGCACGTAGCAGGGCCGGCCGGCCTCGAAGAATTTCCGCTCCAGTTCATACGCCAGCGTCGATTTGCCCGATCCGCTCAGGCCCGTCAGCCAGTACGTGCGCGGCGCTGCGCCCAGCAGCCGGGCGCGATCTTCCGCGGTGATCGCGCCGGTGTGGCGGGAGATGTTTCGGCTGACGGGTTTCGCCTCGGCGTCGGCGGGGCCGGCGCCGGGGCGTTTCATCGAGCGGTTGATGATCATGCCCGCCCCGACGGTTCCGTTCGTGCGCGGGTCGATTACGATAAAGCAGCCCGTCTGCCGGTTCCGGCTGTATTCGTCGAACATCACCGGCCTCATGAGGTTCAGTTCCACCCGGGCGATTTCATTCAGCCCCAGTTCCTCAGCCGGCTGGCGGTGCAGCTCGTTCGGATCGACCCGATAGCGAAGGTTCACGAACTGTCCCCGCACGAGATTCGTCGAATGCTTGATCTGATAGGTTTTTTGGGGCGTCATGGGCGTCCGGCTCATCCAGACGAGCATGGCTTCGATCTGCGAGCCGACGTACGGCAGGTTGTTCGGATGCACGAGCATGTCGCCGCGGGAGACGTCGATTTCGTCCTCCAGCGTGATGGTGACGGCCTGCGGGCAGAAGGCGTAGTCCCGCCGGCCCTCGGCGGTGACGATGGACTTCACGCGGGTGACTTTGCGCGACGGAAGAACCATAACCTCCTCGCCCGGGCGCACCACGCCGGAGGCGACCGTTCCGCAATATCCGCGGAAGTCCGCGTTCGGTCGATTGACGTACTGCACGGGGAAACGGAAGTCCACGAGGTTGCGGTCGGCGTCGATGTAGACGTTTTCCAGGTGGCTCAGCAGCGTCGGGCCGGCGTACCAGTCCATGCGAGGCGAGGGGTGGACCACGTTGTCGCCGCCCAGCGCGCAGATCGGGATGTACAGCACGTCCCGCACGCCCAGGCGCGCGGCGAACTGGGAGTATTCCTCGCGGATTTCCTCGAACCGCGCACGGGAGAAATCCACCAGGTCCATCTTGTTGACCGCCACCACCATGTGCGGAATGTTCAGCAGCGAGGCGATGAACCCGTGGCGCTTGGACTGGGTCAGCACGCCGTTGCGCGCGTCGATCAGGATAATCGCCAGGTTGGCCGTGGAGGCGCCGGTGGCCATGTTCCGCGTGTACTGCTCGTGGCCGGGCGTGTCGGCGATGATGAAACGGCGCTTCGGCGTGGCGAAATAGCGGTAGGCCACGTCGATGGTGATGCCCTGCTGGCGCTCGTCCTTCAGGCCGTCGGTCAGCAGCGCCAGGTCCACGGCGTCCCTGCCGAGGCGGCGCGAATCCCGCCCCAGCGATTCAAGATGATCCTCGAAGATCGACTTGCTGTCGTGCAGAAGGCGTCCGATGAGCGTGGATTTTCCGTCGTCCACGCTGCCGGCCGTCGTGAAGCGCAGCACGTCCGCCTGCTCGTTTCGCTGCGTCAGAATTTCCGCGGTGATCGTCATGATGAGTAAACTCAAATGGATTCAGAAAGAGTCCGCGAATTGCACAAATTACACGAATTGTTATTTTCTAATTCAGCAGATTGCGATTGTAATGGAAAGCTTGTCTTGAAAAATAGATGAGGCTGTCCAGAAATTATAGTGTTGTTCTTTCCTCTTTTCGACCCGAAGGGTCGAGGAGCGTCTAGCCGGGGGTGAGCGAAGCGACCCCCCGGAAACGATCTCTTTGATTGGAGTCCCGACGGGACGACAGCAAGTTTGATGAGAAGGAATCGTCGCTGTCGCCCCGTTGGGGCTATAAGAAAGTAAGCTTTCTTCCGGGGGTTCGCTTCGCTCACCCCCGGCCAGATGCTTTCTGCCCCTAAGGGGCGAAGAAAAAAACAACAAAATTTCGGGGAAACTCCATCCATGTTTTGGTTACCTGAATTTCTGGACAGCCTCAAATAGATGATAGAACAACTTTTCATGAAGCACGGAAATTTTCTCATCGCAAATTACGACAACAAATTATTCGTGCAATCTGCCTGCCGGTAGGCAGGTCTCGCCCGTGAATATTTTTTAAAAACACAGGAGCAGGATCAAGATGATCCTGCGACGCTTGGGCCGGAGGCCCAAGCCACGTTTTAATCCAGTATTTTTCGCAGTTCGGGTCTTGCGAAGGCGAAAAAGCCGTCGTCGTTTCTGCCCGAAGGTTTATTGTACGGCAGGGGCTTTTGGCCGTCGGGCGTCAGGACGAGTCCGCCCGCGGCCCGCAGCACGGCGTCGGCGGCGGCGGTGTCCCATTCCCACGTCGGACTGGCCCGATAATACACGTCCGCCAGTCCCTCAGCCAGCAGGCAGAACTTCAGGCTGGAACCGATCGAGATCGTTCGGCCGGGGTTGAACCTTGCCAACACGTCCACTTCGCTGTCCACCGGGTGCGAACGGGATCGGGCGGCTACGATACCTTCGTGGGCGTTTTCGGGCAGCGGCAGCGGCTGGCGGGCGCCTTCGCCGATTTGCTTGAACGCTTCGACGGCCCCGTCGGCGTCGGCTCGCCCGAAGTACAGCCAGTCCCGCACCGGAGCGTACACCACGCCCATGACCGGCTGGCAGTCTGATACCAGGGCGATGTTCACCGTGTAATCCGTGCGATTCTGGATGAACTCCTTCGTGCCGTCCAGCGGATCCACGATCCAGAATTTTTTCCACTTCAGGCGTTCTTCCACGGGCAGACTCTCGGCGTCCTCCTCGCTGATGACGGGAATATCGGGCGTCTTTTCCCGCAACGCCGAGACGATGATTTCATGGCTGGCGCGGTCGGCCTTCGTCAGGGGCGACTCGTCGGCCTTGTACTCCACGCCCAGGTCGCCGCCGCGGGCGACGTCCAGAATCGCCCGACCGGCCTTGCGCGCCAGGTCGCATAAAAACGTGCTGTCTACTTCATCCATCATAAAAAAATCAATTTGAAGAAAGCCACAAAGGACACAAAGTTCACAAAGATAAGAAAGA
>JAFGEJ010000272.1 GCA_016931655.1 Phycisphaerae bacterium
AACATGTGGGTAAAGGTGAGGGCTTGCGCCCGTGGCTACGATCAAGGAAACCAGCGTACTTTTACCGATTACCGGCTACCCGGCTTCGCCAAGGCTTGCTACTCTGCAAAGCACGAGATGCCGGGCAAGCTGACTACCGACTACCGGCTACCGGCTACTTCACTTCTATTTCGCCAGGTCGGCGTTGAAGTATTCGGCAAGCTCTTCCGGCACGGGTGGGATATCCAGCGGGATTCCGCCGTTGCGGATGGATTCGGTCGCCTGGCAGCCGGCGGCCACCGAATTGCGGGCGGCGATGGGCGAGGTGAGTATCTTTCCGCCTTCGCGGACGTATCGCACGAACTCCGCCACAATCTTCGGGTCGGCCCCGCCGTGCGATCCCTCATCGACGGAAATTCTGTACTGCACGTCGCCGTGGGCTTTGTAGTCGCACCGCTGGTTCCACAGGGCGACGACGGCCTCGCCCTTGGCGGGATAATCGTTGAAATTCTCGATCCGCCCTTCCGTGCCGATGATCGTGTAGTTCCGCCAGGAATCGGGGGTGTAATGACATTGCTGATAGCTGCACAGCACGCCGTTATCCAGCTGCATGTGCATCATGCTGAGGTCTTCCACGTCAATGATCGGGTTGAGCTGCTTTTGCGAAAGCGGCGGCCAATTTTCCTTGTGCCAGGAATTATCGCCATACTCGTCGGGCGCATGGCGGTCGGTGATGCGGTTGTAGACGCTCAGGTTGCCCATGGCGTTGGTGCGGACGGTGTATCCGCCGCACAGCCAGTGCAGCACGTCGATGTCGTGGGCCGCCTTCTGGAGCAGCAGGCCGGTGGACCTGGTGCGGTCGGCGTGCCAGGTTTTGAAGTAGGCGTCGCAGCCGTAGGCCACGAAATGCCGACACCAGCCCGTCCGCACCTCGCCGATCGCGCCGGAGTCGATGAGTTCCTTCATCTTCTGCACGAAGGCCATGTGCCGCATATTGTGGCCGAGGTAGAGTTTGAGCTTCTTCTCGTACGCGGCCTGGAGAATGCGGTCGCACCCGGCGATGGTGATGGCCATCGGTTTTTCCAGATACACGTGCTTGCCGGCCTGCAGGGCCGCCACGGCGTGTTCCTCGTGCAGGTAGTCCGGCGAGCAGACGAACACCGCTTCCACGTCGTCGCGGGCCAGCAGTTTGCGGTAGTCGTCGGTGACAAACGTATCCCGGCCGAATTTCTCCTGCCAGGCGTCCAGCACCGCCGGTTTGACGTCGACGGCGGCAACCAGGCGCGCCCCCTCGTCCGGCTGATGGGCGTGATGCGCCAAACTGCCCCGTCCGCCGGCGCCGATCACTCCGATGCGAAGTTCCTTGCCTCTCGACATGATGCTTTTTCTCCGCGCGTGATGAAGCCCATGACGCCCTCGTCATGGGCTTGGTGAAAATTTCGCTGTTTTATGTGCTTCGGCGGCTCAGGCCTTGGCCTTGTTCCGGGCCTTGGCCAGTCGCGCCTTGGTGCGTGCGGCGGCGTTCTTGTGGATCGTACCCTTCGCCGCCACCTGGTCCAGCTTCTTGTAGCAGGCGCGAAGGGCCTCGTCCATTGTCTTCGAATCGCCGCCCTTGAGCGTCTCCTCGAAGGTCTTCACGACGTCCTTGACCTGTCCCTTGCGCCAGCGATTTCTCGCGCGACGCTTGACATTCTGCCGAATTCGCTTCTTTGCTGAAAGCGTATGTGCCACGAAACGTTCTCCTGTCCATTCCAACGATCAAACCCGCGACGCCGCGCTCCAGGAGGTCCCGGAGCCGTCCGCCGCAACGAATCGGGCATTATACCCCAGCCGGCTGGGAGTACAAGCCTTTTTCCAGGTTCCACCTTTCTGCATTTCCGCAGTGTGCGAGGATTTATTCTGGCCTCTCGCCACTAACTGTCATCCTGAGCGGAGGCCCGAACGAAGTGAGGGCCGAAGCCGAAGGACCTAAAACCCTAAAAATCAGGTTCTTCGACTTCGTCGCATGTTCGCTTCGCTCCCATGCGACTTCGCTCAGAATGACAGTTTATTAAGCTTCGCCAAAAAAAATCCTCGCACACCTTTCCGCACATGCGAGAATTTCATTGTCGCACACCCCCTACCGAAACACCTCCATTGTAGGGAAAGATTCATGTCCACGAGAATGTTCATGCCGGGCGTTCCAGGGGCGCCTCGAATTCTTCCGCACGCCAGGCAGCGTAAGTTAAGGCTTCTTGAAGGTCTTCTTCCTCCAGGTAGGGATACGCTTCCAGGATGTCCTCCCGTGTTTTCCCGCTGGCGAGTAACCCGATCAGCATCCCCACAGTAACACGCATTCCACGGATGCAGGGTTTGCCGCCCATGACAGCCGGGTCAAACGTAATTCGCGTCAGATTCTTCATGTCCCGTCTCCTGTATCACTTCATTGTACGCCTTGCGTTCCCAATGGACAATTGTTTCTATTTGCCCAGTGAAAATACAAAACAACGCCAAACGGCAAGCCAGTTCGGATACCGGCTTGCCGTTCGGCGCTGTTGAAAAACTGCGTGATGGAGTTCCTAAAGGACTCCACCACGCAGCTTGTTTAACGTGATTGCTCCGCTACGCAAACCACGTCGCCTATTCTTGTCCGGTCGCTTACGCTCCCGGCTCTTTTTTTTCCTGACTACGGATTACCGACTACTGACTACCAAACTAAAATTCGTCCTCGTCGGACTCCATCGTGTCTTTCCAGATTTCGAGGTTTTCCAGGTAGACAGCCGTCCCGCGGGCGACGCAGGTCAGCGGGTCTTCCGCGACGACGACGTCCAGGCCGGTCGCGTTCGCGAGAACCGTGTCCATGCCGCGCAGCAGCGCCCCGCCGCCGGCAAGGTTGATGCCGTTGTCCACCAGATCGGCGGCCAGTTCAGGCTCGGCCTTCTCCAGCGTGCGAGTGACGCAGTCGATAATCGCGCCGACGGGTTCCTTCAGGGCTTCGCGGACCTCCTCGGAGGAGATGTTCGTCTTTCGCGGCAGGCCTGAGATCATGTCCCGGCCTCGCACTTCCTGCGTCATCTCCTGGTCCATGGGACTCGCCGAGCCGATTTGGATCTTGATGCGCTCGGCGGTCTGCTCGCCGATCATCAGGTTGTAGGTTCGCTTCATGTGGGCGGCGATGGCTTCGTCCATATCGTCGCCGGCTACGCGGATCGACTCGCACACGGAGATGTCCGCCAGCGAAATAATCGCCACTTCCGTCGTGCCTCCGCCGATATCGACGATCATCGAGCCGGTCGGCTCGGTCACGGGCAGTTCCGAGCCGATGGCGGCGGCCATCGGTTCATCGACGAGATACACCCGCCGCGCCCCGGCGCGCTCGGCGGAATTCAGCACGGCCCGCTTTTCGACGGCTGTGATGCCGGACGGGACGGAAATCACCACGCGCGGCTTGATGAGGCTGCGCCGGCGGTGCACCTTGCGGATGAAGTAGCTGAGCATGGCCTCGGTGATGTCAAAGTCCGCAATCACGCCGTCCTTCATCGGGCGAATGGCGGAAATCGAACCGGGCGTCTTACCGAGCATTTCCTTCGCGACCACGCCGACGGCGTTTCCGTTCTGGAGCACGCGGTTCGTGCCCCGCTTGACGGCGACCACGGACGGTTCGTTGAGCACGATGCCCTGCCCGCGCACGCATACAAGCGTGTTGCACGTGCCCAGGTCGATGCCCATGTCGGTGGAAAACATGCCCAGGATGGGGTCAAAAATCATGGTACGATCGTTCCTTTTCGTTCCGCCGCCGCGGCGACATACGCTTTTCAATCGGTGGCACAGGTTTTCAACCTGTGTCCGCACAGCGTCAAAAGCGATTCCCGTTCAAACCGATCCGGCGGCGCACACGAGTCTCAGTACTGTATTTTCGTCCAGCCACGCACGGACGCTTTAACCTATTCCTCTCCTCCGGGAAGCGGATATCCTTCCGCTCCGCCCGATATAACACGCCCGGCGAAGTTCATCGGTCATTGATTCAGTCCGATAACGCAACGGAGGAAACGGAGAAAAAATCGTATCCCTGCGAAAAAAAGGTTCCCGGCAAGGCGTCTCTCAGCGGGAAGGTCGGCGGTGTGCGGCGCCGTATTGGCCGGAGTCGGTCTTGGGCTGAATTTCTTCCCACGGCTTGAACATATCCCCCACGGAAAGGCCGTAGCCCGCGCCGTTGTCCGCCGAAGCGGTCAGGCGATGACCGGCCACGAAGATCGCCGTCGTCAGGGCCAGTAAGGCAATGATAATCAGAACGGTATACACCGTCGGAGCCGGTTTGACTTCCACCACGTTGTTGTTCGTCGGACTCTGTGCCACAAAATCTCCGATGTTATTGCATTTTATGAAAATGCTTTAATTCAGGCTGGAGGTGACCTTGTCGCCCTGCATCGGCGCGAGGACTTTTTTGGTCATCACGCCGGCGGCTTCGTTCACGTCCACGGTTTCGATCTTGAGATAGCCCACAAATTGCCCGCCCCGGAAGACGATCAATTGCATGCCCTTCTTCAGCCCGTGCGCCGAACCGATGTTGACGCTGGCGATGTTGTCCCGCACGGCGGTGATCGTGCCGGCGATTTTGCTGTCGGGCGTCAGGGTCGTCTCTTCCGTGTCGGTGGGCAGTCCCTTGGCCTCGAAATCCTTGAGTTTCTGCGCCATTTCGACGTTCTGCTGCCGGAGGTTCTCGGCCTGTTCCTTCAGAACGCGGTTGTTCTGGGCCAGCCGCTCCGCCAGGGCCTGCTGCTGCTTCCACTGGTCCCGCAGCTCGATGACTTCCTGTTGCAGCTTCGTTTCCCGCGCCCAGGAGGCGTCGATGTCTTTCCGCTGCTTCTCGATGAGTTTGAGTTTGGCGGCGTCGGCTTTTGTCAGCGTGCTGAGACTGGCGTTCAAATCCGCCAGTCGCTGGACGCCCTGGAGCAGTTGCATTTTCAGTCCGCGGACCTCGGCCAGGGCCTTGTCCCGCTCGGCCTGGAGCCTGATCTTGTCCTCACCGGCGGCCGCCTGGGCCTTGGACAGGGCGGCTTTGGCGCGTCGGGCGTCTTCGGCGTATCCGCGGCTGACGGATTCCAGCTGCTGGTAGGCCTGGTGTTCCTGCTCAAACTCCGTCCGGTAATTGGGGTGCACCGTCGCCAGGGAGATAAACACCACCGAGGCGACAAGAGACGCGACAACCAAGAGAACGACGCATATCTTGGTCAGGATATTCAAGGCCTTGCTCCTTCTGCTATTTACAACCACCGATACGCTCTGCGGCCCGATACAGCCGCTTGGTGTAAAGTATCGGTCAAATGGAGAAAAGATATTTATCTCTGTTCGATGAAAAAATCGAGCAGTGGCTGCCCTATTGTGCCCAATTCGTCCGGTAAGTCAAGTCCAATTGCCCCTTACGATTCCGTGGTGAGCGACAACATTTTCTGGCATATGTCTGAATTGTCATCCTGAGCGTAGCGAGTTTTCGAGCGAAGTCGAAGGAACTCACGCCT
>JAFGEJ010000273.1 GCA_016931655.1 Phycisphaerae bacterium
GCGGAGAACTGGGACGCGCCGCTGGTGGTCACGACGAACGTGCAACTGCTCGAATCCTTATTTGCTTCGCGTACCTCCCGCTGTCGCAAGCTGCATAACCTGGTGCGCAGCGTCATTATCCTCGACGAAGCTCAGGCGTTGCCCGTGGACCTGCTGACGGCGTCCCTAGCTGCCTTGGCCGAATTGGTGCGGAACTATGGCTGCTCCATTGTCCTGTGCACCGCAACCCAGCCGGCCATCGTCCAACGAAAGGAATTCCCGATCGGACTGACCGATGTACGTGAAATGATTCCCGATCCGGTAAATTTGTACGATCAAATGCGGCGGGTGGAAACGAAACATGTCGGCAAGCTATCCGATGAAGAACTCGCGTCGAAAATGCAGGCGGAGACGTCGGTCCTTAGCGTCGTAAACACGCGCAAAGCTGCTGCAGGCCTATTTCGCCGCCTGCCGGACGACGGGTCGCGATTTCATCTCAGCGCGGTGATGTGTCCCCGACATCGCTCGGCTGTTCTTCGGCTTATCCAGCATCGCCTCGCTCAAAGCAAGTCCTGCCGCGTTGTGTCCACGCAACTCATCGAAGCCGGCGTCGATATCGACTTTTCCGTCGTCTACCGCGCGATGGCGGGTCTCGATTCCATCGCCCAGGCTGCCGGGCGATGCAACCGCGAAGGACGACTTGATACGGGGCGGGTGTTTGTATTTGATTCCGAAGAACCGCCTCCGCTGGGCCATCTTCGACAGACCGCCCAGACGGCAGCCGAACTGGTCAGTGAATACGACGACCTGCTTTCCCCCGAAGCCATTCGACGCTATTTTGAGCTGCACTACTGGACGCGAAAGGAACATTGGGATCATCGAAATGTCATGTCGTGTTTCAAAGTGGGGCGGAATTGCGAACCCATCAGCGATTTCCGCGAAGCGGCCCAACGGTTTTGTGTAATTCCGGATGAGACCACGCCCATCATTATCCCCTTTGGCCGGCGGGGCAGGGGGCTGGTGGAGGCGTTGCGAAGGGATCGTTTTCCCAATCGCGCGCTCCGCCAGGCGTTGCAACGATATTCCGTAAGCGTTCGACAAAATGAATATCGCCAATTGCAGGAGAATGGAGCCCTGGAAGTGCTCCACGAACAATATTCCGTCTTGGGGAATCTGGATTTCTATCAGCGTGACATAGGATTGTCACCGAGGGACGCTACGATGGTGATTTAGATGAAAATAAAAAAAATATCGCAGGATGTAACTGTGTGTAACATCCTGCGAAAAAAAGAATTAGCAACAATCAACATGTTTCAATCCGCGTGCCTGTATTATAAAGCACGAACTGGAGCCTTGACAAAAAGGCAAAGACCCATAAAATCAATTCATGTTGATTGTAGCTACGCTACTCAAGTTTGTCAAATTATTTCCGCGGCCGCCACCAGTCTTTCAGTTGTTCGCATTTTTTCGGGATGGGGCGGTTTCAGCGACCGCTCCATCCTGACTATTAGACATTATAAGGAGAACGGCAATGGAACACAATAGAGCAAAAATAAAGGTCTGGGGTGATTTTGCCTGTTTTACTCGGCCGGAGATGAAGGTCGAGCGCGTCAGTTACGACGTGATTACCCCCTCAGCTGCCCGGGGGATCCTCGAGGCGATCTATTGGAAGCCGGAGATTCGCTGGGTCATCGAACGGCTGCACGTGCTTCGCCCGATCCGCTTCACGAACATCCGCCGAAATGAGGTATCCTCCAAAGCCTCCGCCCCCGGCGCGAAATCCATCCGGGAAGGTCAACCCCTTGGCCTATATATTGAGGATGCCCGTCAGCAGCGGGCAGCCGCCGTCCTGCGGGATGTAGCTTACGTGATCGAGGCCCGCTTCGAACTCGTGGACGAAACGGAAACTATCGAGAAGCATTACAACATGTTCAAACGCCGGGCGGAGAAGGGCCAATGTTTTCATAGGCCTTATCTGGGCTGCCGGGAGTTCCCCGCCAGTTTCGCATGGATCGACGGGGCGATCCCCGCCACAGAATTACCGCCCGATAAGCAAGACGACGACTTTGGGTTCATGTTGCTGGATATGGATTTCATCCCGGACAAGAAAGGCCCGATCATAGACAGCCACGCCGGGCGACAACTCCGCGCGGAACCGAGATTCTTCCGAGCCGAGATGAAAGGCGGCGTGATCGAAGTGCCGCCGCTGGCGGGATTGGAGGTGCGATCATGATTCTCCAAGCCCTCAATCAATACTACGACCGCCTGGCTGCCGATCCGAAACAGAACATCGCCCCGTTCGGATTCAGCCGGCAGAAGATCAGTTTCTGCATCGTTGTGGAACCCGACGGCACACTGGCGAGCTTTCAGCCTGTGGTTTCCGAGGTAGTCAAAGGTAAGCCGCTGCCTGAAAACCTCATCGCCCCCGGCCAGGCGAAACCCCCTGGGGCTGGATTGAATCCTTGCTTTCTATGGGACAACGTTACATATCTCCTTGGCGTCGTTCCCGAAGGAAGGGAAGCGGAATGGGCAGAAAAACGTTTTGAAGCCTTCCGCGACCGCCATCTTGCCGTCGAGAAGGAAATTTCCGACGAAGCTTTTTCTTCCGTCTGCCGATTTCTGAAACGTTGGCAACCGAGCCAGGTGGCCGATCATCCTGAACTGGCGGACATGACGAAGAATTTCGGCGCATTTCGCATCCGAGGACGGGAGGGATACGTCCATGACCGCCCGGCGGTGCAGGAATGGTGGCGAAAGCAAACGGCCAATCAGAGTGAAGGGGAAATCGGACGTTGTCTCGTCACAAACGAAACGCTTCCGTTGGCCCGGCTGCACGAACCGAAGATCAAGGGCGTGCGTGACGCGCAGAGTTCGGGGGCCTTGCTGATTTCCTTCAATCTGGATGCGTTTGAATCGTACGGCAAGACGCAGAGCTACAATTCCCCCGTATCGGAAAAGGCAGCCTTCCAATACGCCACGGCCCTGAACCGCCTGCTGGACGACATGGACCGACGCGCGCAGATCGGCGATGCGACGACGGTGTTCTGGACGGAAACGCCCACACCGGCGGAGAAAATCGTTTCCCCGTTTCTCGGCGGGTATATTCCGCCTGCGCAGGAAGGAGAGGACAACGAACTTCTCGCCGCCCTGAAAGCGTTTCTCGATTGCCTGCGCAAAGGCAAGCGGGATGAACTGGCCAGCCAACTGGGTACGCCGGAAACGAAGTATTTCATCCTGGGCCTGTCGCCCAACGCCTCGCGCATCAGCGTGCGATTCTGGCTGTCGGGTACGCTGGGGGAATTGGGAACCGGTCTCGCGCGGCATATCCGCGAGTTGGACATCGTAGGCCTGCCGGATGAACGCCCGCCGACGCTGCGAGACCTGCTTCGCGAAACCGCCCGTGAAGCCAAAGACATTCCCCCCTTGTTAGAAGGCGGACTAACGCGGGCGATTCTTATGGATACGGATTATCCCCAAGCCTTCTACCAAGCCATCCTCCGCCGCATCGGTGCGGACCGGAGAATCACACCCAACCGCGCCGCCGCGATCAAGGTGGTGCTTATACGAAACTATGGAAAGGAGATTCCCATGTCATTGGATGTCAATCGTCCCGAAGCCGCCTATCACCTTGGCCGATGGTTCGCACTTCTGGAAAAAATTCAGCGAGATCAACCAGGTAGCGAAAAACTCAATACAACCATCAAGGATCGTTTTTACACATGCGCTTCAGCTACTCCGGCAGCAGTATTTCCTCGGCTGATTCAACTCAGCCAGCATCATTTGCGAAAGATAGAAAACCCGGGCCTGCGAATCACGAGGGAAAAACAAACGCAGGAAATCGCCGACAGGCTGAACGTTTTTCCGCGACGCCTGAACCTGGAAGACCAAGGCTTGTTTCATCTGGGCTATTACCACCAAAACCGCGACTTGTACACCAAAAAAGAAGAACCCAAGGAATAAACACACTTCTTCCACTTTTTAATATGACAGCGCTAGATTTGCTCAAGAGCGATTGATGTTCTTGTCGATGGGGAGAAAGAACCCTTTCTCGAAAGGATGTCAAGGA
>JAFGEJ010000274.1 GCA_016931655.1 Phycisphaerae bacterium
CCCCCGGAAGAAGTTTTATTTTTTTAGAGCCCCAACGGGGCGACAGCAACGATTCTTTCTTATCAAACTCGCTGTCGTCCCGTTGGGACTCATTTTTTAAAACCCGTTTCCGGGGGTTCGCTTCGCTCACCCCCGGCCAGACGCTCATCGACCCTTCGGGTCGAAAAAGAAGAAAAAACAACGTGGTAATTACTGGACAGCCTCGAATATTGTCTTTAACAACTCTGTGATCTCTGTGTCTCTGTGGTCAAAACTCTTTTCTTCTCACGCCATATTCAGCGTCAGGCGCAGGGCGAATTGGACAAGGATATTGGCGTACACGCCGGCGATGAGATCGTCAGCCACCACACCGATACCGTCAGGCAGCATCTCCGCCTGCCGGGCGGGCGGCGGCTTGAGAATGTCCATCACGCGGAACACGACGAACGCCGAGGCAATCGCCAGGGCGTGTTGAGACCATCCAACGCCCAGCGGAATATGAATCAGCGCAATCGCCTGGCCGGCCCATTCATCGAGCGTGCACTGGGAGGGATCCTTTCGTTTGAACGCCTGCTGCATCCACGAACCCCACGCGACGCAACCCGCGCAGCCGACGACGACCACGCCGGCCATCACGCCGGCCAGAACCCAGCCGTCCGCCCCGACCAGCCAGAGCACCAGCGCGAACAGCCCGCACGCGGCAGCCGAGCCCCACGTGCCCGGGGCGATCGGCAGATAGCCCGTCCCCAGGCCGGTGACGAAAAGTTTACGGAGGAAGTTCATGGTTTCTCGTCAATGTTCATCAGGATGCGGGCCTTGTGGATATAGAACGCGCCGCTGAGAACGGTGATAATCACCGCCAGCCAGACGATGATGATTTTCACCCATATCGCCCATGCCGCGTCCGGCAGCCAGGCGAGTTGATACAACACGGTTCCGATGGCGGCTGACTGCGTGAGCATCTTGAACTTCCCGGCCGGGATCGCGGGGAACTTGATCCCCTGGGCCTCGCTGTACCCGCGAATGCCCGAAATGATAAACTCCCGCGCGAGGATCACGACCACCATCCACGTCTGAACCGCCGAGGACATTCCGCCCGTCAGCCAGGCCGGCAGACCCCGCTCCATCGCCGCGGCGGCGGGAACGGCGACCAAGGCGTAGTCCGGCCCCGCGAGCATGGCGAACGCGCCCACGACGAGAATTTTATCCACGATGGGATCGACCATTCTGCCGAAGGCGGACGTCTGGTTGAGCTTGCGGGCAAAATATCCGTCCAGGACGTCCGTAATGCAGGCGATAATGAAAACCACGAACGCCGCGCTCAGCAGCGCCGGCCCGTACGACAGCGAACCGCGATACAACCCCAGCAGCACAAAAAACACCGCGGAAAGCCCCACTCGTCCCAGCGTCAATTGATTCGGCAAGTTCCATTTCATGGGCGATTCCCTTCCACGTGAATTGTATGAACCGCCCGAACAAATGCAACAGCGGAAAATTCAAGTCCCGGCCTACGTCTTCCATATCACCCGAATAAACAGCGGCTGATCGAATGGAACCGTCGTTTTGCAGCGGACAACGACCTGCTTTCCTTTTTTTGTCGCCCTGAGCAATTTTGATGCGCCCCATTTCCCTGACGGGCTGAGAAGCTCCAGCCGGAGGGGTTTGCGGGTGTCGGTGAGTTCATATTCCACGCTCGGCCAGGGGTCCAACGACAGGTTGAACAGGCCCAGCAGCGTTTCGCCGTCGCAATCCTTGCGGAAGGCCAGCGGATACACGCCGCCGGAATCGCCTCGCACCAGAATCGCCGGTTTGTTGCGACTCAACCAGCGGATAATGCTTTGGTATTGCTCCTGCCGGATCGGATTGAGAAACGTTTTGCCGAACGAGTTGCCAAAATCCCATGCGTGCACGACAATCCGTCCGCCGAGGGAGTTTTCACAGGCCGTCATGACGGGATAGCCCGGCTTGGCGTCGGGATCGACCAGCCGGCTGACGATTTGGGTCTTTGGCAAGGGCTTGAGGAGCGAAATCGATGGATTTCCGCTCAGGCCCGGCATGCGGGAGGACATGAAGTTCTGCTGTTTCCCGCCGAATTTCGCGTTGAAAAATTCCTCCGCCGACCAGGCGCCGAGAGAATCCATCGGCACGAGCGGGGAGGCATCCTTCAAACCGATTTCCTTCGCGAAACCGCGTTCGATCAGCACGCGGGCCGCGGCGCCGTCCAGCAGCAGCCCGCCGGAGAGCATTTCGCGAATCTCCGCGTCGCTGTAGGTCCGAAGCGTCTGCCCCGCCGCCGCGACGACGTTGGACGCTTCGTACGTCGTGGGAATCCCCAGCGTTTCCAGCGCCTGCATCATCGGATAACCGTCTTCGGCCAATCGGCCGTACTCGTCGCCTTTGGCAAGACGCTTGACGTAGCTGGATCGATCGTGATGCAGCAGCCGCACACCGCGATACGAACCCGGCTGCTGGGCCTTTTTCGCCAGACCGTCCAGGAACGGTTTTTTCGCGCCGAGCATCGCGCCGACCTCCGGGTCCGCCTGCATCGGCGTGCCGCAATGGTCGAACAGGTTCATCGTCACGCCATGGCTGCCAAAGGCAAACGAGATCGCCATCTCCACGAACGTGAAATTCACGCTGTTGGCATACTTCGTGAAGGGCACGTTCTCGACTTCCGTCTGCTCGATCACGCCGTCGGGCAAACAGTAGCGGGTAGCCTTGATCGAGTTGTGGGAATAGTAAAACCCGCGAAGTTCGCCCTCGGAATAATTGCCCATGGGCGGACGGCTGTACAAAGGCTTACCGTCGGCGAGGGCGGCGGCGAAGTCACGCCATTTCCGCCCTTCCATGCAGTGGTTGACGGGATTACTCGACATCAGCCCCATGCGCGTTTCGGGACTCACGGCGTGGACGGTTTTAGCGAGGAACCCCACCGTATCGGCCATCAACTCGCCCTGCATGTCCAGCCAGACCTTCCGCCACGGATGAGGCCGGCCTGGTTTGACGATCGCGGCGACGAGTTCCTCGCGTTTGACGGTTTTCCCAACGCGGTCCGAGAAGGCCTTCATGTGCAGCGGGCAAAAGCAGCCATATTGGATGGGACGATGGCCGAACGTGCGGATGTCGTCCTCGATCCAGATCACGTGGGGTTTCGTCTCGGCGTACAGCCGCCAGACCTTCGCCACGTGCTTCCGCCAGACGGGGTCGATCGGGCAGGCACACGTCATACACTCCACGCCGTCGTGGCCGACCATGGTCCGCAGGCCCGGGACGATCTTGCGGGAATCGCGCCCGCGGTCGCAGTGCCCGACCGTGATCCACGGGTTGATCGAAAACACCACGCCGATCCTGTCCATCTCCTTCTTGATGCGGAACAGGAGCTTCTGGTAGTTCTTCATCCACCCCAACGGCGGCTGGCCGTGGAAGAATTCCTCGGTATCGACCTTGATAATCACCTCGTCCACGCCGTATCGCGGCAGCTGTTGGGTCAGTTCCTTCAGCAGTTCGTCGAACCGCCAAGGCGGAAGCGTCCGCCGAAAGGCGTACCATGCGTGCGTCTTTTTCTTGGCCATGATAAACTCTCAGTATTCTTTATGTTGGGTTCAGGAAAAGGTTTTTCTGATAGTAGCCACGGACGTAAGCCCGTGGAAATTGGTCGCTATAGTAATGAACGGAGCCTCGCAGGGGCGAATGAAAAATGCATAATTCAATCGCCCCAAGGGGCTCCAAATTATTTACTCACATTAATCCCACGGGCTTGCGCCCAATGGCCCTAAGATAAGCGATAAGTATATGCAGATGTAGCAATAAAAGAAGGCCTCTCTTGTCGATGTCAG
>JAFGEJ010000275.1 GCA_016931655.1 Phycisphaerae bacterium
CCCCCGGAAGAAGGCTTATTTTCTTATAGCCCCAACGGGGCGACAGCAATTCTTCCTTCTCATGACACTCGCTGTCGTCCCGTCGGGACTCCAATCAAAAAATTCGTTTCCGGGGGTTCGCTTCGCTCACCCCCGGCCAAACGCTCCTCGACCCTTCGGGTCGAAGAAAAGAAAAAACAAGGCAATTTCCGGATGGCCTGAGATATTCGTATGATTCGTGTTCTTTTGTAAAAATGGAAACTACAGGGAGAATCCCCATGTGTAGCCGCGTCTTCTTTCTTCTGTTGTTTACCCTGGGCGTTGCGGGGTGTGAGTGGCATACGTCTCTGGCGATGGTCGTGCGGACCGACGAGATGAGTATGCAGGTTCAGAACATTGCGCCGACCATCCCCCTGCGCCGCCCGGACGGAAAACTCACCACGCTCCATGACGCCGCGGCGCCGTTTTATCTGGTGGCCTTCGTCGAGGTGCGGGGCGATGCGCCGAATTATATCTCCCCCGACGTGGAGAAGATCGCCAGGGATTTCTGGCTGGAGTCGGTCAGCGTCGCGCAGATTACCATTCCCGCGGCGGGCAGTTCCTTTCCCGGCGACGTACTGGCTCGCTGCGCCCCGCCGAAGGACAATCTGATCCTCGTGCTGGATCCCAAAAAGCTGGCCTGGGAGATGTTCCACAAACCCGCGCCCGGCACGCTGCTGCTGATCGACAAACACGGGTACATCACGTCCGTCGGCTCCCTGGCGAATTCCAAGAACGTTCGGTTCGACACGTACCAGATGGCCAAGGAATGGGACCAGAAACAATGGGAGCGCAGTTTTAGTATCGACTACGATTGACAGACGGTACAAGCGGTCCCATTGAGAGACTCATTTGCGTTTGAGAATGGACGTTCCCGCCCCCGGACGATAGGATACACCCCGACATGAGCTTTGTGTATGGCGCCATGTTGTGGGGGGCGGTGGCGGTGGCGGCGCCGGTGGTGATTCATCTGCTGATGCGCCCCCGCCCGCGAAGGGAATTTCTGCCGACGCTTCGCTTTCTCCGAAATCTCCACCAAAGGCATTTTGCCCGGCTCCGCTGGAAGCACGTTCTTTTGTTGGCGTTGCGGATCGTGGCCGTCCTGCTGATCGTGCTCCTGCTGGCCAGGCCGTTTGGGGAGAAATGGGGCGGTGCGTGGCAGAAAGATCCGGTTGCGATGGTGGTGGTATTGGACAGCAGCGCCTCGATGGGCTACCGTCACCAGGGACGAACCGTTTTGCAGCAGGGCCAGCAGACGGCGGCGGATATCGTCGAATCGCTTCCGCCCGGCTCGGAGGCGGCGGTGTGGACCACCAGTCCCCAGGTGGCGGCGGAATCGTTTCTTCCCGATTGCCGCCTTGCCGCCCAGCACGTCCGCGACGCCCTTGTCGGTCAGGACGACGCGCCGCTGGGGCCGGCCTTGACGGGCGCGGCGGCGATGCTGCGGGATCGACAGGACGCCGGCGGGGAGATTCTCCTCCTGACGGATCTCACGAAGCAGGCCTTTCGGGGAATGTCGCCTTTTGCCGCCGGGCCGTCCGTGCGTCTGAGCGTGATTGACGTCGGTGTGCGGCAGGCGGCGAACGCGGCCCTTTCGCCGCCGCGCGTGGAATCCGACGCCGTCGCCCCCGGATCGGAGGTCTCCGTGCGTTCGATGCTCTCTTCGGAGCACCTGGGCGGCGCGATGCGGCTGCAATTGTCCGTGGCCGGCCGGGCCGTCGAACGGCGAAGCGTCGATCTCCAGCCGGGGCAACCCGCGCGGCTGCGTTTTACGCCGCGGGCGGACCGCGAAGGCGTGCTGTTGGGGAAACTGAGCCTGCAGAACGACGATCCGCTGCCGGCGGACAATGTTCGCTATTTCACCGCGGACGTCTCGCCGCCAGCGGAGGTGCTGATGGTGGCTGCCTCCGACGGCGTGAACCAGACGGCCTTTTTGCTGGGCGCCGCCGTTGCGCCGCCCATGCCCGGCCTTACCGGCGCCTGGCGACGGCGGATCATCCGACCCGAACAACTCACCCCCAGGGCACTCGAGCGGACGGGCTTGGTCGTGCTGGCCGATGCACCGGCGCTGACGGCGGGGCAGTGGAAGAGCCTCGAAGAAGCCTGCCGCGAGGGTCTGGGCGTCTGGGGGATTCCCGGCGAGGCGATGCAGCCGGCGTCCTGGAATTCGCCCGAAGCCCAGCGCATCCTGCCGGCGAAACTCGAACGAATCGAAACGCTCGCCTCGCCGCAAGCCCTGGCAAGCCCCGATACGAACAGGCCGATGTTCCAGCCCTTCGCCCCCGGCCCGGACGCCAACCCGCCCTTGACGGACGTGCGGGCGGAACGTCGCTTCGCGGTGGAATCTCTCGCCTCCGACGCGGAGGCGGCCCTGACGTATGCCGACGGCGCACCGGCGATTCTCACGCGCCGTCTTGGCGCGGGAGAAGTGGTGCTGTGGAACCTTTCGCCCGTTCGCGGCTGGTCGAATCTCGCGCAACGGAGCGGCCAGTTTGTGGTGCTCGCCCAGCGGACGGCCCGGCTGCTGACGGGCCTGGGTGAAGGAACGCGCCAATTTGCGCCCGGAGAAATGATCGAACTGCCCTTGCCTCGCGGGATGCGACACCCCGACGCGACGCTTCAGTCGGCTGGCGACGCCCAGCCGGGGCCGGTGACCTTTGCCCTGAGACAAATCCCCCGCCGGAGCATCCGCCTGGCGCCGCGGGCGGTGGGCAATTACATCCTCACACTGCGGGAGGGCCTCAAGACGGTGCACATGGGCTTCAGCGTCAACACACCGGCCGGCGAGAGCGACCTGAGACGACTGACGCCCGAAGAACTCCATGCGCTGTTTCCGGACGGCGTTTCCATTCTCTCCGCGGCCGGCGACCTGCCCCGCCGAAACGAACGGGCCGTCCGTCGAATGGACTTCACCGCGCCGCTGTTCCTGATGCTCCTGGCGGTTCTGTTGGCTGAGGCGTTCCTGGCCAATCGCTTTCATCGCACTGTCCGAACCGAAGAGGAAGAGAACACGAATGTCGCGAATGAAGGCGAATGACACGAATGGTTTTTACTCAAAGCGACCAACTCGGTAAATCCGGTTAAGGAAAAGGTGAACTGGTTGACTGGTGAACTGGTTGACTGGTTGGAAAAAGCGGTAAATGAACCAATTAACCAGTTAACCGAGGCTGTCCAGAAATTACCGTCTTGTTTTTTTCTTTTCGACCCGAAGGGTCGATGAGCGTCTGGCCGGGGGTGAGCGAAGCGAACCCCCGGAAACGGGTTTAAAAAAATCGAGTCCCAACGGGACGACAGCGAGTGTAATGAGAAGGAAAAGTTGCTGTCGCCCCGTTGGGGCTATAAGAAAATAGGCCTTCTTCCGGGGGTTCGCTTCGCTCACCCCCGGCCAAATGCTTTCTGTCCCTTCGGGACGAAGAAAAAAATAACAAAATTTCAGGGAAACACCGTCCATGTTTTGGTTACCTGAATTTCCGGACGGCCTCAGTTCACCAGTTCACCAATTAACCGGTTAACAAACCGGTCCGTTTGAGTTGGGAATTTTATGCGATTCGACGGAATCGAATTTTTGCGCCATTGATTTTCCCCCGCCCGGTCTGAATAATGATGCTTCGCGCAGGCCGGAATCTCTCGGAGATCGGCTTGCTCGTGGAAAACGACGCTGGATTTCCCCATGAAATACTTTTTTCAATCGCTTCGCTATCTCAAACCGTACCGGATCCGCCTGGCGGTTTCCTTTTTTCTGGTTCTGGGCATTGCCGTGCTCTGGGGCGGCGGGCTGGGGATGCTGCTTCCGGGCATGAAGGTGCTCATCAGCGAGGAAGGCCTGCACGGCTGGGCGTGGAACTCCATGACGCAGGATCGCCTGAACGCGAACATCGTGTATCGTCTCGTCCTGAAGGACCGCCATATCGAACCGGGCTGCTATCTTCCCGTCGTGTTGGACGTCATTGCTCTGGAGTCTGACGGCCGGGCCGCCGAAGCGGGCATCGGCGTAAACGAATGGCTGGTGGGCGTGGAGGAAAACGGCCGACGGGAGTTTCTGCAGGCCGCCCAACTCGCCCGCCGACTGGCGCAGTGGGACGAATCCGACCGGGTTTGTGACCTGCTTGTGTACAATACCGATTCCTCGAAAGTCCGCGTCGCGAAAATCAAGCTGCATCGCCTTCGGACTGGTTCGAAATTCCTGGGCGCAATCGCCGCCCGCCTGCCCGAACCGGCCGACAGGAAGGGGCGCATCCCCATTCTGATCTGGCTGCTCGTGGTTTCCCTGGCGATTACTCTGGTGCGGGATCTTTTCCGGTTTATCCAGGAATATCTCGTGGAGACGGCGGTGCTGCGCGGCATGTGGGACCTGCGCGAGGAGTGTTACACCAGCGCCCTGCGCCAGCCGATCACCTATTTCGCCAAAGAGGGCACGACGGACACAATGAGCCGCTTTGTGCAGGACTCCACCGAACTGGCCCAGGCGCAGGTGACGCTGTTCGGCAAGACCATGGTCGAACCCGCCAAGGCCGTCGCGTCAGTCGTCCTGGCGCTGGTGCTCAGCTGGAAGCTGACGTTGATCGCCATTATCGGCGGGCCGTTTGCCGTGTACGCCATTCGCCTGTTCGGAAAGGCGATCCGCCGCTCGACGAAAAAGGCGCTCGAGAGCTGGGCCGACATGCTGGCGGTGCTGGAGGAAACGCTTACCGGCATTCGCGTGGTCAAGAGTTTCACCATGGAGGCCGCCGAACGCAAGCGGTTTCATCGCGTGAACCGCGCCCTGTACAAGCAGCAGCGTCGGATGGCCCGCACGGACGCCGCGACCAGTCCCGTCGTTGAGGCGCTGGGCATTTTCGCGGGTCTGCTCGCCGTCGGCGGGGCCGCCTACTGGGTGCTCACCGACGTCATGCCGGCGGACCTGTTCATCACCTGGATGGCCGCACTGGTGGCCGCGTTCGATCCGGTGCGGAAGCTCTCGAAAGTCGCCACCCGCTTTCAGCGCGGCGACGCGGCGGCCGAGCGACTCTTCGAGTTGCGCGACCGGCCGAAGGAAAAACGCACCCCCGGCGCGCCGATGCTTCCGCGGCTCTCGAAGAGCATCGAATTTCTCGGTGTGGGATATCGGTATCCCGGCACGAGCGAAAACGTGTTGCGCGACGTGAACCTTTCGATCCAGGCCGGGCGGACCATCGCCATCGTCGGGCCGAACGGCTCGGGCAAGACCACGCTCGTGAGCCTCCTGCCGCGCCTGCTGGAAGCGACGGAAGGCAAAATCCTCCTGGACGGCCTGGATATCGCGGGCCATTCCATCCGCTCGCTGCGAAGGCAGATCGCCGTCGTGACGCAGGAAACGGTGATCTTCAACGCCACCATCCTGGAGAACATCGCCTACGGGCAGCGCCGTCCCAGCCGGCAGGCCGTCCTCGACGCGGCGAAGAAGGCCTACGTGGATGAATTCGTCCGCGAAATGCCCGACGGCTACGACACCATGGTCGGGCAGCACGGCGCGACCCTGTCCGGCGGGCAGCGGCAGAGAATCGCCATCGCCCGCTCGATCGTGCGCGACCCGGCGATTCTGATCTTCGACGAAGCCCTCAGCCAGATCGACGCCGACAGCGAACAAAAAATTCACCGCGCCATGGAGGAGTTCGTCCTGGGCCGAACGACGTTCATGATCGCCCACCGCTTTTCGACGGTCCAGTCAGCCGAGGCGATTGTGGTCATGGACCAGGGGCGCGTCATCGACGTCGGCCGACACGACGAACTCCTGCCTCGCTGCGAACTGTATCGCCACCTGTACAACACCCAGTTCGGGGGTGGACAGACCCCAGCCGACGAATAATACATTTCATGTCCCGTTCCGCGACAATTCGAAGGCGGTTGTTTTTGGCGGCGTTGCTTTTGGCGACGGTTGTCGGGTGTGAAGAGCCTGTTGCGCGGCGGCCTGGCTCGGTGGGCGCCGGCCGGCGCGTCCCGGCTGTGATGGACGTCTGGGTTGCCTCCGACATGAGAACCCTGACCGAGGCGACGGAGCGATTCGAGGACGCCGAAATCCTTTCCCGGGACGGCGAGACGGTGCGGCTTTTTGCCGGCGCGAACGAAACGGTCAGCTTCCAGCTCGTGATCGACGCACCGGCGGGCGGGCTGTCCGGCGTGCGTATTTTGCCCGACGCACTTGCCACCGCGGACAAGAGCGTCGCTCTGCCGGCTGAGTGTATCCGCCTGTTTCGCATGTTGCCCCTGGCGGTTTCGACGTTTCCCGCGTGGTATCTGCGTCTGGCGGACCGCGCCCCGCAGCCGGACGCCTATTACGATCCGCTGGTTCCCGCGGATGCGCCTCGCGGCGGTCAGCCGTACCATCTTGGGTCCGGCGAACGGCTGGCGCTCTGGGTGGACCTGGCTGTCCCGCGCGACGCGAAGAGCGGCGTCTATCGCGGCGCGATTCGCATCGACGCGGGCCTGGCCGGCGGCTGGCGCTTCGACGTGCAATTGCGGCTGCGCGATTACGTCCTGCCGGACGTTCGCCCCTTCGCCGCCGTCGGGGGATTTTCGCACGACGCGATCTTCCGCGAATTCGTCCGCCGCGACGGGAAACCGTTCATTCCGAGCCATCTGGATTCCGACGATCCGCATCTCGCCGAAGGAATATCGCTGCTGCGCGAATTGGTGACACTCGCCCACGAGCATCGGCTGGACTTGTTTGACGGGGCGTTGCAGCCGCGGATTCACCGCGACGTGCAGGGCCGGCTGAAGATGGATTGGCAGGGCTACGACCGCATCGTCAAGCCGTTTCTGGACGGCTCGGCCTTCGCGGACGGCCTCGGCCTGGCCGCCTGGCCGGTCCCGTATTGCGAGGATTGGCCCGTGGCGAAGTATTACGGCGGGTTCGACGCGCCGAATTACCGCCAGACGGCGGCGAAAATTATCGCCGCCTGCGGGCGTCATTTCCGCTCGCTGGGCGCGGAGGATCAGATGTTCGCCTGGCCTTGCCGCGGCAAGGCGACGGCTGAGGCGCTGAGGCGTTTCGAGCGACTCGCGGAACTTCTTCACCGGACCGACGCGGGCATTCCCGTGCTCTGCACGTTTTCGATTCCCACGCCGAAAGACGGGGACGATTCGGCGGGATGGGGCGATCCTGTAAACATCCTCGCGCCGCCGGCGCGGTTTCTGGACCCCGCCCAGACCGAGCGCTTCCGCACGCCCCAGCGCCCGCTGGACGGCGTCTGGCTGACTCCCGGCGATACGCCGTACCTGCCGCCGCTGTCCGCGATCGCTTCCCCCGCCGACGTCTGCGCCCTGGCCTGGTTCGCCGCGAAATACGATTGCACGGGCCTGTTCCTGCCCGATGTGCTCCAGTGGAAAGGCGACGTATTCCACGTACCGGACGACGAGGAAACCAGGCTGTTCTACCCCGGCGCGCCGCTGGGGCTGCGGTGCATTCTGCCCTCCGTGCGATTGAAGCGCCTGCGGCGGGGGTTGCAGGATGCGGCGTATCTCTGGGTTCTCCGGCAGCATCAGCGGGAAGGCGTCGCGCGGGCGATTCTCAGCGCGATGGTACGCTACGCCGGCCTGGCCGCCGCCGGCGACAATCCCCTCGACCCTCGCCTGGAGGGATGGGTCCGCGACGGCGACGTCTGGATCGAGGCGAGGCGTCTGCTGGCGGAGGAAGTCCGCCAGGCCGTCCGCCCCCGCACGCGCACCGATCGCGACCGCATCGCCGACCAGGTGCGCTGGCAGCGATTCTCCGAGCGGACCTGTAACGTCGCCGTCGAGCGCGTCCGGACGTTCGTACGCGGCGGCGATCTGTCGCTGACCGACGTGCCCTCCGACGCCGGGCAGAACGTGCACAATCTGCGGGCGACGGTGCTGGCGTCGCTGTACAACGAATTCGACCGCTCCCTGGAAACGAAGGTGCGGATTTCGTCGCTGCCGGAAGGCTGGAAGAGCGTTATCGGCGAATACACCATTCCGCGGTTTCTCCCCGGTGCGCGACGCGACGCCAAGCTCGTGATCGAAGGGCTGGACGTGCCCGTCACGCCCGACGGGAAGATGCCCCTGACGCTGGAGATTTCCGCTGAGCCGACCACTCGCGGAACGCTGCAGACGGAGGCGGCGTTTCTGGTGGCCGGCCGGTTCCACACCCCGCCGAGCCTCGACGGAAAACTCGACGACTGGCCCACGCGCCCACGCGCCGCGGCGGGGAATTTCCGCCTGCTAGGCCGACGCGGAATGCGACGATCCGACAACGGCGACGCCGAAGGACTCGCCCAACGCCAGACCTTCGCCTTCGCCATGCAGGACGACGAAAACCTTTACTTCGCCTTTCGCTGCGAGGAACCCGACCCGGCGGGCATGGTGGTGCATAACGACAATCTCGTTCGCTACGAGCAACTGCTGGCCTGCGGGGAGGATCTCGTGGAAATCCTCCTGGACCCCGGCGCCAAGGCCGTCGGCGCGGAGGACCTGTATCATATCCTCGTGAAGCCCAACGCCGTGGTGGTTCAGGAAATCGGCGTGCAGACCGACCCGCCGCTGGGACGGTCCAGGCCGTTCCCGCTCGGCGCGAAAGTGGCGGCCGCGAGGCAAAAGGACCATTGGTCGGTGGAAATCGCGATCCCCCGCGCCGCCTTCGGCGCCGACGGGAAAGAGGCGTTCTGGGGCGTGAATTTCACCCGCTTTTCGCCGCGGGGGCAGGAAGCCTCCAGCTGGTCCGGTGCGTCACGCTATTTCTACGACCCCCGATGCCTCGGAACCATGTACGTCCCGCCGCCGGGAAACCGTGAACTCCAGCCAGGCCGGTAAGCCGGTTTGCGATTCATAGTTATTGCATAGCTATTGCATGGTGGAGCACCTGCTCCACCATGTTAATACCGCTTTAAATCAAGTTAACGCGGCGGAGCAGGTGCTCCGCCGCGCATTGACTTGGAATTGCGCATTTGCCTGGCTTTGGGCCTAATGTGAATGGAATGGTCTGCTCCGGCGTGTGCATACGCGGAAAGGAGAGTCTCTCGTGGGAAATAAACTCGGCTGGGTTCTTTCCGGCGTACTGCTGGCGGGGCTGATCGGATACCTCCTGTTTACCGTGGTGTTCCCGACGCCCGACGGGCCGACCTCGGAGACGACGCGCCGCGGCGTGCTGGACGTTCAGGCCCCCCAAACGCCCCTGAAAGACGTGCTGGGATTTGAGCCGGCGGGCGCCGGCGACGCCGGCGACGACTACGCCGCCGCCATCGAGTTCCACAACCAGCATCAGGACGAATTCAAGGCCATGCACGAGCGTCTGGAGAAGGATGAAACCGCCACGCTCGAAATCACCGATCTGGAGCTGGCCCGGGCGCTGCTGAAGTTGCTCGCCCCGGCGGCGAAGAAGGAAACGATGACCTATACGTTTGTCCATACGCCCACGGCGCTGAGGGTCTCCGCGTTTGCCGACGGCGCGGAGGATTTCGAGAACCTCTCCCGCGTCCTGCAATGCCTCATGGAACATTACAATCGCGCGAGGCAGATTCCCGAATCCGCCGCGCCGGCTCAGGCGATGTTTCTGATGGGATGGCATCTGATGAACGAACGGGCGCGGTTTGCCCTGACCGCTTCGGGCATGGAATACCAGGACGCCGCCGGCCGGGCGCTGCTGGAGGTCTACAAGGACGCCGGTGACGCGAAAAAACTCGAAGCGATGGAAACCTACCTCGACGAACTCCTTTTCGCCCACAAACTCACGATGGACAAGCAGCGGATCGTCTGGAGTTACGATCCCAAACCCGGCGACGTGTTCAACATTATCGAAAACGACCAGGACCGCGCGTGGCGCGTCGAGGGCACGCTGACGCTGGGCGCGCTGAAATTTCGCCAGAGGGGGCGTCGCGGAAACATGCGAAAAATAGAGCAATTGCTCGAAGCTTCACAGGCCAGCGACGAGGAACTCATTCGCGCCGCCGGTGAGGTCGCCCGAACCTGCACCAGCGACCAGATCACACGATGGCAGCAGTAAACCGGCTGAAAAATTATCCACGGATTCCACGGATAGGAAAAGAGATTCCACGGATTATTCTGTTTGTGAAAAACACAGTTCTTATCCGTGTAATCTTTCTTGAATCCATGAAACCTGCCTGCCGGCAGGCAGGTCCGTGGAGTTTTCTTTGAAAACGGAGAATGGTCTTTCATTCCAATGCCCCAAGTACAACGACAATCCGCCGTTCTTCACGCAGCCGAATTGCCCGGCCCGCGCGGCGCGGGCGGCTTGCTGGACGCCCTGACGAAAGAGCCGTCCCCGGCGGTTCTGGAATCCAGCGCGCTGCATTCGGAATTCGGGCGATATTCGCTCTTCGCCTGCAGGCCGTTGCGGGTTCTGGAAGTGCGCGACGGAGCACTGTCCGACGAAACGGGCGAAATTCTCGCCCAAGGCCGGGGGCTTTGGCGCGCCCTCGATGACATCCTCATGGGAATTTCTCTTGCGCAGCCATCCCCGGCGGTTCCGTATGTCCCCGGCTGGATCGGGTACATCGGATACGAAATGGGCCGGACCATCGAACGTCTCCCCGCCCGGGCGCCGCGCGACGTTCCCCTGCCGGACCTGCACCTGGCGCTGTACGACGCGCTGCTGATCTACGACGCCGTCGAGACCCGCTGGACGCTGGTGGAACTGCGTTTCGACGATCCGCCCGCCGGCGCGGGCCTCGGCGCCGAGGCGCTGCGAAGCTGCCTGTCGCGGGCGGAAGGTTGCACGGACCCGGCCCCGGCGCCGACGGAACACGCCGACGCACGTCATCGCGATCTGGCCGTGCAGGCCCGGTCTGACTTTCAGCCGGACGAATACCGCCGGGCCGTTGCGCGGTGCGTGGAATACATTGCCGCCGGCGACATTTTCCAGGTGAATCTTTCGCAACGGTTCGTCTTGCCCGACGCGCCGCAGCCGGCGGCGCTGTATCGTCACCTGCGCCGCCGCAACCCCGCCTGGTATGCCGCGTATCTGCACTTTGCCTCACAAGGGCGGGAGTTCGCGATTCTCTCCAGTTCGCCGGAGCTGTTTCTGCGCTGCCGGGCGGGGCGCGTCACGACCCGTCCGATCAAGGGCACGCGCCCTCGCGTCGGCCAGGTCGATCATGACGCCGCGGCGGCGGCGGAACTGCTGGGGAGCGAAAAGGACAACGCGGAACTGGCGATGATTATCGACCTGCTGCGGAACGATCTGGGCCGCGTCTGCCGTTACGGTACGGTCCGCGTCGCCGAGCCGTGCCGCCTGGAGACGCATCCGACGGTGTTTCACCTTGTGGGAACCGTTACGGGCCGGTTATGCGAGGGCGTAGGCCCGGCCGGGCTGCTTCGCGCGACGTTTCCGGGCGGTTCCATCACCGGCGCGCCGAAAATCCGGGCGATGGAAATCATCGACGAACTCGAACCGGTCGCCCGCGGCGTGTATACCGGCTGCATCGGCATCGTCGGCGTCAACGGCGAAGCGGAGTGGAACATCGCCATTCGCACGATTCTTCATCACGCCGGGAAGGTATACCTCCAGGTCGGCGGGGGGATCGTGGCCGACTCCACGCCCGACGGCGAATACCGCGAAACGCTCGACAAGGCCCGTGCCATGCTGGAAGCCCTCGCCGAAGCCTCCGTCGGCATGCTCCCCGCCGAGCCATCATGAATGGTTTCATAAATCATGCGTGGTGGAGCACCCGCTCCACCACGTATAATTTCCGGACGGCCTCAAGTATTTTTGTTAACTGGAAACTGTCCAAATATTCATCCAATAACAACATGGATGGGATTCCTTTAGAATTTTCTGTTCTTTTCTTCGGCCTGAAGGGCCTGAAACATACCAGCCCAGGGCGAAGCCCTGGGTTTGGGTGTGTGATAACAATCAAGCCCTGTAAGGGCGCGACAATTTGTTTCGCCCTTACAGGGCTCCCGATAAAACAACCCGCCTACCCAGGGCTTCGCCCTGGGCTGGTATGTCCACGCCTTTCAGGCGTAACTCAATGGGGTCGTTACGAAATAAATGGCCGTTCGCGGGGAAAGGTGTTTTGATGTTGTTGCCTCGACTTTGAACGGCATATTCAGGAAATCGTATCCGGGAAACATTCGAATCCGAGCGAATGACCAATATTCGTCACCTTTTTGCAGGCCTCGAGCACAAGGTTTTTTTGCCTTTTCAATTCTTCCAGAGAAATATCCACGGCGACTTCAACCCGTACCATATGGTTTGTATCCTCGCGGGAAAATTTATACAGCTTGAAATGATCCTCAGGGGACTGGGGCCGTTGGGGGGATGAAGACAAAAGTCGTCCATGTGCTATGGCATCCCTGAGTTTTACTAATGAATCATCAATTCGCTCATCACGGTTGAGTTCTTTTAATTTTGAATTTATTTTTTCGATTAACACACTCAATGAATCATAATTGGTAAATGGGGTGCTCTGTACTTCATCCCCTTCTTTAAGTTGCCCCAAGTTTATTGGTACGTGCTGTGAATTTTCGGTTTCATTCAAAAACAATCGAATTACAAGCTCAAGGCTTTGCAAGTAGACAATAATTTCGCCAATAGTTTTACAATTATGCCTGGTGGAGCACCTGCTCCACCAGGCATGATTTCCGGACGGCCTCAAGTAGTCCCCAGCCGTTCTTTCGCCCCCGCCTTCAGGAGTGCTTCCGCCAGGGCGTCGGCGGCGGATTGGGCAGCCGGGCCTTGCGCTTCGGCGCGGATCAGGTCCGAACCGTCAGGCCGGGCCGCCATGGCGCGGGCACGGAAGGTTTGCGAATCCGCAAACACGTGGACGGCCAGGCAACTGTGGCAGTTCGCGCCCAGCCGTCGCAGGACGCTTCGCTCGGCCTGGAGCGATTGAAACGTCTCGACGTGACAGATCGCCCGCAGCGATTCAATGAGTTCCGCGTCGGACGCGCGGGTTTGCAGGACCAGCGTTCCCTGCCCGGCCGCCGGGATGAACACGTCAGCCGGCAGGGGGTGCACCCGCGAGGCGAGCTTCTCCAGCCAGCCGCCGCGCTGAAGCCCCGCCATTGCCAGCACCGTCGCGTCAAAGTCGGCCTGCTCGCCCAGGATCTTCTTGATCCGCGTATCGACGTTTCCGCGCAGGTGTGAGATTTCCAGATCCGCCCTGGCCGAGCGCAGCAGTGCGGTTCGACGGAGGCTGCTCGTGCCGACCTTCGCGCGGGCGGGCAATTGCTCCAGCGGCCCGGCCCGGCTGAGCAGTGCGTCCCGAACGTCGGCACGGGGAAGGACCGCCGCGATGGTCAGGTCGGCTGCCATGTCGGCGGGGAGGTCCTTGGCCGAGTGCACCGCCAGGTCGAGCGCGCCGCCGCGCAGGGCCGACTCCAACTCGGCGGTGAAAAGGCCCTTGCCTCCCTCCGCCGCCAGCGGCCCGGCGATCCGGTCGCCGCGGGTCTCAATGGGCACGATTTCCATCGCCCGGCCCGGGAAAACCGGTGCAATTGCCTCGCCGGCCTGTCTCGTTTGAGCCAAAGCCAACGCACTGCCTCGCGTTGCAATTCGTATCGGCTTCATGACACTTCTGCAAAGGGTTGGCGAAGAAAGAGAACGCGAATAAGACGAATAAGATCGAATTTCACGAATATTTTTCAATATTTTTCAAAGAAAATACTATTTGCGACATTCGTCTTTATTCGCGTCATTCGTGTTCTCTTTTGTTTTATTCTGTTGCGTCGGCGGGGTTGCGTGTTGGGGGTCGATGCCGATGTCGGCTACGATCACCTCGCCGGTGTAAGGCAGGCTGGCGGGGTTGTCGAATCCGCGTTTGCGTGCGACGAAGGTAACGGTGACGGCTGCCCGGATGCACGGGCCGGGGGCTTGGCCCGTGTCGCAGTCCAGGCCGGTGGGGATGTCGATGGCCACGACGGGCTTGCCGGCGGCGTTGATCTGCTCGACGGCCTCGGCCAGGTCGCCCCGCGGCGCCCCGCGAACGCCCGTGCCGCCGGCTGCGTCCACGATCAGGTCGAATTCCCGCAGTTCTTCGGCGAGGCGCGAGGGGTCTTCGACCGGCCTGACCTCCAGCCCGAGGCGGTGAAGGATATCCAGGTTGATTCGCGCATCGCCGGTAATTTTATCTTCCGGCGCGAGAAGAAACGTGACAACGGGATAGCCGCAACGGGCCAGATGACGGGCGATGACGTATCCGTCGCCGCCGTTGTTGCCCGCTCCGGACACCACGGCGACGCCTTTGTTTGGGTCATGGTTGAGAAAATTCTCCACCACAGCCGCGGCGTTTCGCCCGGCGTTTTCCATGAGCACCACGCCGGGCACGCCGAGAACCTCAATGGCGTGGCGGTCGACGGCGCGAACTTCGTCTCGCGTCAGAGAATGTGTATTTTGTTCCACCGCCATGAAATCGTCCGAAATCATCCACGGATTTCACCACGGATTTCACGGATGAAAAAAAAGGATTGCACGGATTGTATTCGAGAAGAAACATCCGTGAAATCTCTTTGGAATCGGTGTAATTCGTGGAGTTTTTGTTTCGGCTGTTTACCCGATGGCTTCGTCGATGGCGGCCTTTAAGTCGGACTTCTGCTGCAGGCCGACGAACTTTTTGATCACTTCGCCGTTTTTGAACAGGATCAGCGTCGGAATCGCGCTGATACCGAACCTCATCGAGATTTCCCGATTGGAATCCGTGTCCACCTTGCCGACCTTGAGCGTTCCTTTGTACTCCGCCGCCAGTTCTTCAATCGTGGGCCCCTGCATCTTGCAGGGCATGCACCACTCGGCCCAGAAGTCCACCAACGCCGGCGTCTCCGCCCGCACGACTTCCTCCTCAAAGTTTCCGTCGGTCAGTTCCAGTGTATGTTCCGAGGCCATGAATTGTCTCCTTCCACAAGACACACTTTTTGTGCTGCCGGAGAATACCCGTTCCCGTGGCCTTCAATCCTAGGCCGGCGCGTCGAGAATGTCAACTCTCTTGCCGACGGTACGAAGTGTATATTGCGTGAACCGAAAAAAAACAACCCATTGCCGCGGCAATGGGTTGCATGTCATGACCCCACGGAGACTCGAACTCCGGTTGCCGGGATGAAAACCCGGTGTCCTAGGCCACTAGACGATGGGGCCGCCGGCGTCTCGTCGCCGCGACGCCCAGCCGCAATGTACGCGGCGTGAGGGTCGATTAGTGTATCGGATTCTTCCGGCGTGTCAATAACCTAACAAAAGGGAAATTATTCCGTGAGCGACCGGATATTCTGGCATGATGAAGAAACAACAAATCCGACACCCCTTGGGGGCAGGCTCCGTTCCTGAGATACTGAGAA
>JAFGEJ010000276.1 GCA_016931655.1 Phycisphaerae bacterium
CCCCCGGAAAAAGGCTTATTTTCTTATAGCCCCAACGGGGCGACAGCGACGATTCCTTTTCATCAAACTCGCTATCGTCCCGTTGGGACTCAAAATAGAGAGCTCGTTCCCGGGGGTTCGATTCGCTCACCCCCGGCCAGACGCTCCTCGACCCTTCGGGTCGAGAAGAAGAAAGAACAACACTATAATTTCTGGACGGCCTCAGTTAACCAATTAACCAATTAACCAGTTAACCCTCTTTTGATCAGGCTCTATCGAGTCCGCCACGCTGCTCCCTTACGAAAGTCCCCCCCCAAACGCGACGATACTACTACCGTACCTTGCCCGGTGCATTGCGTCGGCTTCTACGCGCAGGGCGAGGTTCTATTGTCGTAACCTTTGTGGCGGCAGGGTGTTGCGATTTTCGCGGCCCAATGCATTTTACGCCCTGTTCAGAAGCGGAGATAGCCGTTCTTGCCTCACCGGACGGGACAATCGGATTTTCCAAAGCCGCGTCGCGGGTTTCGCGTCGGGTTGCAGGTCAAGGCTGCGCTGATTCTGACGCTGGTCGTCTCGGCGGTGGTGGCGATAGGCGCCTGGTCCTACTACCAGGCCGTCCACGACATGATGCGCCGGAAAGACTATGACCATGCGGTGCATTTGGGCAAGGCCTTCGGGGCGGCTGCCGAGGCGGACCTGCGCGACGGAAACGACCGCAACCTGCGACAGCTTGCCGGCGACTGGGTGAAGGACAGCGTGGTCTTCGTGGCGATTGTGGATCAGCGGGGCGACCTGGCCGCCTGCTATGGCGACCTGCGCACGTGGAAGGAGCGGGTGGATTCAAATCCCGAAACCCTCCATCACGCCTATTGGGGGCCGAATCACATTTTCATTGCCAGGCCGGTGATTTCGCGGGACAAGGTCTGGATGCACGAGCGCCTTGCCGGCGGTGTTCGCGTGGTGCTCAGCACGCACCAGACCACGCGGGCGCTGGCGGCCGCTCGGCGGAGGATCATTCTCACCGCCGGCGGCATTGAATTGCTGGTGTTGCCCGCGGCGTTTCTGCTGATCTGGCGGGTCGTTCTCAGGCCGTTCCGAAAGCTCACCGGCGTTACGCGAAAGCTGGCCGAGGGAGACTACAACGTCCGCGCGAACATGAAACGCCACGACGAAGCCGGCGAACTCGGCGACGCCTTCGATCACATGGCCGCCCAGGTGGCCTCCGTGCGATTCCAGCTCCTCCGCCAGCAGGATCAGCTCGAACAGACCGTCGAGAAGCGAACGCGGGAGCTTCAGGAGATCAACGAGCGCCTTCGCGACGAGATGCGGGACAAGGAGGAGTTCCTCCGGGCCGTCAGCCACGATCTCAACGCGCCGATGCGGAACATCGCGGGGATGGCCACCATGATCATGATCAACCACCGCGACGAGTTGCCGGAGGAGGTCCTGGCCCGTTTGCAGCGCATCCAGTCCAACGTGGACCAGCAGTCGGCGCTGATCGACGAGCTGCTCGAAATCAGCCGGATCAAGACGCGCCCCGAAAAACCCTCCGAAACGAACGTCGGCGACCTGCTGCGCGACCTGACCGGCGTGTTCGAGTACGAACTCCAGAAACGGAACATCACGCTGTCGATCGACGAGCCCATGCCCGTTTTGTGGGTGGACAAGCGCCGCCTCCGCCAGGCGTTTCAGAACCTGATCGACAACGCCGTGAAATACATGAACCGCCCGAGCGGCGGGAAGATCGAGGTTCGCTATCGTTTTGACGGCCTGAAGCACGAATTTGTGGTCTGGGACAACGGCCCGGGCATTCCGCCCGAGCAGCGGGAAAAGGTGTTCGCGGTCTTCCGCCGCGGATACAACGCCGGCGGCTCGAACGTCGCGGGAAAGGGCGTGGGACTGACGGTCGTGCGCACCGTCGCCTCCCGTTACGACGGGCGCGCGTGGGTGGAGTCCGGCCCACAGACGGGCACAAGCTTCCATATCACGCTGGCCGACGATCGCGTGCAAAGCCCGGAACAGGAGGCGGCGCATGTCTGAGCCTCTTCCCCCTATCGCGCCTCTCAACGTGCTGCTGGTGGACGACGACGCCGACCACCGCTGGCTGACGCGGGACGTGCTGCACCAGTTGGATCGTCCCTGCCGCGTTCACGAGGCCGCCACGGGCGAGGAGGCCATGACGATGCTCCTTCGCGCCGCCGACGGCGAGCAGGCCCATCCCGACGTGATCTTCCTTGACGTGGATATGCCCGGTATGGACGGCCTGGCGCTGATGGAGCAGATCAAGGCCCACCCGACGCTGCGGAATATCGAGGTGGTGTTTGTCACGGGCATCGAGTTGACGGAGGAACAGACCCAGGCCATTCGCCGCGGCGGGGCGCATTCGCTGGTGTTCAAAACCCGCGACATCCCGGCCATGACCCAGGCCCTGCGGCAGCCGCTGGAGGAATTTTTTCCCGCCGCGGCCGCGGGAAAGAAAAACGAGGTGACGGACGCATCATGACGCACGACGCCGGAAAAATCTGCCCGCGCATCCTGATCGTCGATGACAATCAGGACCACTGCGAACTGATCCGCGACGCCCTGGCGACGTATTATCGTCTCGGCCCGGACAGCCGCCTGATGATCGTTCGCGGCGGACGACAATGCCTGGAGCAGGACTTCCAGGACTACGACATCGTACTGCTCGACCTGCACCTGCCCGACATGCCCGGCCTGACGGTGCTCGAGGAAATTCTCCGTCGGACCGATATCCCCGTGATCTTCGTCACCGGCGAAAACGACCTGTCCATCGCCAGCCAGGCCATCGAAGCCGGCGCGCAGGACTACATCGTCAAGCACGGCGATTATCTCTTTGCCATTCCGCCGCTGGTGGAAAAAAATCTCCGCCTGCACAGCATCAAGATTGAACACGACCGTCTGCAATTGCGGCTGGAGTGGATGCTCGAGGAATTGCAGGCGAAAAATCGCCAGCTCGAGGAATCCATGGCGAAGCTGCGTGAATTGGCCACCACCGATCCGCTGACCGGCCTGGACAATCGGCGGTTCTTCGCCGAGCACCTGGCGCGCGAATTCAGCCAGGCCCAGCGGCACGACAACGAGCTGAGCTGCTGCATGATCGACCTGGACCACTACAAGGAATTCAACGACACCCTCGGCCATCAGATGGGCGACGAGCTTCTTCAAAGGACAGCCGACATTATCCGCCTGTCCCTGCGCGAGGGCGACGTCGCCGCCCGCTACGGCGGAGACGAATTCGTGCTGCTGCTCCCGATGACCACCTCCGAGGAGGCGCTGCGCGTCGTCCAGCGAATCCGCGAGGAAATGAGCGTGGAATTCCGGCGGAACGCTCATCTTCGCATTCCGGTGACGCTTTCGGTGGGCGTCGCCTCCAGCCGGGACGATTTCCCCTCCTCCGCCGACGCGCTGGTGGCGATGGCCGACCGCGCCCTGTACCACGCCAAGGCCACCGGAAAGGACCGCATCACCCTCTTCCGCGAGTTCCGCCAGGAAGTCGAAGCCGCCAATCCGTACTCCGACTCACGATAGGAAAAACGGGAACAACGGGTTCATTGGCGCGGTTGGGAAACTCTAAAAATGAGCGGCGGGTGTAAACCCGCCGATTCCTCCTTCCTGAATTTGGTTTAGAACACATAATGCTTTGTTGCACCGAAAAGTAAATGCGCGGCGGAGCACCTGCTCCGCCGCGTCAAGTCAATTTATAAAAGCGAATTAACATGGTGGAGCAGGTGCTCCACCATGCAATGACTACGTGTGTTTGGTATTATTCCTTTCTGGCTGACCGGGCGGCGGCGTGTATCCAGCACAGACCGGCCAGCAGGCCGAGGGTTCCGCCGATGGCGATGGCGACCAGCACGGCGAAATAGCCCGCCTGGAGGAACATGTCCGCCGCCGGGCGGTAGAGCACCGTCAGAGCACCCCAGTACAGCAGGATCGCGCCAGCCGCGGAAATCGCGCCCCAGCCGACGCCGGCGGCGATCCGTTCGGCCCGCGAAGCGTCCTCGTCGTTGAGAATCAGCAGCATCCGCCGCGCCCAGAGCATCCCGGCGGCCAGTCCCGCCACCGCCCCGGAGACGGCGCCGGCCAGCAGCGAGACGTTCCACACGCCGACATACATCCAGGGAACCGCTCCGCCGAGGCCGCCCAGCAACAATCCCGTCGCCCAGGCGCCGTAACGGGACGGCCCGCGATTTGTACAATTTTTCCTGGCCATCGAAAACAGAGACCTCTGAAAAACCATTCATTTACCACAGAGACGCAGAGAACACAGAGAAAACCTTAAAAAATACGTCTTTCTCTGTGACCTCTGTGGCTCTGTGGTAGGTTTTTTAGAATTCTCAAAAAACCTTCCCGCGTGTAAGGGCATTATATTTTCGTGAGTTATCGTTTGCAATACCCGCGGGAAGAAGGAATTTCGCGCCTCAGTGGGGCAGGGGCGTTGCCGAAGAATTTATAGCCCGATACAATGTCTCCTTGCCCGATTTGAAATTTTGGCACGTGGATTGCATGAGGCTCGATCAGACACAACATCTAGGCCTTCGCCAGGAGATGAAACTCGCCCCGCGGATCATCCAGGCGATGGAGATTCTGCAACTGCCCCTCCTGGCGCTCCAGGAGAGGATCGACGCGGAACTCGTTTCCAACCCGGTTCTGGAAGTCGCCGAGGGCGGCGAGGGCGAATCCGCCGAGGCGGCCTTCGAGCGGGACTACGACGAAGGCCAACTGGTTGTCGACGGGAACCACGGAAACCGCGAGGATTTCTCCCGCCTGGACGAGATGACGCGTCAGTTCGGCCCGGACTTCGCCAACGACGACGCGCCGTACTCCCGCCGAGGCGATTCCGGAGAGCCGGACGCCAAGCTCGAGGCGATGGCCAACGCCCCCGGGCCCGGCCTGACGCTGGAGGAGTATCTGCGGGAGCAGTGGGTGTTCGTGGAGGCCTCCCCGGCTGTGCTCGCCGCCGGCGAGGTGATCCTCGGCGTGATCGACGTGGACGGGTATCTCCGTATTCCCCTGGAGCGACTCGCCGCCGAGGCGGCCGGAACGAATCCCGACGTGACCGTTGAGGCGCTCCGGCAGGCGTTGTCTCTCGTGCAGGGGCTGGACCCGACGGGCGTGGCGGCGCGCGACCTGCGGGAATGCCTCCTGCTGCAATTACACGCGCTGGCCGGGGCGGGACGCGACGTACACCTGGAAACGCAGATCGTGGAGAACTTTCTCCGCGAGGTGGAGATGAACCGCCTGCCGGCCGTCGCCAAACGACTGGGCTGCTCACTGGAGGACGTCAAAACGGCGATTGGGAACATCTCCCGCCTGGACCCGCGTCCGGGGCTGCGGATCGGCGGCCAGGCCGCCCCGGTCATCCATCCCGACGTGATCGTCCTGGTCGACGACGACGGCCAGGTCGTGGTTGTCTCCGCCGACGAGTATCTGCCGAATCTTTCGATCAGCGAATACTACGCCAACCAGGCCCGCGATCGAAACACCGACACGAAGACCCGACAGTTTCTGCGTCGGAACATTCGCTCGGCCCAGTGGATTCTGGAGGCGATTGCCCAGCGGCGGCAGACGATTCGCCGCGTGACGGAGGAGGTGTTCAAGGTGCAGCGGGAGTTTCTGGACGCCGGCCCGGAGGCGCTCAAGCCGCTGCCGATGGCCGACGTAGCCGGGCGGGTCGGCGTGCACGTCGCAACGGTCAGCCGGGCCGTCGCGGATAAGTACGTTCAGACGCCGCGTGGCGTGTTCCCGCTGCGCATGTTCTTCTCCGGCGGCACGAAGACGGCTGACGGCGAGGACATGAGCTGGGACGCCGTGCGCGTGAAACTTAGGGAAATCGTGGACAACGAAGACAAATCCAACCCACTCAACGACGATGAACTGGCCAAAGCCCTCAACGAGGCCGGCATCGACATCGCCCGCCGCACCGTCGCGAAATACCGCGGCCTGATGGACATCCCCCCCGCCCGAAAACGGAAAGAGTATTGAGGAATCCTTTCCGTCGGCTCCATTGTCCTTTCCGTCATGTCTTGCTATACTGAAGATGATGAAGAAACAGAATCTTTATCTTGAAACGTCTGTTTTCGGCTTTTGTTTTGATGAAGATTTCCACAATCGGGAAAAAAGAGCCTGCACGGAAACGTTATTTCGCCAGGTATCGCAAGGCTTGTTCGAAGGTTTTGCCTCAGATGTTGTTTTGAGAGAGTTGCAGGAAACTTCGGATCCCGAGCTTCGAGCGGCTTTGAAAAATCTGGTCGAACCTCTTCACATTCTTCCTGCTCGACAGGAAGAGGACGTGAATTACCTGTGTAGTCTTTATATCGAAAACGGAGCCGTTCCGGCGGAAATGTTCGATGACGCCTTGCATGTCGCTTTGGTCGTGACCAATCCGGATATTGATGTGTTGGTGAGTTGGAATTGTCGTCATATTGTAAACACCAACGTTAAAATGAAACTTCGCGGATTGACGGAAAAAGCGGGCTATAAATTTGGTTTTGAAATTGCCACACCCGCGGAGGTGATTTTCTATGAAGTTTAAGGGACGAGAACTTGAAGATTGGCAGAAACAGGTCTGGGACGCCAAGAAGAAGATTCGAGAAGAATTGAAAGACTGCGATTTCAAGGAATACCTTAAAAATATACGCCAGGGGGCAGAGGCGTTTCGCTCCGGCATGCGTCAAAAGGCCTGATTCGTGCGATTCCATTCTTTTCTCGGTTAACGAATCCAGGGCCTTATGGCTTTGTCGCTTCGCCGGTTTTTTTGGAATCAGATGGCTTCTCTTCTTCCGGGGGAACGTCCAGGACGGAGCGAAGGGGTTTTCGCGTTGCGTCCGAGGCCGGCTGGCCGTAGCGGGCGGTCTCGATTTTCCGCTTCCACTCGTTGACCTTCGGGTCGTCCGGCGCAAAGGCCTGGGCCTGGTCGATGTAGTGCATGGCCTTGGCGTAGGCGTCGGTGAAATAGTAGCACTGGGCGGCCTGAAACGCCGCCGGCGCACGGACGGCGGGATAGTCCGCCGCCTGGGCGAACATCTCCGCCGCTTCGGACCAGCGTCGCTCGGCCATGTGGGCCTTGCCCAGTTCCATGAGTACCGCTCCCCGCTGGGCGCCGCCGGCGACCTTCAGCGCCTCCCGCAATGACGCAACGGCCTGGTCCGCCTCGCCGCGGTTCGTCTGCACCTCCGCCAGCAGCGCCCAGGCGGCGGGGCTTTGCGGCGTCAGTTCCGTTGCACGCTTCAGCAGGCGGTGGGCTTCGTCGATCTGATTTCGGCCGAGGGCGATTTGCCCCAGGGCCGCGTGGACCATTCCGTTGTTTGTCTGTCCCTCCACCGCGCGGCGGAGATAGCGTTCCGCCTCTTCGGCCTGTTCCTCGCCGAGCAGGTACAGGCCGAACATCCCCTGAACGTCCGGCGAGGCGTTGGGGGTTTCGGCGGCCTGGCGAAACAGCGCCGAGGGATCCCGCCCCTGCTTCTGGGCCGACATGCCCCGCACCCAGAGCACGCCCGCGTCGTCCGGCGCGAAGGCCTGGGCCTGGTCCAGGACGGCGTCGCATCGCTTCGGATCGTTTCGGTGCAGATGCAATTCCGCCAGTGCGATGTACACGGTAAGGTCCTTGGGATGGTTGGCAATGTACTGCTCCAGAAGCTCAGCCGCCATCTCCGGCTGCTCCGCCCGGAGCAGTTCCATCGCGCGGCGGCGAACATCCTGCGATTCCGTCAGCGGCCGGCCTTGCTCGTCCGTGGGGGCCTTGGGCAGCAGCGAGACGTACACCGCCGCGGCGGCGATGAGAACCACCACCGCCGCCACTGCCGGAAACCATCGGCGACGCGATTTGACCCATGCAAAAAAAGATCGTGAAACCGGCTTGGAATTTTTTACATGTTCTGAATGTTTCGAATGTTCCGTCATGTTGAATTCCGTACTAAAACCTTTGAAAAAAAAGAGAAATTTACCACAGAGACACAGAGAACACTGAGAAAACCATAAGAAATCACGTCTTTCTCTGTGACCTCTGTGGCTCTGTGGTAGATTTTTAAATTCTCTTTTTCAGAATCGCGTCAGGGCGGTAAATTCCGCGAAGCGTTTGTCGATGTCCTTTCGCGTGATCGTCAGCAGTTTATCGAGCGAGAAGGCCTCCAGTTCGAGGCTGGCGATCACCGTTCCGTAGGCGACGGCCTGGCGGAGGGCGGAGCAAAGTTTCTCCGGGGTCGGGTCCGTTGCGGCCAGGTGGCCCATCATACCGCCGGCGAAGCAGTCGCCCGCGCCGGTGGGGTCCACGACGTTCACCGCCGGGTAGCCCGGCAGGGGGTAGGCCTTGCCGTCGATAAACAGCACGGCCCCGTGCTCGCCTTTTTTTATCACGCAGAATCGCTTCACGCGCGAGGCGATCTCCAGCCCGGCCTGGATGACGTTGTTCCGGCCCGTCAGGCTCAGCGCCTCGGAATCGTTGAGCACCACGCCGTCGATGTTTCCCAGAAGCTCGCCGAGCAGGGCGGTTTCGGTTTCGATCCACAGGTCCATCGTGTCGGCGACGATGAGCTTCGCCGCGGCGCACTGGCCGAGCAGTTCCAGTTGCAGGGCCGGATGCGTATTGGCCAGGAAGACGTATTCGCTGTCGCGGAAGTTTTCCGGGATCGTCGGGCCTTTCTCGGCCAGCACGTTGAGTTCCACGCTGACGGTGTCTCGCTGGTTGACGTCGTCGTGGTATCGGCCGTGCCAGCGGAAGGTCTTCGAGCCGGCGCGGATTTCCAGCCCGCCCATGTCGATGTTGGGATTTTCCCGCAGCGGCTTGAGGAAGTCCGCCGGGCAGTCCTCGCCGACCACGCCCACGAATCGCACCGGCGCGAAAAAGCTCGCCGCCTGTGAAAAATATACGCTCGATCCGCCCAGCGCGTCGGCGACTTTGCCCGACGGCGCCTCGACGGTGTCAATTCCGATACTGCCCGTGACCAATACGTTCATGGTGTCCTTTCTTTGTCCGTGTATCAAATGTCTTCGCCGAACAACAAGGCCCGGCTGAATTTTTCCACGACGCCCTCGTTGACAAACAACAGCGGCAGGAGCATCGCCAGGGACGTATTGGGCGGGCGCAGGTAGTCGGCCAGCGTTTTCCGCCAGACGTCGCGGAAGGTCATCAACGTTTCCTGGGGGGTCTTGCTCGCCAGGGCCTTGTGGGCCGTCGCCGCGGCCAGCAGCGCCGAGCAGACGGCGGGATAAATTGACTGGCCGGTGACGCTGTCGGCGAATCCGCCGGCGGAGCCGGCCAGCAGGCAGCGCTTGGCTTCGTGCGTTTCCTGCTCCAGGGCGGCCCCGGCTGACGGCAGCCACACCGCGCCCCGCGCGCGGGAAAAATCCAGATCGCCCGGCAGGACTTTCGCCTTCTGGAGCGACTGAATCATTCCCGTTAATTCCGCGGAGCGATTGCCCGCGGCGGCCGACGTGGACAGCACGCGCAAATGCAGCGTCGCGCCGGCCAAAAAGAACAGACCCAACTCGCTCCGTTCGGGCAGTTCCATCACGTGCAGCGCGCCGCGCAGCGGCTGGGTCCAGGCGTCGGACTTCTTTCGCCTGCCCGTTGGGAGGGGAACGTCCAGCCCGACGGCGGTCATTGCCGGGGACGTTTCCCGCACGCCCCGTCCCAGGCGGCTGAGAATCGCCTCCGGCGTGTCATGCGCGACGATCAACAGCCGGCCGTGGATCGGCCTGGTGGTCACCACGTCCACGTGGTCCTCGTAAGGGTGAATCCGAACCGGATTGCGCGTCGCCCGAACGGTCGCGCCGGCCTGGACGGCCTGGTTGCGCATGGCCTGGCACAACGCGTCGGGAGAGACAAAATAACCAGCCGGCTCCTTGAGTGCGAATTCCGCCGTTCGCTGCAGGGCGGCGTCGTGATATCGAACCGCCTGGAACGCCTCCGCGTCGGCGTCCCGCGGGAGACTCGGCGATGCGCCTACCGCCGCTTTGCCCCGGCGAGGGGAAAACAGCGTGGCTGGAATCCAGTCGGTTAATGGACACTCCGCCGGAGCGGCGGCGGGGTCCTGCGGCGGGGCGTCGATCACCACGACGTCATGCTTTTCGCCGGCCAGCTGCGCCGCGGCGGCGTATCCCGCCGGCGTCGCACCCAGAATCAATACGTCGTACAGTTTGGCCATGCGGCATACACTACCGATTTGCACGCGGTAGAGCAATCCTTCTTCCCCACGGTAAAAAACACGTGAGCGACCGGATATTCTGGCATGATGAAGAAACAACAAATCCGACACAGAGTTCCTGAGATACTGAGAAGAAGCTTTTGATTTCG
>JAFGEJ010000277.1 GCA_016931655.1 Phycisphaerae bacterium
CCCCGCGCGGACGAAAAAGGCCGCGTCGTGGCGATGGAGATTCTCAACAACACCTACAGCGTGGCGAACCTCATCCGGCTGCGAAAGCTGGAGCAGCTCTATTCGCAGCTTCAGATCCGCACGCGCGACGTTCCCGAAGAGCGCATGATCACGATGGAGCGATCCCTTGCCCGGCTGGTGCGGGACGAAATCGTCACCGCCCAGGAGGCGGAGAAATGGGCCGAGGACCGCAGCGCCTTCCTCGACGAGATGAAACAGGCGCATTAAGAGAACGCGAATTTCGCGAATAAAGACGAATTACACGAATATGATTTTGTATCTTTATATTCTGACTTCTGACTCCTGACTTCTTCGTCTTATTCGTGTTCTCTTCCTCAGGTTTCGGCGTGGACGGGGATTTCAGCCAGCACGCGGCGGAGTTCCCGGATGACGGATTCGATCTGAATGGGCTTGGAGATGTATCCGTCCATGCCCGCTTCGAGGCAGCGGTCCTTGTCGCCGATCATGGCGTGGGCGGTCATGGCGATAATGGGCGTGTGCACGTTCCGTTCCCGTTCGAATTCGCGGATCAGTCGCGTGGCGACCAGGCCGTCCATTTCGGGCATCTGCACGTCCATCAGGACCGCGTCGAAGTGTTCCGCCCGCCAGGCTTCGACGGCTTCCCTGCCGTCAGCGGCGACAACGACCCGACAGCCCGCTCGCTGGAGGATCGCCACGGCTAGCTGCTGGTTGACGCGGTTGTCCTCAGCCAGCAGGATGCAGCGTCCCAGCATCGAGGCGGGCGCGGTGGTGGAATAGGTTCCGTCGTGCTCCGATGCACCGGCGCCGACGGCGAACGTCGTCTGGAGCGTATTTTCGATGGTGTACAGCAGATCGGTTTTGCGGAGCGGTTTGGCGAGGCATTCCTTGATTCGATATTTCTTGGCGCGGACGCGATCCACCGTCTGGTCGGAGGAGGACAGCAGGATAATCGGCAGGCCGCACAGGGCGTCGTCGTGGAGAATCTCCTCGGCCAGGTCGAAGACGTTTCCTTCCGCCATGCACATGTCGGAGAGGATCAGGCGATAGGGACGATCTTCCTGCTGCGCGGCGCGGAGCTGTTCCAGCGCCTCGGGCACGCTGGAGACGGTCGTGGGGTCCATGCCCCATCCGCCGAGCATTTCGTGGACGATCTGGCGGTTGGTGGGGTCGTCGTCCATCGCCAGGACGCGTACGCCCTGAAGAATTTCCGGAGGATGTTGTTCGTCGTCGCGCCCGGTGACGCAGGGGAAGACGGCGGTGAAGTGGAACGTGCTGCCTTTGGCCACTTCGCTTTCCAGCCAGATGCGTCCGCCCATCATTTCGACCAGCCGGGCGCAGATGGACAGCCCCAGCCCCGTGCCGCCGTAGCGTCGGACCGTGGCGTTTTCGCCCTGCTCGAAGGCTTCGAAAATCGCCTCCCGGCGATCGGGGGCGATACCGACGCCCGTGTCGCGCACGGCGAAATGCAGTTCGACCCAGTCGTCGTCCTCGCGCGGCTGGCCGGTGCAGTCCACGGAGAGGCATACCTCGCCCTGTTCCGTGAATTTCAGCGCGTTGCTGATAAGGTTCGTGATGATCTGCCGCAGGCGAACCGGGTCGCCCAGCAGCCAGGTCGGCACGTCCTGCTCAACGCGAAGACGCAGATCAAGCCCTTTCTGCTCGGCCCGCAGGGTCATGGGCGTCAGGACGGCGGCGAGGCATTTTCGGAGGTTCAGTTCGGTTTCGGCGAGTTCCAGGCGTCCGGCTTCGATCTTGGAGAAATCCAGGATGTCGTTGATGATCGTCAGCAGCGCCTCGGCCGACTCGTAGGCGATTTCCAGATACGACCGCTGCTGTTCGTCCAGGTGGGTCTGGAGCGCCAGTTCGGTCATGCCCATCACGCCGTTCATGGGCGTGCGGATTTCGTGGCTCATGTTGGCGAGGAATTCGCTCTTGGCGAGATTGGCGGACTCGGCGGCCTTGGCCATCTCCCGGGCCTGCTCGATGGCTTCCTCCAGCTTGAGGTTCATTTCTCGCAGTTCGCGGCCGGCGTGTTCGGCGGCGTCCCTGGCCTGGCGAAGCTGCTCCTCCGCCTCCTTGCGCCGTCGGTTCATCAGCGCGCGGGAGACCTGCTCGGCAATCTGTCCGGCGAAGGCGATCTCGTCGGGCGTCCACTCGCGCGGCACGTGCAATTGTTCGCAGCAGACCACTCCCACGACGCGCCCGCCCAGGCGAACCGGCGCGTCCAGCACGGAAACAATGTCGTGCAGGAGGAAGTAATCGTCGTGGTATTCTCCCGTTCGCGGGTCGTTTCGGGCGTCGGAAGCGTCGATGACGTAATCGGTTTGCAGGGCCTTGAAGTATTCCGGATATTCGCTGATCACGAGGCCTTGCCCCTCCGAATGCGCCGGGGGGTTTCGTGTGAAGAATTCTCCGCACACCAGCAGGTCCTTTTCCTTGTGAATCATCCAGACGCCGACGCGCTGCACGTCCAGCGCGTTGGCGGCGACTTCGGTAATTTTGCGGAACGCGTGGGTCAGGTCGCCATCGAGAATGGAGGCGTCGACGGCCAATTCCGCGATGCCCGACCGCTGCCGCTGCGCACGGTGCAGGACGATCTGTCTTTCTTCTTCCGCCCCCTTGCGCTCCGTGATGTCTTCCATCGTCCCGTCGAAACAGATGATCTCGCCCCGATCGTCGCGGATCACCTTGGCCGTCACGGACGCCCAGAACACCTCGCCGTTGGGGCGTCGCAGAAGGAGTTCCTCGCCCGTAACCTCGCCGTCCCGGTTGAGTTTTTCCGCGAAACGCTCGCGCAGGGACGTATCCACGTAGAATTCCTCGACGCTTCGCCCGATGAGTTGTTCCGGGGTCTCGTAGCCCAGGATGTGCGCCATGGCGGGATTGACCATGAACAGTTTTCCGTCCGCTTCGGGCGTGCGCCGATACAGGCCGACGGGCAGATTCCGAATCAGTTCGCGGTGGCGGTCTTCGCTCTGGCGCAGGGCTTCGACGGCCCGTTTGCGCTCCGTAACGTCGTGGCCGGAACGCAGCACGCCCGTGACGCGGTTCTTCTCGTTGCGCAGCACCACCTGCCGCCACAGGATCGCCCTGGGGTTTCCCGCACGGGTCAGAATCATGCTCTCCCATTCCCCGCGCGTATCGTCCGGGTGAGAAAGAAGTATCTCAAAGGCTTTTTGCTCCTGCTGCCGTTTGGCGGGCAGGAGGAAGGTATCAAAGAAATTTTTCCCGATCACGTCCTTCGCGTTCGTTTCCAGAACCTCACAGCCGCGCTCGTTGAGTCTGGTAATCTGCCCCTGCCGGTCCAGCACCAGGACCATCACGCCGGCCAGGTCCAGATATTGTTGTATCTGGTCCTTTTCTTCCTGCAGGTGCACGTTGACGGCCAGCAGTTCGCCCGTCTGTTGCTCGATGCGCCGTCGCAGGGGTTCCTCGGCCTGGTGGAGTTTCTTTTCCTGCTCGCGGAGCATTTCGATCATCCGATCGAAAACGTGCGCCAGCCGGCCGACCTCGTCCGCGCGGTTCATGTCCAGCGTCTGGCCCCAGTCGTGGCGTGAGACGATGTGACCTGCCCGGTCTGCCAGGAACGCCAGGGGTTCCAGAACGGACCGTCCCAGGAGCATCAGCCAGATCAAAACAATCGCCGCCAGGGCGCACAGTCCCACCAGCCCGACCCGCAGGATCACACACCAGGGCGTCCCGCACGTCAGAACATGAGGGAGGAAACAAACGAACGCCAGAGTTCCCCCGACGGCCAGCGTCAGGATCGTCAGCGTCAGGAGTTTCCACTCAATACCCCGTATCTTCATCGCATGTGCTCCGGGCGAACCGGCGTTTCCCCGATTGCTACAATGTTTCAGGAATTCAATATGGTCCCGTACAAACAAATCGCCCCGGGGCCTCGCGGCGGGCGAATCGGCAAAAAGCATTTCCCCAGCCGGGAGGGGGTAGAAAGCATCCCCGTTTCGATTCCACTAGTAAGAAAATCGGAGCCGGGGAGGCACTTCTTTTGCGCTATTTTGCGGGAAGTGCCCTCATTTCTGACCTTTGCCAGGCGAAGAGGGCACGATTTTATCAGAGGCCCCTAAACAGATCGTTTACAACGTGTCGCGGACATCTTGTCCGCGCGTTCCGAGGGCATCTTGCCCTCGGAAATTCCGCTATTTTCGCAGCCGAGACGGCTGCGGCACGCGCGGGCAGGATGCCCGCGACACGAAAAAAACCGATTTTTCGTTGTGTGAACTTTCGCACTTTTTTATGGCTGAATTTCTTACTGAACAAGAACTTATGCGTGTTTCTGAATTAAATGCGTGTTCGAAAAG
>JAFGEJ010000278.1 GCA_016931655.1 Phycisphaerae bacterium
TCCGCCGAAAAGGTCAAGTTGCATTTAATTCAGCCCTGATTAAGGACTTTTACGGCAAACAAACATCAAAAATGGCTAAACTCCACTTAAAGGATAATTGTCTTTCCCGTCCGTTCATATGTGTAACGGACGGGTTCGTTTTTTCCACATACCGACCTGTCCCGGCTGGGCCTTGCGCGCACAAAAAGCTTCTTCGACAGCCGGTCAGGCCATCGAGAAAAGCCCTATAGTAATATCGTAGTTTCGGGGCTTTGCCCATCAAGAAATTCCTCCGACCCTTATCCGGGTGTGCGACAACAAGGGGGCTGTTGCCCAACTGCCTGTCTTGACAGCCATGCTATACTACCGTCATTACAGGCAAGGATGCTAATTATGATGGGACATCAACAATAACGGCAAGAATCGCTTTTTTACACCGGCGTTTCCCTGGACGAACGGATTGGCCAGGACAATCGGCTGCGGCGAATTGAGCAAGTCGTCGATTTTTCCTTTGTTCGTCCGGCGGTGGCGCATTTGTACGGCGATGTGGGCAACCCTTCCATCGACCCGATCGTCGTCCTCAAGCTCATGCTCCTGTGTTTTCTGGAGAAGATTCCCTCCGAACGCGAATTGATGCGTCGGCTGCCCGAACGGCTCGACTGGCTTTGGTTTTGCGGATATGACCTGGACAGCACGCTGCCGAATCATTCGGTTCCCCGCAAGGCCCGCCGTCGTTGTGGCGTACAGATTTTCGAGCAATTTTTCGCCCGGATTTTAGGCCAGTGTATGGAGGCCGGCCTAGTCGATGGCGAGACAATTCATCTGGATTCGTCTCTGATTCAAGGGGACGTGTCGGGGGATTCCCTTCAGCCGGCTTTTGCGGTTCTGGCCCGCCAGACGTTTGAGCAACTCGAATCCCATTGTGACGTTCCCGTCGAAGCGCCGCCGGTGGCTTCGGCGTCCGTGGAGGCCAGACCCGGCTGAGCGATACCGATCCGGATCGTCAAAGACTTTTTTACACATAGCCGAGTGCGAAGGCCCGCCCCAGCCGAAGGCGACGTGATTACAGACCCCAACCAATGCGATTACGATGGTGCAGCAGAAAAAGATATGTCTAGACATCACAGGCTCCTTTCCATGGTTTGATGTCACAACAACAGCTTTTCCCGCATCGCGCGCAGTGCGCGAAACCACGGGGAGGTCATGGAATAGAGGCGAAATACAGGTGTTCCGCGGAGCGGCCTTTCGACCGCCCCGCGAAAAAAGGAACACCTTATTTAAAGAAAGGCTTGATTAGTACTACAACGAAAGATTGGCCATTATTGTGTCGCGGGCATCCTGCCCGCGCGTATCGCGGCCATCTTGGCCGCGAATATAAGGCCAATCCGAGGGCAAGATGCCCTCGGTACTCGCGGGCCAGAGGCCCGCGACACTTTCTAAACGGGCTGCTAAGGGACCCCACCATGCAATCACGACGCGTGTTTATTCTTGCGGTTCTGTTTCCACGGTTACGGTTTTAATCCTGGAAAATTCGCGTGGCAGATCCGGCTGTACGTCCAATCGAAGTGTTTTGCCCTTCAACGTGAGGACGGCGGTGTAGGTTCCGCCCTCCGGCAAGACAATCCAGCTCTTGCCGTCATTGTCGGTCACGCTGCCGAGGGGACTTGCCGGCTGACCGTCAGCGGGATACAGCACGACGGAGACGTTTGCAACGGGCCTACCCTTCCGCAAAACGCGGATGATGATTTCCTTTTGCCGGTACCGGAAATCCGGTAGCGGTTGCGGCGCGAAATGATCGGTGATCGCATCCGAGACCATATTCTGCGGGGCCTTGGGCAAAGCGGGATTGAACCAGTTCATATATCGCATCTGTGTGTTTTGGCTGCGATCTGGTTTCTGCCCCGGGCCGGACAGGGCGGGATATTCCAGTTTCGGCGTGTCGTTCGCTAAGCCTCGCGGATCGTCCGGATCGACCGTCCACCTGATAATTTCATAGGGCATAATGCCCGAGATTTCGCGAAAACGATACAAGTCAATGTATCCGGTGATTCGGTTCACTACCGTACTGAGCTTCTGCCAATAGTAATCCATGTAATCCTGCTTCTTGCGTTTCCTGTTTTCAAGTTCACTGTGGAAGAAGGTCCACGTTCCCTCGAAGGCGATTTCGCCGATAATCAACGGTCGATTTTTCATGTCCTGCTTCCAGTTTTTCGTATGGTGGTCGGCCCACTGGTAGTGCATATTCGTCACCTTGCCCCAGGGGATTCCGTGCTGCCGATAACCCTCACAGCCGTGGAGCTGCGGGAAGGCGTCCGGGTCTTCGGCGGCCATGATGTCGTGGAGGACGTGAAGAACCTTCAACCGTTCGGTTCGCGTTTTGATTTCTTTGGGGTCGTCCGACTCGCGGCTCCAGAATTCGTTGTAGATCGAGTACATAACGACGGAGGGATGATTCCGGAACCGCCGTGCCCATCGCTTGTATTGTCGCTTGATTTCCCCCAGCCGTTCCCATTGAATCTTGTTGTTTTTCTCGTCGTATATCCATTCCCATTTAATATGGGGCGCTTCGAGCGTAACGAGCATGCCCGCCTGGTCGGCGGCGTTGACGAACTCCGGATCGTTCATGCCCGTCAGGTGCAGCCGAGTCAGGTTGCAGTTCATGTATTTGTACCATTGGAACATCAATTGTTGCTGAAGGTGATTACGGCAGGGGATGCGATAATTGTTGACGTTGGGGCTATCGCCCTGCAGACGGACTTTTCTTCCGTTCAGAACAAATTCCGTGCCTTCCACCCAAAACTCGCGAAAGCCGAACGGCGTGGATATGCTGTCGATCAGCTTGCCGTTCGCGTCGCGCCATTCGGTGCGAAGTGTGTACATGTACGGGTCGTTGAGATCCCACAACCGCGCGTCGGCCCAGTCCGCCTGTGTGCGCAGGGGTTCTTTTTTCGTAGAGGCCGCCTCCGCGTCGGGGAGGCGCAGCACTTCCTTGCCGTCCTCAGCCAGGACACTGTGCGAAATCGTACCGCCCATTGCTTCGACGTCCCCTTTCAGTTCCGTCGATACGTACAGCTTCTTTTCGCGAACGCTGGGGCGAACGTATACGTCGTCAATCGTGGCCTTGGGAAGCGCCTGGAGATACACGTCCCCGACAATGCCCGACCAGAACTCCATATTTTTATTGTCGGGATGATGCTCCAGCCGGTTGACAATGCGATCCGGCACGCGTTTTCCCTCCGGGCCGGGCTTGAAATAGTTATGGTGATCCTCAACGCGGACGAGCAGTTCATTCTCGCCTTCGCGGCGGACCGCCTCGGTGATATCCAGCGTAAAGTCGTCGATATCGCCCAAGTGCCCGCCGACCTCCACGCCGTTGACGTAGACAGCGGCCTTGTACGCGACCATATCGAACTTCAGTTTCAGGCGTTTATCGGCTGCCACCCCGGCGGGGACCTGAAACGTCGTGCGATACCACAGGCAATGCGTTTCCTGATCCTTCTCGCTCAGGCCTTTGGATATGCTCCAGATCCCCGGCACGCGAACGGCGGCGGGATAGGTTTGGGGCCTGGTTTTCGGATCGGAAGAAGCAAGTTGCCAGACGCCGTTGAGGCACAGCGAAAGACGAATACTCTCCGGGGCCTTTTGCTCTTTGGCGGTGACGTTTTGTTCCTCCGCTTCCGGAGCCTTTCTGGGCTGGGGGGGCAGTTGCAGATTTCGCCACAAGGCCAGTTTGGCGTTCGGCGTGCGGAACTTGGTATCCAGTGTGACGGCATACAGTAAGTTCTCTTCATCCTGTCCGCCCGGCGCCCAGCGGACGTTGGGCGAAGTGTCATATTCATACACCCCCAGACGAAGATCGCCGGTGAGCGTTACCATGATCGGAATTTTCGTGTATTTCCCGCGCACGTTGGTCAATATCGAACGCTCCACAAAGTCGAACGCCGCGGTCCAGTCCTCCGGGCCGATCGTCTTGGTGACCGCCTTGTCGCCGATACTCACCGTCGCCTGGCCGCCCTTTCCGAGGTCGGCAAATCGCAGCCAGACGCGAAGACGCTGCACGTCCCTGGCCTTGGCGGGCAAATTCCGATACACGGTGATCTCCCGTTTCCCCGCCGACGAGAACGTATGGCAAAGCGGAATGTGCATGCGATACGTCACTTGCTGCTGCAGGGGAGATTGATTGCGCAATACGTGGCTGGGCTGTGTGAGCGGAAACTCCCGCGAGGCGGCTGTGACGGCGAGGAATCCCGGCGCCGGCGTTTGCCCCATCGAAACAAACCGAATGGAATGGATAAACTCCTCCGGGCGGGGATTCTTCCACGCCAAAAGATGCAGGGCGATGGGGGCTTGCACGTCATTTCGGCCGATCCACGCCAACGGGCCGTTTGAAGCGGCCTGGGATTTATGCCAATCGTTGGCTTCCTGGCCGATGCGAAACGGAACCGCGACGGCCTTTCCATCCGTATATTTGACGAGCATCTTGGCGTAAGGTTCGCTGGAAGGGTTTGCCCAGGCGACGCCATGAAGAACGTACAATCGGTCGGCCTGCTTGTTGACGGGGATCCAGTTTGTTTTCTCGGGAAAGTAATCCCGAGATTTCCCCTTCAGAACGATGGCGGCCTTGCCGTTATTCTTCGCCGGATCAATAATCTCGAAGGGTACGCCGGCAAAGGTCTGGTTTCCGATCGGCAAATAGGCCAGGTCGTTACTCCCCTGGTCCATCCAGCCGCCTTTGCGATCTTCCATTTTCTCATCCTGCAGGTCCATATTGCAGGCCTTGCTTATATCGATAAACGACGTTAGTTCCGGCGCTTCATACATCGCCGCCGGCGCCGCCGAAACCATAACCATCGTTGCGAAGAGACAATAAAGAATCATTCCCATACAGGCTGCAGCCATGCGAGATGAATCCAACGGAATTTGTTTTCGGCGTGTTATCATCGTTACCTCTCGAAGTGTGTGCATGAATCTGTTTCTCGAACTGATTCTGCTCATGACGTGTCGGAATCGCTTTATTCTTTAGAAGTTATGACAAAAAGATATTTTTCCCACAAAGTACTCAAAGTAAAATAACAACAAAATAAGATCTAAATTTTTCTTCCTTTATGTCCCTGCCTGCCGGCAGGCTTTGTACACGGAGCCACTATGGAATCTACGACCTTCCCTTAGGGATGGCTCATTTTGTTACTTGTTCTTAATGTATAAATGAACTATTTCAGAAGTTATTTCATTGAAGTTATTTTTTTTCGATTTTTTGCAAGCCGGCCGTTTCCCGCAGATACTCAATCTCCGATACTTCATTCCTGTTATACTCCGGACAGTTTCGGGCGCACGTTTCGCGGGCGACGACCGTTGGACGAATAACAATACTGCGGCTGCGTCCCCCATGTCCGTTTTGAATTCTCTCGGCAAGCAGTTCCGTCGCACGGCGGGAAATTTCTCTTTTGTCCACGCGAACCGTACTGAGCATGGGAGAGATGATTTTCGCGATGGGTTCGTCGTCATAGCCGATAACGGCTACATCATCCGGGACGCGTTTTCCCAGCGAATGAAGGGCGTTTATCGCGGAACAGGCGCTGGTATCCGAGGGGATAACGAAAGCTTCCGCTCCCCAATCCAGGTGGGCGATTACATTTTTCTGGTCCCGACGAATTTCGCTCTGCGATATATCCGGCAACGGCGGTAAGGGGAGGTCATGATCCTCCATGGCCTTGGCGTATCCTTTGGTTAATTCACGGATTTCATAGGATGTTGCTTTTTGGCTTCCATTGATCAATACGATTTTCGTATACCCGTGACGAATCATATGCACCGTGGCCTGGTAGGCGCCGGAAAACTTGTCGCTCAACACGCAATCCACCCCCGCCAGGGGCAAATCGGCGCCCCAGTGATCGACGATCACCACCGGCACGGGCAAGTCCGCAAAATATTCCAGTGATTCATGGGTTCTCTTGCCCGGCCAGGCCGGGGCGATAAGAATCCCTTTCACGCCGGCTTCGATCATCCTCCAGACGTGTTCGCGCTCCAGATCCACGTCGTCATAGCTGCAGGCAAGATGGATTCCCACGCCCTGATTTCTGGCGTCAATTTCTATGTACGTCAACAGCATCTGGTAAAAATAGTGCAGTATCGGCACCACAACGCCCCACGTATCCGTCCGATTTCTGGAGTGGGTTGCGGGAGAAACAATCGTTCCTTTGCGTCCGAGGCGCACCAGCAGCCCCTCACGAACAAGGCAATTGACCGCCTGGCGAATCGTGCCCCTGGCGGCTCCGAATTTCTCCGCCAATTCCCTCTCGCCGGGCACAAGGCCGCCGCTTCGCAACAATCCCGTCTCGATCATTTCCTCAAGGCTGTCCCTGACCTGTTTGTAAATCGGAACGGATGTATTGGATGTATTCTGCGTTACCATAGGGAGACATCCACTATAAAAACGATAGTATACCAACTGGTCTATACTTTGTGAATTATATAAAAAAGTCCTCTTATGTCAACTCGATTCGGGAATTTTCCGGGAATTGTATAATATCTTATAAAATAAAGGCTTACACCAGCCCAGTCCGCCACTGGAACGAATCCTTGCATGGCCAGGGCGACAGCAAATGTTTTCCAGCAAATACGCATTCTGCAGTTGTTTTTTCTGGAAAAGCAAACGTTTTTCATTTTTTGTGCCTTTTTGAAATTATTTTTCTCCAAAATAGCTGATTATATCTATTTTTATCGAACAATAATTGATTTTTGCGTAATCAAAAATAGCAAATTCACACACCAATATAAGTATTTTTCTTGCATTTATTCGACATATAATCAATAATCGCGTTTTGTAAGCTTTTTTTAGGAGATAGCTAGTGACAAAGGTCAATTCTCACGAGTCAGGTCTAAAATCCGCAGGATATATCTTTCTCTCAGCGAAGCTAAATATTTCCTTTATCCCCAATTGGCATGAATCTCTGATTGCCTCGGGCAACACGCGCCGAATTGAAACAACCGATGGGATGGTGCGAGAAATCTATCCGTCGAAGTACTGGCCGGGCGAGGGATTGGGAGACCACCTGGAGTTCGCTCTGAAGTACGACGGAATCAACCTAGCCATCTTGGCCAGGATTTTCAACGTCATCGACGCGACCGAGATCGTCACATATGTATCATCCAAGCCGATCGGCAAGTACGCACGTCGTATCTGGTACTTGTATGAGTGGATTACTGGGAAACAATTGCCCCTCAACGACCTTACGCGGGGGAATTATGTCGATCTGCTGGAACCTGACGCATACATTACCACCAGTCCCGCCAAGCAGGTTCGTCGTCAGCGTATCAACGACAACCTACTCGGCGATACCCGGTTCTGCCCAATCGTCCGGCGGACCGAAACCATTCAGCGCTTCATGGACGCGGGCCTGAGGGAGCGATGCCGGCAGGTCCTGGCTGCCTATCCGCCGGAATTGCTTCGCCGGGCGTTAAGCTATCTCTACACTAAGGAAACCAAGTCGTCTTTTGAGATCGAACACATCCATCCCAACGCCAATCGCAAGGAACGATTCATTGCGCTCCTGGAATTGGCCCAGAAAGAAGACTTCTGCAACAAGGTTCGTCTGGTCGACCTTCAGAACCGTATCGTCGATCCCCGCTTCGCCGATGCAGATTACCGTGCCGGCCAGAACTATGTCGGCGAAACCGTAGCCTGGCAGGCAGAGCGCGTCCACTATGCTTGTCCCAAGCCCGAAGACCTGCCGGACCTGATGGCCGGCCTGATCGCCGCCCACGGCCGGATGGGCGGTGGTTGGGGCCGCGGTTGGGGTCTATCATGGGGCGGCGACGGTGGCGTCCATCCCGTGCTACATGCCGCCACCATAGCGTATGGATTCGTATTCCTGCACCCGTTTGAGGACGGCAACGGTCGAATCCACCGGTTCCTGATCCATAACATTCTCGCCTGTCGAGGTTTTACGCCGGAAGGGTTCATGTTCCCCGTCTCGGCGGTGATGCTCAAAAACCCAGACGAATACAATGCTTCCCTGGAGGCGTTTTCCAAACCGCTGATGCCGTTGGTGGAATTTGATCTGGACGAGGAAGGCCGGCTGACCGTGCTCAATGACACTGCCCTGTGGTATCGTTTCATTGACATGACGCCACAGGCCGAAGCTCTGTTCGGATTCATCGAGAAGACGATCAACGCCGAACTGGTTGAAGAACTGAACTTCCTGGCCAACTACGACCGCACCAAGGCGAGCCTCCAGGAGATCGTGGACATGCCGGATCGGAAAATTGACCTGTTCATTCGCTTTTGCCTCCAAAACCAAGGCCAGCTGTCCGCCCGCAAACGGGAAAGTCATTTTTCCGCTTTAACCGACGACGAAATCGCACGAATGGAACGGGCCGTCCAGACAGCTTACGGGGAGATAAAATCCGATGAGTAAATCGACATACATATTCACTCAGGGCAAGCCTTTCGACTTCGCTCAGGGCAAGCGGCCGAAGGGATTCGAACCCTCGACGTCCAGCTTGGGAAGCGGAACCTACCTAGTTCTATCACTCGCCTAAATCGCCACTTACGCCGCCGCATTTCACCGCTGGTACGAATCCTTGCACGAACATCGCCAAACGGATCGCTGGTGTCGCCACTGAATAGAATCTGCGGTATTTATCGCCAAATACCGAGAACTTGTCACAATTCGACGGCGTGATAAAGTCATGGTAGTAAGGCAAAAGCACCGATATAATATCACGCCATGGCCATTACCAGCGACAACCAGAAGAA
>JAFGEJ010000279.1 GCA_016931655.1 Phycisphaerae bacterium
CACGCCGTACCCGCCCGGTACGTGAAGCACAAACCCTTAATCGGCGTGGTGGGCGAAATCTTCTGCCGCCTGAACACGTTCAGCAACTACGACGCCGTGCGGAAAATCGAGGCCCACGGCGGCGAATGCTGGATCAGCGACATCGGGGAGTGGGTCTGGTACACCAACTGGTCGCAGAAATGCACGCTGAAGCGCCACGGCAAGGGCTTTTCCGCCAAGATGCTCGGCGCCCTGATTAAGAACAAGGTGCAGCGCGCCGACGAGGAAAAACTCCTCGCTCCGTTCCACGACGATTTCGTCGGGTACGAAGAGCCGCATGACGTGTATGAAGACGTGCTCCAACCGGCCTGGCCTTATCTTCCCGCCGACGGGGCGCTGGGCGAAATGGTCCTCTCGGTCGGAAAGAGCCTGTACCTGTATCGCAAGGGCGCCGACGGTATCGTGGATATCAGCCCCTTTTCGTGCATGAACGGCATTGTTACCGAGTCGGTCTACCACGACGTGTCCGCCGACCACGAGAAGATCCCCATCCGCAACTTTTACTTCGACGCGACCAGTTCGAACATGGCCCGCGATCTGGATATTTTCATGGAACTGGCCGATACCTACCGGGGGCGAAAGACGCATCGTCGCGCGTATCCCGCGTGTTTCGAGACGTAATTCCCAGAAAGTACATGTTCATTGTTTTTCATTTTTACCTTTGCTGGAATATGGAATTGTAACTTTCGCTTCCGTTCGATGAGGAAAGAGTAAGGACAAAAATGTCATATGAATCCGTTGACGCGCTGCAACGGGCATTAACCCGTGATGTCTTTCACTACGCGAAAGACGCAAAGAAAGCCGCCGGACGGGCTCTGGGAACATTGGTCGAGATTATCACCTTTTATCTGATGAAAAGTTGGGATCTTGAGAAGCATACTGTCATTGAAAGAAAGTTGCCCGAATACGCCAATCCGGACATCACTCATAATGTGGAATTCAGCTTACACCCCTCCGAGGAAATAGCGTCTTTAGATGTTAAAAAAAGCAATCTCCCTTTAACGGCCAAAAAGATTTTCAAGCTCCTCCAATCCCCCGATTGGTCCGCGAAGGATTCCAAGTCCACGCGACTACTGGACTCCGATGAATTATTACGCAATGCTTGCGTTCTTTACGAAGACAAATCTCGCATCATTGTCGCGTATCTCGACAAAGGAACGCGACATTCATATCACCTTTTCGTTAAAAGACTCCTTCCACACCCATTTGCGATTCTTGAATGCAAGCGCGTCGGCGTGGAAGAAGGGGTGAAAAAAGGGCCGCAAACCATCGAAAAAGCGAAACAAGGTGCGTATGTCGCCCGCGCCATATCGTCCCTGCAAAAAATTCGAATGAATGACGGGGCTGTTTACGGCATCCTTCCTACGGATACCGGTGAACTGCGGTATGAGCCTTATGAATCGTTTCTGAAAACCATTATTGAATCAAAGAAGGCTTCGTTACTTCGGGATTTTACGCTTTCCGTGGGAATCGCCAGCAATCACGGCAATTGGTTCACTTCCGACGACCATAACAAAGAACTCAAGGTTCTGGCTCAATCCTATGACTGGTTATTATTTCTTACAGATGCGGGTTTGTCCGCTTTCGTTGAAACTTTATTGGTAAAACCAAAAAATAAGTACAAAGCAATACGAGACGCTTTTGTCCAAAGCTATACCGGCAATAAAGGATCCAACCGATTTACAAAAGTACAAATTTCACTTGCCGCCGATCTTGCTTTGCAAGAGTATTTTATGCAAAACCTGCGTTATATTGAGGCTTGGTTTAACATTATTACTCCCGCGGGACGTTCCATGGCGGAATTGAAGCGCGAGTTGCACATGCTGGCGTCGAAGAACTGGAAGGAGATTCTGGCGTGACGGCGGGACGAACCGTCAATTCGCAGAGCGTTCATTGGTGCACGCCGCCGAAGTATGTCGAGGCCGTGCGGAAGGTGTTCGGCGGGAGAATCGCTTTGGATCCCTGCTCGAACGAATGGTCTGTCGTGCACGCGGAAACGGAATATCGGCTTCCCGATCAGGATGGTTTACGGGAATCCTGGAATTTCCCCACGATTTATGTGAATCCTCCGTATGGGTCGGACAAGGAACAGGGAACCACCATCAAACACTGGCTTTACAAATGCGCCTATGCACATAAGCACCACGGAGCGGAGGTATTGGCGCTGGTGCCCGTTGCCACGAACACCAGTCATTGGAAAGAATACGTCTGGGGACGTGCAACGGCTGTCTGCTTTCTTTACGATACTCGTCTTCGTTTTCTCGTTGAAGGAAGAGACGAGGGAAAAGGAGCACCGATGGCTTGTGCAATGATTTACTGGAACAAAAAGATGGACTGTTTTCTCGAAGTCTTCAGTAAATTCGGCGCCGTTGTCGATCTTCGTCCGCTTCAGGGCAAAACGATAGGAACCAGGGCAAAACTGCGACAACCCAGACTTTTTGAAATTGTCTGATGAACCATCCGATGGACAAAAAGGATTTTTACGACTCATAGAATGGAAATTTTTTAATGATCGAACGCATAGCCGAGGTTGAAGAAGCTGCCGAGCGTCGAGCGTCTCGGCTGTCGGCGTCGGAAAACGACCCTTGGGCGCCCCTGCAAGCGCAGCGGCAGGCGATGCGTCGCTTCGCGGATCGCTGGGCGAAACTGCCCGTCGAAACGCGGGCGACCTGCCCCATCTGCGGCCAGGTGCGCTCCGCGCGGTTCGAGCGACGCGGCGAGCAGGTGGTGCTGACGTTCGACTGCCCCACCTGCAACGTGCCGCCGATTGTGCACCAGGACGCGATCTGGACGCACATGGAACCGGACTGGCCCGGCAGCGCCCGCGAAACGATTCACGGCTCGCGCATTCACCCCGTCCTCCGCCGGCTGCCGCAAACGGTCGAAACCCTCTGCCCCGAATGCGGCGCGATCGTGATCGGGCGATACTTCGTGCGCGGCGGCGAAGTGTTCATGGAAAAAACCTGTCCCGAACACGGCTACGCGCGGGATCGCATCAGTCCTTCCGTGGCGCTGTTCACCAAGGCCGCCTGGTGGAATTTTGAGGAACACCCCGGCCAAAAGTTTCCGCAGGTCAAAGGCGCGTCAAACTGTCCCAGCGATTGCGGCCTGTGCAATCAGCACCTCTCGGCGCCCATTCTGGCGCAGATCGACCTGACCAACCGCTGCAACATGCGCTGCCCGATCTGCTTCGCCAACGCCAACGCGTCGGGATATATCTACGAGCCGGACTACGACGAAATCGTCCGCGAAATGCGGGTGCTGCGCGACATGCGCCCGACCGTCACCACGGCGATCCAGTTCACCGGCGGCGAGCCGACGATTCACCCCGATTTCCTGAAGATCGTCGCCAAGGCGAAGGAATTGGGTTTCAGCCATATCCAGATCGCCACGAACGGCCTCCGCCTGGCCGACCCGGAGTTCGCCCGCAAGGCCGCCGACGCGGGCCTGCACACGCTGTACCTGCAGTTCGACGGCGTGGGCGAAGACGCCTACCGCGAAACGCGGAATTTCCCCGGCCTGTGGGAGAAAAAACTCGCCGCCCTGGACAACTGCCGCGCCAACGACATGAAAGTCTGCCTCGTGCCGACGATCGTCCGCGGCGTAAACGACGATCAGATCCCCAAAATCTTCCAGTTCGCCCTGGACAACATCGACGTCGTTTCGGGCATCAGTTGGCAGCCGGTGTCGTTCACCGGACGCATCGACTGGAAAGAACGGGAACAAAAGCGATTCACGCTGGGCGACCTGGCCCTGGAACTGGGCAAGATCGAAGGCCTGGACGCGATGCGCGACATGTACCCCATCGGCCTGACCGTGCCGATCTCGAACCTTTTAGAGGCGCTGACGGGCAACCCGAAAATCCGCGCCAGTGCGCATCCGATCTGCGCATTCGGCACGTACATTCTCGTCAGCCCGGAGGGCAGGCCGTATCCCTTCCCGGCTGTGGTGGACGTGGAGGGCATGTTCTGGGAGATGAACCGCCACGCCGAGCGAATCCGAAAAAAAGGGCGCGTCACCTGGCTGGACAAACTTCGGCTGTTCCATATGTTCAAAAAGGTCTGGAAGAAAGACGGCGCACCGCCGGACCTGACGGTCCGAAAGTTCATTCATTCCATCATGGGCATGGTGGACAAGAAAGTCGGCCGGGGCAAAGCCGGGAAAAAGACGTACCGCTCCCTGCTCTGCGCTGGGATGCACTTTCAGGACCGTTACAATTTCGACGTGGAACGAGTCAAACGCTGCGTGATCCTGTATTCCACACCGGCCGGCGTGTTCCCCTTCTGCACGCATAACTGCGGGCCGGAGTATCGGTATCTCTCGCAGGCGGGGTTCGTCCGCAAACTGGAGGAAGACGAATACGTATCAGCAGATACAACACCAGCCGGTGATATAAATTCATAGAAAACTCCACGAACCTGCCTGTCGGCAGACAGGTTTCACGGATAAAAAACCGGACTACACGAATATTGTTGTAAAAAAGTGATTGCGGCTGTCCAGAAATTCAGGTAACCGAAACATGAATGGAGTTTCCCCGAAACTTTGTTGTTTTTTTCTTTGCCCCGAAGGGGCAGAAAGCATCTGGCCGGGGGTGAGCGAAGCGAACCCCCGGAAAAAGGTTTATTTTTTTAGAGCCCCAACGGGGCGACAGCAACGGTTCCTTCTGATCGAACTCGCTGACGTCCCGTTGGGACTCAATTTTTTAAAAAACTCCTTTCCGGGGGTTCGCTTCGCTCACCCCCGGCCAGACGCTCCTCGACCCTTTGGGTCGAAGAGAAGAAAGAACAATACGGTCATTTCTGGACGGCCTCCAAGTAATTTAAAACAAAGTCTGTGTAATCGTTTGAAATCCGTGTAATCCGTGGATAATTGCATAACGTGGAGTTCGTGAAAGTGCACGAATCGAAAACCATGAAATACCTGGGGATATGGACGGCCTTGCCGCTTGCGGCCTTGCTGATCGGCTGTGACGGGCCGGCCTCCTCGAAATCCGCCCCGGCGATAAGCCAGACCGTCACCGCCAGCGCGGAAGGCAGGGATCTTACCGTGGCCCTTCGCCTGCCGAAAAGCCAATTCGTCCCTGGCGAAGATGTTCCCATCACCATCATCGCGATCAATCGCGGCCAAGACGGCCTGCGGTTCAGCGATCAAACCAGCGCCCCGTATCGGATTCGCCTGGAACGATCCACGCCGCTGGGCTGGGTGATTATCAAGACCTATCCCGAAGCGGCTGCGATGGTGCTGGCGGAATGGTCCCTGCGCCCGGGCGAAAAACGCACCATTCAGACGAAGCTTCTCGTGGAACCCGATTGGCCGACCTATGAAGACCTGCGCCTCCGCGTGAACCTGCCCGGCCGGGCGGACGTCGCACCGTTCGTCCACATCGAAGTAACACCATAAAACGCTTGAAATACAACGCCTTCTGCCTATAGGTGAATATCATGAAACATACAATTGGAATATTTCTGTCATTAACCTGCCTTATCTTTGCTGGTTGTGATTCCTCTCAAACGACAAAAACCGCCACGGCAACGTATAGCGCCAGAATATATGATTCTGAAATATCCCTGATGGAGATAATCAATAATTCTCATTGGCAATGGGACGGCAACCACGGCGAAAGGATCTTTTTCAACGGAAACGGCTATGTTGAACATGAAGGCTGGAAACGCCGCGATTTGGTAACTCGCTGGGAGATCATTGACCGACGAACGGTTGTGCTGGAAATAGAAAGCGGACGCGCCACCGACACCAAGGCGGTCTTAACCTTCAGCGATGACGCCTCTTTTTTCACCGGAATCAATTTTCACGGCGGGACGAGAATCATGAAGAGTTATCGATTGGACAACCAGGATTTTGCACAACAGGACAATCATTCCGTTGCGCCATAATTGCCCATGTCCGACCATCATTATCACCGTATCATCAAAAAAACCCTGAAGAAGCAGCTCATTATTTTTCCGCTGTCCTGCTGGGGAGGGATAGCCTTTCTATTCGCTTTTCTCTATGAGCTTTTGGAAGACAATGAAATTACTCTGTGGGAATGGTTGAATACCACGCTTCAATTCATCCTTGTTTTCTCCGATGTAATCTGGTTTCTGCCCGCCATGTTTTGCGCCAGTTTCCTTGGGGTGTTCGATCATCTTTATGAATGCGAAATCATTGTATACCCCAAAACCATTTTCAGTTGGATCCTACCAATCTTTCTTTGGTTTCTCATATTTAACTTGTGTTTCTTTTTGATCGGCGTCCTGAAGCGAACAATACGCTCCCGCCAAAAAACAAAATCGATCTAATGCCAAACGCACAAAATAAATGCACGGTGAGAATCTTTTCCGTCGTGTTATTAACGGTTGCAATAACAAGTGGCACCTTCAAGCGAGTTTTTCAAAAAACGAGCTTGTGGGTGCCTTTTCCTTATATAAGAGCACCCACAACCGTCGTTCCGACTTCGTCGGATCACCGGTTGAAGGTGCCACGAACTAAACGCACAAAATAAATGCGCGGCGGGAATCTTTTCCCACCGCGCATTTACTTTTCGCGGTTGGTATTATTTCCTCATTCCATCCGGTTTGCCCGCCGGGCCGCGGCGGGATGGCTTGCCGTTCCGCCGGGGGCCTTTGGATTTATTCCATAGTCCTTTTTCCGCCTTACGGGCCTTGTCCTGATAGTACAGAAACGTATCCTTCTCCGAAAAATCGTAACTCGGGTCCACCACGCCGAAACCCTGGCGGAGAATCTCCGTATTCAGCAGCATGCCGTCCGGCGCGCGGTACACGTAAGCAACGTATTTTCCGTCCTCATCCTGCTCCTGGACCATCGAATCGTAAACGACGTAGACTTCCTCGCCGCGCAGCATGTTCTCAAGAAAGATATTCGTCGGCAAACGCGGCCCGCCACGCCGTCCCGGACCACCCAGGCCGGGGCGATCCTCGGATCGACGGGAGGGACGTTGATCTTTCGCGTCGTCTTCGGGTTCCGCCAGGCCGATCATGCGCACCTTCGTCTGCTGCCCGTCCACGTCCACCACGATCGTCAAGCCGTTATCCTCCACGCCGAGAACCTTGTAGCTCGGCGAGTCGGCCATCGAGTCGTCGGCGTCCGAGGGAACCTCGCCTTCGGTGGCGTGCAGGGTCTCGCCGGGGCTTACGGGCGATTGGGTTTCGGGTTCTTCCTCGCTGGTGACGGGCGTTTGCGTCTGGGCCGGCGTTTCCGTCTCCACCGGAACCGGAACGACCTGCACACTGCCGGCGTCGCTGGAGGCGGTTTCCTTCACGACGACCGTCCCTCCCCCGCCGACCACGACAGGCCGAAGCGTCCCGATGCGTCTGGGGGTCACGGAGCGCCTTACCGTCCCAGCCGGCGCGTGATATCGGGCGGGGCGACGACTCGGCCGAGGCCTGGCTGATGCCGGCGCTCGACGAACGGTCCGCGGCGCCCGGCGGGGCGGAGCAGAAAGACAGAAGCTCGTTATTGACATAACCAGTGCCAATAAAGCAAGTAACAGAATTTTAACACTGAAGGGACCAGAGAATTTGGACACAGTTTTCATGGTGTTTCTCCTTCACAAAGCGAATATCGACAAGATCGTTGGACCCCAGAAGTTGCGTACAGTACATATGGCTATATCGGCGTGAGGGAGGAAGAATTTTGTCTCCTTTTCATTGACATCGCGTTGTAACACGGTAGAATTGTTCGTCTTGCGTTTTTCGCAGGCGTCTTTTTCGCCCGCACGGGGCGTCCGCCGGACTCTTTTGGGTCTAGCGGAATGGGCAGGTGAGGTAGCGGCCTCCTGTTCAGGCCTCCGGGCGAAGCCCCCGCCGCTACACGTACTGAGGCAGGCCGGTCTTTTATAAAACAGGACGCCGAAGCCGACCCGCCCACGTAAGGACATCGAACCCGGGAGCAGGCTTTGCGCCGGCGGCGCCGGGGTGAAGAACATTACCCCGTGGTGTAATTGGCAACACAGAAGTTTTTGGTACTTCTATTCCAGGTTCGAGTCCTGGCGGGGTAAGTGAATTGCGGATTTTTGATTGCGGATTGAGGAAAGCACATAACGCATTCCTCATTGAGCCGCGAATAGACCATGAAGATAGGCGAGAATAATTTGGTTTTGACTCGTGCCCGCGGCCGCCTTCGAAGGGAGGCGGGCGCATGATCCTGTTTTCCGGACAGGCCAACCTGCCGCTGGCGCAGAAGATCGCGGACTATCTGGGCGTGCCGCTGGGCGACGCGCGCATCAGCCGGTTCCCCGACAGCGAACTGATTATCAAGCTGGAGGAAGACATTCGCGGGCGCGACGTGTTCATCCTTCAATCGGTCTGCGCCCCGGTCAACGAATCGCTGATGGAGCTGCTGATCTTTATTGACTGCGCCCGCCGGGCGTCGGCCGACCGGATCACGGCGGTGATCCCCTACTTCGGATACGCCCGCCAGGACCGCAAGGACGAAGGCCGAACCCCCATCACCGCCAAGCTGGTGGCGAATCTGATCGGAACCGCCGGCGCCAGCCGGGTCTTGACGCTCGATCTGCACGCCAATCAGATCCAGGGATTTTTCGACATCCCGGTGGACAACCTGCTGGCCGAGCCTGTCCTGAGCCTGCACTTCGCGGAAAAAAAGATTTCGGACCTTGTTCTGGTCAGTCCGGACGTGGGCAACGTGAAGCGCGCCCGCGTATACGCCGAGCGCCTCGGCGGCGAACTGGCCATCATCAACAAGCGCCGCGTCAGCGAGCAGGACATCGAGTCGGGGAATCTTATCGGCGACGTGAAGGGAAAAACCGCCCTGATGGTCGACGACATGGTCTCGACGGCGGGGACGGTCTGCGGGGCGGCGGAACTCTGCCGGCAGCACGGCGCGAAGCACGTCCTGCTGGGGGCGACCCACGGCGTGCTGTGCGCCCCGGCCGCCCAGCGCCTGCACGACAGCGCCATCGATGAAATCGTCGTGACCGACACGATCCCCGTACCCCAGGAAAAAATCGACGCGATCGGAAAGATCCGCGTCTTAAGCGTCTCAGCCCTCATGGGCGAGGCGATTCACCGCATCCACAATAACGAATCGGTAAGCAGCCTGTTTCTGCGATGACCCCACCCGCCTTCGGGCGGCCAGAGGAGAACCATACATTATGGCGACAATGAAGGCGACCCAACGAACCCAAAGCGGCACGCACGCCGCAAAACGACTGCGAAACGACGGCAAAGTGCCCGGCGTGATGTACGGCCACGGCGAGGGCACGCAGGCCATCGCGCTGGAAAAGCATGAAGTGGAACTGGCCCTGCTGCACGGCGAACGGCTGCTGGAAATCGACCTGGAGGGCAAAACGCAGAACGCCCTGATCAAGGAAATCCAGTACGACACGTTCGGACAGGACGTTTTGCATATCGATCTGGCGCGCGTGGATCTGGACGAGCGCGTCGAACTGACGGTCCGGATTCACCTCGTCGGCGAGGCCGCGGGCGTCAAGGACGGCGGCGTGCTGCAACAGATCGAGTCCGAAGTGGAAATCGAATGTCCCGTTCGCAGCATACCCGAAGAGATCAGGCATCTCGTGACGGAGATGAAGCTGAACGACCGGCTGCACATGAAGGACCTGGTGTTGCCCGAAGGGGCGGTGCTCCGCGGCGACCCCGACCTGATCGTCGCGTCCGTGGCGGAGATCGCCGAAGTGGCCGAAGCCCCGGCCGAGGGCGAGGAAGCCGCCGAACCCGAAGTGATCGGCGCCAAGCCCGCTGAGGACGAGGAAGAGACAACTGAATAATCATGGACGCCCAGGGGCACAACGCCGGGAAGTTCGTGATCGGCCTGGGAAATCCGGGCCGAAAATACGAACGAACGCGGCATAACGTGGGCTTTCGGGTCCTGGACGTGCTGCGAAGGCGATGGGGCCTGGGCAAAGGAAAAAGCGCCTTTGAGGGCGCTGTTTGGCGGGCGGATCGCACCCGCGGCGGCGAAACGCAACGGGTTCGGCTGCTGGCCCCGCAGACATATATGAATTGCTCCGGCAGGGCGGTTCGGAAAATGCTGGACTATTACCAGGCCTCGCCGGAGTCCATGCTGGTGGTGCTGGACGACCTGGCGCTGGAACTCGGTCGGCTGCGGATTCGCCCGGACGGATCGGCCGGCGGACACAACGGACTGGACGACGTCGTGCGGGCCTGCGGCACGCAAATCGTGCCCCGCCTGCGGATCGGCGTCGGAGCGCCGCCCGGCGCGATGGACCCGAAGGACTACGTCCTGAGCGCCTTCGGCGAGAAGGAAACGGAAATCATCGGCGCGACGATCGAACAGGCCGCCGACGCCGTGGAATTGTGGATCTTCGAGGACATCTCGAAGGTCATGGAAATGTACAACCGAAAAACCAGTGACACGGGTGTGTAACCGTGTCCGCGTGCAACGGCAGGAATACAACATGGAGCAAATGGAACAAGTAAAAAACAGTTACGAAGGGATGTTTCTCGTGGACGCCGGACAGCCCAGTGCGGAAGTCGCCCTGGAACCGGTGCGCAGCGTGCTGGAACGATCCGAAGCCGAGATTCTTTCGATCAAACCCTGGGAAGAGCGCCGGCTGGCGTATGAAATCCAGGGACGAAAGCGAGGCCTGTACGTTCTGAGTTATTTCAGGCTCGATGCGGAAAAGGTCTCCGAACTGGAACACGACTGCATGCTCAACGAGAAAATTCTGCGCATGCTGGTGCTTCGCAAGGAAACCGTCACCGAGGCGGAGCTTCAGGCGTCCACCCCCGCCGAGGTGGTCCCGACGGAATCCTCGGCTGGGCGAGAAGAGGACGAGAAAGCCCCGGAAGACGCCGCGCGGGACGACGAGGACTCCCAGGACGATTCCGACAACAATGATGAAATAAACCTGGACGATGAAGAATCCACCGACTAACACGGGGAGAATACCATGGCCAGTTACAACAAAGTCATCCTGATGGGCAACCTGACGCAGGACCCGCAGTTGTCTTACCTGCCCAGCCAGACGCCGGTCTGCGAAATTCGCCTGGCCGTCAACCATCGCTGGCGCACCCAGGACGGACAACAGCGGGAAGACGTGTGTTTCATCGACTGCCGTTCCTACGGAAAACAGGCGGAAGTCCTGAATCAGTACATGCGAAAAGGGCGTCCCCTCCTGGTCGAAGGACGACTTCAATTCGATCAGTGGGAAGCCCAGGACGGACAGAAACGAAGCAAACACCGCGTTTTTATCGAGCGGTTCAGTTTCGTCGGCGCTCCGCAGGGCGACGGTCAGTCCGGCGGATACGCCCCGGCCCCCCGGCCACAGTCTCAGCCGGCGCCCGCCGCGGGCGGACCGCAGTACGCCCCGCCGATGAACGGGGCCCCTTCCGAGCCGCCCGGCGGCGTTTATGACGAACCCGGGGGGGAAGATATCCCGTTCTGACGCGAAATACGTCGCCGCACCGCGTACAACGACAGACATCCACGAAACATAAAGGAATAAAGCAATATGGCAAGATTCATGCGAGGACGAGGAAAAACCACGCGACGGAAGAAAAAACCCCGCATCCACGAGATCGCCAAGTGCCGCTTCTGCCGCGAAAAGGTCAGCGAGGTGGACTACAAGGACGTCGACGTCCTGAACAAACTCACCACGCAACAGGGTAAAATGTTCAGCCGCAAGCGCAGCGGAAATTGCGCACCTCACCAGCGGTCGTGCATGAAGGCGATCAAGCGGGCGCGGTTCCTGGGCCTTCTGCCCTACGTCGGCTGACCCCCCCCGTTACGAAACAGAAACCCGACGTTTCCGCCCCGCCGGCTGAAATCCGCCGACGGGGACGACGCTTCGGGCGGTTCGATACGAACAGGAAGGACATGAGCATGAAAGTGCTGCTTCGAAAGAATGTGCGCAAGCTGGGCGTCATCGGCGACGTCGTGGACGTGAAGAACGGGTATGCGCGAAATTATCTGATTCCCCACGGCCTGGGCGTTGCGCCCACGGAGGGCAACATCCGCCGCGTGGAGGAAGACAAGGCCCGCTACCTGGCGGAACTGGCCAAACAGCGCGAAGAACTCGCCGCCCGCGCCAGGCTGATCGAGGGCAAGGAAGTGACGATCTCCGCCCGCGCCAACGAGGAAGGGCATCTGTACGGTTCCATCGGCCCGGCGCAGATCGCCGCGGCGATGTCCGAAATCGGCGTATTCCTCGAACCCGGCGAGGTGCAACTGCCCAACCCGATCCGCCGGCTGGACAAATACGACGTGACGCTGGAACTGGCCGAGGACATCACCGCCGTGATTCACGTCTGGGTCGTTCCGGTGCGCGAAGGCGGCGAGGAAGGCCAGGTCACCCCCTCCGCCCCGCCCGCGGAGGAACTCCCCGCCGCCCCCGTCGTCGAAGCGACGGAGGAATAACACGGCGCTGCTTTTCACCGATTTCCCCAAAAGAAAACAACGGGCGGAGAGGTGCGTTCCTCTCCGCCCGTCATGCCCGGCCGGGTTGTCTCGCCTTTTTCGTCCGCAACTCTTCGTGATGAAGCCCGTTGCGGCGGCGTGTACGTGAACCTTCCCATAAAGGCTTGCGCCGAAGACTCTCGCCTCCGTCCCGTGGGTGTGGCGCTTTGAGCGCGGGTATCGCAAAACCAGGCGGCGAGCACATTGTCGCGATACGCTTTAAGTCCAATTCGGGCACAAAGGCGGCTTGGCGCGGCCGTTATGGTTCACGCGACAAGGCCGGGAATTTCGCACTCTCGTGAGCTGCCGCTTGCCGGCCGCCCTCTTAATCCGGATATTTCACCACAGAGACACAGAGATCACAGAGGTGTTATTTGTCAGAATAATTACGGATTTGATTTGGAATAACACTCTGTTTATTCCCATTTTCACAAGAATAAATCCTTTGTGACCTGTTGGTAATAAAAAGATTCTTCTCTGTGAACTCTGTGTCTCTGTGGTCAATGAAAAATTCGGGGTAAAGGCGTCGGCGGACAAACCGCATGCGTGAATTCGAATGGCTGATTCAGCCAGGGCCGTTGCGGGTCGTACCTGACCCCAAACCGGCGCGGAAATAGTGATGCACGCGCAAAAGGCAACCACGAGAGATATTCACTTTTGTCATGAACGGGGCTTCCGGGGCCTGGTATGACCTGCGGCGAACGCCGATGAACGGCAATCAAAAGCTAGGATTCAATCTCCGGCGGGGCAAATCAAGGGACGCTTTTTTCAAATGAGCAAGGCTGTCAAGAAATTCAGGTAATCAAATTATGGATGGGATTCCCCGAAGATTTTTTTGTTTTTTTCTTCGTCCCTTAGGGACGGAAAGCATCTAGCCGGGGGTGAGCGAAGCGAACCCCCGGAAAAAGGCTGATTTTACAGAGCCCCAACGGGGCGACAGCAACTCTTCCTTTTCATTACATTTGCTGTCGTCCCGTTGGGGCTCAAATCAAAGAACCTGTTTCCGGGGGTTCGCTTCGCTCACCCCCGGCCAGATGCTCCTTGGCCCTTCGGGCCGAAGAGAAGAAAAAACGCCGCGATAATTTTCGGACAGCCTCAAATAAACATACGAATTCCACCTTGGTCATCCCCGGAATCGCTTCAGCAGGACGGTCAGGAGCGTGGGCATTTCGAGGTAGGCCCCGGGCGGCCGCCAGTGCAGGGTGTGGTCGTCGGCGGCGCGAATGGACCCCGCCGCCCCGGAAAAGATTCGATGCAATGCCTTGCTATCCTGTGCGTTATGAACGCGGAAGATCACGTCCGGCCCCATGCGTACCATGCTCTCCACGCCCACGGCAGCCGCCCGGACGCGCAGCTCGCCGACGTCGAGCAGTTGTTCCACTTCACCCGGCGGCGGGCCGAAGGCGTCGATGAGGTCCGCCCGCAGCCGCGCCACGTCCACCGAGTCGCCGGCCAGCACCAGCCGACGGTAAATCTCCATTCGCTGGCGCTCGGAGGGAATGTACGAGCGGGGAATGTACGCCTCCAGCCCCAGTTCGATGTGCACGTGCACCCGCAACGGAGGCGCTTCGCCTTTGAGCTGTCGGACGGCCTGTTCGAGCAGTTCGCAGTACAGTTCGTATCCCACCAGCGCGATGTGCCCGCTTTGCTGCGGGCCGAGAATGTTGCCCGCGCCGCGGATCTCCAGGTCGCGCATGGCGATCTGGAACCCCGCGCCGAGATCGGAGAAATCCTCGATGGCCTTGAGTCGCTTGGCCGCCACGGGCGAGACCGTCCGCCGCGCGGGCAGGAGCAGGTAGCAGTAGGCGCGATGCTTGTATCGCCCGACGCGCCCGCGAAGCTGGTGCAGCTCGGCCAGGCCGAAACGGTCGGCTTCGTGGATCATCATTGTGTTGGCCGTCGGGATATCCAGGCCGGACTCGATAATCGTGGTGCACACGAGCACGTCGATTTCGCCGCGGTTGAATTTCAGCATGACGCGTTCCAGGGCGCGTTCGGGCATCTGCCCGTGGGCAATTTCGACGCGGGCCTCGCCCGACAGCGCCTGCACGCGTCGCGCGACGGCCTGGATGTCCCGCACGCGATTGTGCACGAAGAACACCTGCCCGTTGCGATTCCGCTCGCGCAGGATCGCGGTGCGGATCAGTTCGTCGCCGTCGTCGCAGACTTCCGTGTGGATCGCCCGGCGGTCCATCGGCGGGGTTTGCAGGCTGGAGATGTCGCGCAGGCCCAGCAAGGCCATGTGCAGCGTGCGCGGAATGGGCGTCGCCGTGAGCGTCAGGACATCAAGCGTGGCGCGAAGCTGCTTCATGTGCTCCTTGTGCATCACGCCGAATCGCTGCTCCTCGTCGATGACCACCAGGCCGAGGTCCGGGAACCGCACGTCTTTGCTCAGCAGGCGGTGCGTGCCGATCAGAACGTCGATCTGCCCCAGTTGCAGGCGCTTGATAATCTCCGCCTGCTGGGCGGCGGTGCGGAAACGGCTGATGACCTCCACCGTCACGGGGAAATCGGCAAAGCGTTCCGAGAACGTTCGATAATGCTGATCGGCCAGCACGGTCGTCGGCACGAGGACGGCGACCTGTTTGCCGGCCTCGACGATCTTCAGGGCCGATCGCATCGCCAGTTCGGTCTTGCCGTATCCCACGTCGCCGCAGACCAGGCGGTCCATCGGCCGGGCCGCCGCCATGTCCGCGTCGATCTGTGACATCGCCGCCGTCTGATCCTCCGTCTCGGTGTAGGGAAATTCCTCCGCCAGTTGGCGTTGCAGTTCCGTGCCCGTTGGATAACTCACGCCCGGCGAGGCTCGCCGGACGGCCTGAAGGCGCAGCAGGTCGGCGGCCAGGTCTTTGACGGCCTCCCCGACGCGCTGCTTTGCCCGCGCCCAGAGTTTTCCGCCGAGCTTGCTCAGGCTGGGACGCTTGTGCCTCGTGCCGATGTACTTCTGCACAAGGTTGATCTGGCTGACCGGCACGTGCAGCACGGCGTTGTCGGCGAAGCGCAGGCGAAGATATTCCTCCGCCGACCCGTCGCGCTCCATGCGTCGCAGGCCCTCGAATTTCGCGATGCCGTGACCGACGTGCACGACGTAATCGCCCTCGGAAAGATCGAGCATGCTCTGGATCGGCCTGCCCGCACGGACGCGCCGAATGCGCCGCACCTTCGCGTAGCGATGGTAGATTTCCGAATGCCCCACGACCACCAGCCGCAAGGCGGGCCAATGGAATCCGCCGGAGACGTGTCCCTCGGCCAAGTGTACGTTTGCGCGCAGTTTCGGGTGGTGTTTGGCGAGCATTTCGTCGAATCGTTCGCGCTCGGCTGCGCTTTCGCAGTACACCCACACGTCGTTTTCAGCCGAGAGTTCCTCCAGCTCCGCCAGCGCCTCGGTTGTATTGATCGCCAGGCGCTCCAGCGAGCGAATGCCCAGCGGGATCGCGTGTTCCCCTCCCCGGCCGGCGAATAAATAACACGACGCGCGGGCGAAACGCTCCATTGCGCCGAAGACCTCCTCCACGTCGCGCAGCGCCACGGGCGAGGCTTCGTCGGCCAGGTCGTCGCGCACGCGGTCGTAAAGCTGTTCCGCCAGTTCGCGGACCTCGGCCGGGGAAGTCATGCAGACGATCGTGTTCGACGACAAGTAGTCAAAAAAATTCGTGGTGGCCGGGGCGGCGGCGGGAGAATCGGCGGAGCGGTCCTCGATCAGACGGTCCATGCTCCGTCCGACCGTCATGGCGGTGATGTCGCACGCCTGGATTTCCTCGACGCTGCGCTGCGAATCCAGATCGAACAGGCGGAGGGATTCGAGTTCGTCGCCGAAGAATTCCGCCCGCAGCGCCGTCCGCGCGCCGGGCGGAAACACGTCCACAATCCCGCCGCGATGGGCAAACTCGCCCTGCTGATCGACCTGGTCCACGCGTTCGTATCCGCCGTCAGCCAGCCAGGCCAGCAGATCGTCGGGCGAGATCGTCTGCCCGCGAGCCAGCCTCAGCCGGCCCGCCGCCAGCGCCTTGGGCGTCGGTACGGGTTGCAGCATCGCCATGACGGGCGCGACGATGAATTCCATCGGCTCGTCGGCGGCCTCGGGGTCGGCCAGCATATTCAAAAGTCGCAGCCGTTCGCCCGTGACTTCCTGGGAGACGTGATCGGTCGCCAGTTGCGCTTCCCACGCGGGGAAGTTGTGTGCAACACCGCAAAACTCCTTTAAAAAAACTTCAATATCGTCGGCGGCTGCGTCGGCGTCGTCCAGGTGATTCACCACCAGCAGGACGGGTGCTTTTTTCAGGCGTCCCAGGGCCGCGGCAATCAGCGACGACGACGCGCCCCACACGCCGGTGA
>JAFGEJ010000280.1 GCA_016931655.1 Phycisphaerae bacterium
AGGAACTGAGAAGATTTTTTATTTTTCCCCTCCTCTATATCTTCTCTGTCTCTCAGGAACTCTGTGTCGGATTTTTTTTGGGGGGGTCATCATGCCAGAAATTTTGTCGCACACAGATCGGCAGAGTCGCGTTTTTCCCTTGCCCGGCGGTGTGAAAACCGTAAGATGAATCGTTTCGCGGTGGAGGAACGGCGTAGCGTCTTCCTTCCCGGCGCGGTGAAAACGAACACAGCGAAGAAAGAGGTCGAACATGCCGGCATCGAAACCAGCGGACATCCGTAACATCGTATTCCTGGGCCACGGTGGGGTCGGAAAAACCTCCTTGGGCGAGGCCATGCTCTTCGCCGCCAAGGCGACCACGCGGCTGGGATCCGTCAACGACGGTACGTCGATTCTGGATTCCAGCGACCTGGAGAAAGAGCGGAAGCATTCGGTGGACCCGGCCCTGGCGTATATGGACCACGCGGGCAGGACGATCAACCTCATCGACGCACCGGGATACCCGGATTTCATCGGCGGGGCCTTAACGGCGATGGCCGGCGCAGATACCGCCGTGGTCGTGATTTCCGCCACGGCGGGAATTGAAGTCAACACGCGTCGCATGTTCAAAGCCGCCCACGATCTGGGCCTGCCCATCGCGCTGGTGATCAATAAGATCGACGGCGACAACGTGGACCTGCCCAGCCTGATGACGGCTGTCGCCGAAACCTTCGGACAGGCCTGCAAGGCGATCAACCTGCCGGCCGGCGGGGGGAAAAGCGTGATCGACTGCTTCGCCAACGACGGCGGCGAAGCGGATTTTGGCGACGTGAGCAACGCCCACACCCAGCTCGTGGAAAATATCATCGAGTCCGACGAGGAGATGATGGAGGCGTATCTTGGCGGCGAGGAAATTCCCGCGGAAAAACTCGGCGCCGCCTTCGCCACGGCGATGGTGGAGGAAACCATCCTTCCGATATTTTTCACCGCCGCCCGCGAAAACGTGGGCGTAACGGAATTCATGGACGCCGTGACAAAATACTTCCCCACGCCGGGTATGGTTCCCGGCCTGCCGATCCGCGGCGGCGAGGCGCAGGACGCCCCGGCCGTCGCCGTGGAAGCCGATCCCGCCAAGCCGTTCATCGGCCAGGCGTTCAAAATCACGACCGACCCGTTCGTCGGAAAGCTGGCCTGGATTCGCGTCCTTCAGGGAACCGTCGCGCCCGAAACCACCTATCACCTCAACGATGGAAAGAAGTCCGCCAAAATCGGCCATCTGTTCAAGGTTCAGGGCGGAGGGACAAATGAAGTCAAGCAGGCCGTCGCGGGCGAGATCATCGCCCTGGCGAAGGTCGAGGAAATCAATTGCGGCGACATGCTGCATACGGACGCCGCGCCACTGTTCCGCGGCGTGCCCGCCACGCCCACACCGATGTATGCCCAGGCTGTGGCGCCCAAAAGCCGCGGCGACGAGCAAAAAATTTCCGAAGCTCTCTCGCGTCTGACGGAAGAAGACCCGACCTTCCAGGCCTCCCGCGACAGCCAGACCAACGAGACCGTTATCAGCGGCGTCGGCGATCTGCACCTGCGGATGATGCTCACGAAAATGAAGGCGCGATTCAACCTGGAAGTGGACACCAAGCCGCCGAAAATTCCGTACAAGGAAACCATCACCGCGCCGGCCGACGGCCATCACCGCCACAAGAAACAGACCGGCGGCGCGGGACAATTCGGCGAGGTGTATCTGCGGGTCGAACCGCTGGATCGCGGAAGCGGAGTCGAGTTCGCCAGCGAGCTGTTCGGCGAGTCGATTCCAAGGCAGTTTCTGCCCGCCATCGAAAAGGGCGTTATGGACGTCGTGCACTCCGGCGCCATCGCGGGATATCCGTTGCAGGACATCAAGGTCGCCATTACCGACGGCAAGCATCACCCGGTGGACTCCAAGGAAGTGGCCTTCCGAACGGCGGGCAAGTACGCCTTCGTCGACGCAATCCAGAAAGCCAAGCCCGCCATTCTCGAACCCATCGTGAACCTGGAGATCACCGTGCCGTCCAACTACATGGGCGATATCGCCTCGGATTTATCCAGCCGGCGCGGGCGCATCCAGGGACAGGACATGCTGCCGGGCAACATCGCCTGCATCAAGGCCCAGGCGCCGCTGGCGGAAGTTATGCAGTACAACAGCCAGCTGCGCTCCGTCACCGGCGGGCAGGGCAGCTACACGATGGAACTGAGCCACTACGAACCCGTCCCGGGCAACGTGCAACAGCAAATCATCGCCGCGTCCGGAAAAAAGATGGAAAAAGAGTAATCGGCGGCGCGAACGATTCACCTTTGTTATGACGTGAACAGGGGATTGGGAGTGTTATGCGTCGTCTTTCGGGGCGGAGTCCGGTTTGGCTTCGCGAGGATCGGGGTGTACCATGCCCAACCAAAGGAAGATTCCCCAAACCACCGCCAGGAGTACCGCGTCGAGCAGAAGGGCATACCGCGTTCGCAGACAGATCGCCGAGAGCACGCCGATAATCGCCGCCGCGGCGGCCAGGATGTAAAACAGCACGACCACCTGCTTGACGCTCATGCCGCGATCCACCAATTGGTCGTACAGATGGCTGCGATCGCCGGCAAAAATGTTTTTTCCCGCCAGGAGCCGGCGGACAACGGCCAGGGCGGTATCAAGGATTGGAAGAGCGAAAACCACACAGGCCGCCAGGAAAAATCGAACGTGTCCCTCGCGGCAGAACATCGCCATCATGACCGCCACGAAAAACCCCAGCAACATGCTGCCGGCGTCGCCCATGAAAATGCTCGCCGGGGGAATGTTGTACGGCAGAAAGCCGAACACCGCCCCGGCCATCGCCAGCGCCAGGCCCACGCGAAGCTGATCGGTTGTGCCGTCGAAATGGGCGTAGGTCGCCAGAAATACCGCCAGGGCCAGAAATCCCAGCGTGACAATTCCGGTCACGCCGCCGCACAGCCCGTCCAGCCCATCCAAAAGATTCGTGGCGTTGCACGTGGCGATTACCATGACCATGCAGAACAACCCGCTGAGCAATATCATCGCCCAGGGTGGAGGAAGAGGCAAATGCAGATGGTAGAACAGCACGAAAGAAATTTTCAGTCCCACCCCGCCGAAAATCAGAATGACCGCGGCGATGACTTGTCCAAGTACTTTTTGATTGGGGCGAATCTGGAAAAGATCGTCCAACAGTCCGACAATGGTAATCAACACGCTGGAAAGAGCGATCGCCAAGAGTTGCCAGGCCGGATTTGCCGTTACTTCGGCCGCCTTCCGCGGCGAAGAGTTCTGCACCAATGCATCCAGCCCCATTAATTTGCCCACCCGCCCCTCGGCCAGGTCTTCACCCAACCTGTTCCACCACTGCGACGCATCGGGCATTACAAAGGCGTAAACCACCAATCCCACCAGAAGCCCAATGCACATCGCCACCCCGCCGAGATAGGCAATGGGTCGGCCATGCGGTTTGAGAAGAGCGTCGGGTTTGTCGACGATCTTCGCGCGATAGGCAATGAATCGCACCAGCGGCGTGACGCCCAGCGACACCAACAGCGCCACCACGCCCAGCCACCATATCTCCCGCAGCACCTCTACAACCGAGTACATTGCCAGCATCGTTACGTCCTCGTATTCCTTCTGGAGGATTGCCTGTATAACCGACTTCGCGTTCGGCACCCCCTCCCCCTGTAATTTTATCGACAGCCTGCACGTCAAAATTTTCCGGAATACGAAAAACTCAGCATATCTGCCGGGCGATTCTACCACAACCCCTTGTTTCCGAAAAGCTCTTACCCCCGAAGTTCAGAAGGGGATTGCCCCCTGTTTTTTTTGAACGCTTTCGAAAAGCAGTACGGCCTACGACGAGATCCTCCGCCTGTGCGGCCTGGCGTAGAATCCATCCGCGATTCTTTCTCGATCTTCTTATTGCCCGGTGTTCTCGATACTGGGATAATCCCCGTCTTCTGAACAATTCTCCGCCTTCGGGAAAGGAGCACAGCCATGGCGAAAATGGTTAAAAAAAACCACGAAGTAATGACGCGCAAACTCCGCATGGGCATGGTCGGAGGCGGGCCTGGCGCGTTTATCGGCGAGGTACATCGAAAAGCCTGCCGGCTGGATGGACAAATCGAACTCGTATCCGGCTGTTTCTCCAGTAATCCGCGAAAAAGCAGACAACAGGGGCGCGAACTGTATCTGGATTCCCGACGAGTCTACAAGTCCTACCAGGAAATGGCCGAAAAGGAGTCGGCCCTCCCGGCGGATCAGCGAATCGACTTCGTGTCCATCGTCACGCCGAACCATTCGCATTTTCCCATCGCAAAAACGTTTCTGGAAGCGGGATTCCACGTGATTTTGGACAAGCCCATGACGCTGAACGTAACGCAGGCCAAGGCCATTCAGAAAATCGTCCGCCAATCGAGAAAGGTCTTCGCGCTGACGCACAATTACACGGGCTATCCGATGGTCAAGCTCGCGCGGGACATGGCCCGCCAGGGCGACCTGGGAAACATTCGCAAGATCAAGGTGCAGTATCCGCAGGGTTGGCTGAGCACGGCCCTGGAGAAAACCGGTTCCAGGCAGGCTTTGTGGCGCACCGATCCGAAGCTTTCCGGAGCGGCTGGGTGCATGGGCGATATCGGCACGCACGCGGAGAATCTCGCGGAATACGTCACCGGCCTGAAAATCGTCGAGCTTTGCGCGGATTTGAACACGTTCGTTAAGGGCCGACGGCTGGACGACGACGGGAACGTGCTGGTGCACTGGCAGAGGGGCGTCAAGGGCCTGCTGTTCGCCAGCCAGATCTCCATCGGCGAGGAAAACGACCTGGCCATCTGGGTCTACGGCGACAAGGCCGGCCTCGAATGGCATCAGGAATATCCCAACGACCTGAAAGTTAAAGGACTCAATACCCCGGTGCAGATCTGGCGTCGCGGCAACGAGTACGTGGGCGAAAAGAGTCCCGCTGCCGGGCGAGCGACGCGACTTCCCTCCGGACACCCGGAGGCCTTCATCGAAGCCTTTGCGAATATTTACATGAACGCCGCCGAGACCATCCGCAGCCGCATCGCGGGCGTGAAGCCCAGCCCGCTGGCGCTGGACTTCCCGAACGTGAACGACGGCCTGCGCGGCATGCAGTTCATCGAAACCGTCGTGAAATCCAAAGGCCGTTGGGTCAAAATGCCAAAATAATACCGAACACGTTTATGTATTGCCTGGTGGAGCACCTGCTCCACCAGGTTAATTTCAATACAACCAAAGGAGAAATTCATGGCGCGAAACGTGACATTGTTTACGGGACAATGGGCGGATCTGCCCATCGAAACCATGTGTGAGATGGCCGCCGACATGGGCTACGACGGCCTGGAACTGGCCTGCTGGGGCGATCACTTCGACGTGGACCAGGCCGCTAAAAGCAAAACCTACTGCAACAAGCTCCACGCCCTGCTGGAAAAACACAATCTGGGTTGCTGGGCGCTTTCCTGTCACCTCGCGGGGCAACTCGTGTGCGACCCGAACAACGACAGCCGCTCCGACGCCTTCGCGCCGAAATCCACGCACGGCAAAGCCGAAGCGAAACGCAACTGGGCCGTCGAAACGATGAAAAAGTGCGCCGTGGCGGCGAAAAACTTCGGCGTGAAGGTCGTCAACGGCTTCACCGGCTCGCCGATCTGGCACATGGTGTACGCTTTCCCACCGGTTTCGCAGGCCGAGATTGACAAAGGCTTCGCCTACTTCGCCAGGATGTGGACGCCGATCCTGAACGCCTTCAAAACCAACGGCGTTCGCTTTGCCCTGGAAGTGCATCCGACGGAGATCGCGTTCGATATATACTCCGCCGGCCGTGCGCTGAAGGCAGTCAAAAACCACCCCGCGTTCGGGTTCAATTTCGACCCGTCGCACCTGCACTGGCAGGGCGTCGATCCGGTGGTGTTCCTGCGGCGGTTCGCCAAGCGGATTTTCCACGTCCACATGAAGGACGCCGTTGTGATGCTCGACGGCACGAGCGGGATTTTGGGATCGCACTTCGATCTGGGCGATCCTCGCTGCGGCTGGATGTTCCGAAGCCCAGGCCGGGGCGAAGTGGACTTCGAGAGCATCATCCGCTGCCTGAACCAGATGAACTACCGCGGTCCGCTGAGCGTGGAATGGGAAGACGCGGGCATGGACCGCGTCCAGGGCGCCACGGAAGCCTGCGAATTTGTCCGTAACGTGGACTTCGAACCCAGCGCCATCGCCTTCGACGGGCAGTTCGATCGGTAAGAAAATCCTGTTTGCACAACAAACATGTACTGTCATCCTGAGCGAAGCGAGACCCGCAGGGTCGAGCGCAGTCGAAGGACCTGAAACACAAATCGAGGAACACGATCATGGCCAGGCCGATTTCATTGCAGTTGTATTCCGTGCGGGAGCAGTTGAAACAGGACGTGGAAGGCACGCTCCAGGCCCTGGCGGAGATGGGCTACGTCGGCCTGGAGCCGGCTGGCGTTCCAAAAGGATACTCCGCGGAACAACTCCGAAAAAGGATCACGGATCTGGGCATGGTCGTCAGTGCGTCCCAGGGCGGTCTGCCCGTGGGCGACGACGCCCGGCGACTCCTCGACGAAGCCGAAGGCCTCGGCACGAAACACGTTGTCTGCCCAGGGTACGAACCAAAGAAGTTCCAAAGCATGGGCGGCCTGAAGCAGGCAGCCGACGTGATGAACCAGGCCGTCGACAATTGCGCCAAGCGCGGCATGACGTTCGGCTATCACAACCACGACTTCGAGTTGCAACTCGTCGACGGAAAACCGGCGTTGTTGCACTTATCCGAACTGACCGGCGGGAAGCTCTACAATACCGTCGATACGTACTGGGTGCAGGTTGGTGGACAGGATTCCGTTGAGATGATAAAGACCCTTGGACCATGCGCGAACCTGCTGCACATCAAGGACGGCCCACTGGTCATGGGTGAACCGATGACGGCTGTCGGTAAGGGCAGGATGGACTTCCCGCCGATCGTCGCCGCGGCGGAGCACGCCGAATGGCTGGTCGTGGAACTCGACGCCTGCGCAACGGACATGATGCAGGCCGTGAAGGACAGCATCGACTACCTCGCCGCCGCGGGCCTGGGACGAAGGCGGTAATGTATAGCACCCCAAAAAGCTTCTGGTTTTTTGCGCTTTAATGGGGCTTGGGGCGGTTATCGAATCGCCGCCGGGGAAAAAGGCCGCTCACTTTGCCGGGAAGGCGTAAAATCGCTCTGGTCGGAATTTCGCGTTCATGGTACACTACCATACAAGGGGTATGGGTCGATTGGAAACATCGGAAGGAGTTGACTCATGGCTACACCGATGCGAAACACATCCACTTCGGCGGACGAAACGCTGCTGGATACGCTGGCGGCGGACCACGTTTCGCGCATCCACCGAGGCGCCCTGCCGCTTGTTCCACGGGACAAGGTGAAAGAATCGCAAACTCCGAAAATGCCGGAGATGCCGGAGGAATCGCCGGACTCCGCCGTGGGCGTCTTCGAAAGCGAAACGCCGGAGCCGCCCGCGGAAGCAATTCTTGAGGATTCCGATACGGACGACTCTTCCGTGGAAGTCGCTCCTCCCCCGCCCGAGGTGGAAATCAACCTGGCCGAGGAAATCCTTTCCAGTCAAATGGCGGAAGAAGCCCAGGACGAAACGTCGGAAGAGCTCGATTTCGACTTTCTGGAAGAACCAGCCGAGGCGTTTGATCTTCCCCCTGACGACGAGCCCGTTGAAATCCCCCCTGCTCCCACAACGCCCGCTCCCGTTCGGCCTCGCTCGGCCATCGGCGCCATCCGCCCGCCGGTGCAACCCAGCCGATTCCGAAGCCTTCTGGTGCAGGGAATCATCGTCCTGCTGAGCCTGACCGCGGCGGCCTTGTTCGCCTACTTCATGGGGATATGGGAATTGAAATTCTGAAACTCTCCCATCTCTGTTTCCGCGGAAGAACCGGCTGTATTGTTCGGCGTTATTGTTCCTTTTCGCTTTTCGCGGGTGTTTCCTCGGCTGGGGATGACGATCTTTTGTATTGCCGCAATTCCAGCTCCAGGCGGATCACGTCGGCTTTGAGTTTTTCCGCCTGTTTTTTGTATCGGTCGCGTTCGGCGGGAAGGTCCGCCAGGGAGTCCACCTGCTGGCGTAACTGCCCCAGCTCAAATTCCTGATCGGCCAATTTCTTGCTCAGCTTCCGTTCGCGGTCCGTGAGCGTTGCCACCCTGTCCTTCAGGACAATATTCTCACGCTGCAGATCCTCGTTGGCCCGGCGAAGCTTCACGTTTTTTCGTTTCAGGGCCAACACGTCCGGGGGGGAAGGTTCCTGCACCTTTGGCTGCTCCTGCACGCAGCCGACAACAAAAATCAAAAGGAACAGACACGCGAAAATATAGCGTATGATTTGCATGGCTTCATCCTACGCGCCGCCGCGCGGCGCGTCAACAGGCAAGCGGGGCCAAACCGGAAACCGCGGAAAGACGCGTAAAATTTCCTTTTTTTTCCTCCGCCAGGCCGATATAAAGATAAATAGAGGCGTGTGCCTCGTGGGAAAATGGAATGATCCGTCGGAACGACAGCCTGGGTCTGGCTCTACTGCTCGCCCTTTTGCTGCGCTGACGGATCGCGCCCGTGACGAAACCAAGTATGCACGGCCCCGCGATCTTCATGGGTTGCGGAGCCGTTTTTTTATGGATTCCTGAGTCCGAAGGAGACGACCATGAGCACGAACGTAGCGAAGTACGGCCGACCCGCGGCGATCGACTTGCCCGATCGCACCTGGCCGGGCAGGGAAATCACCACCGCCCCGATCTGGTGTTCCGTGGACCTGCGCGACGGAAACCAGGCCTTGCCGAACCCGCTTTCCCCCGCTGCCAAGCTGGAGTACTTTCAACTGCTTTGCAGAATTGGAATTAAGCACATCGAAGTGGCGTTCCCCTCCGCCAGTCGGGACGACTTCGACTTCACGCGCAAGCTTATCGCCGAAGGACACATCCCAGACGACGTGTTCATTATGGGCCTGACGCAGTGCCGCGAGCATTTGATCGCCAAAACCTTTGAGTCGTTCCAGGGTGCGCCAAGGGCGATCTGCCACGCCTACGTCGCCGCCAGCGATTTGCACATGAAGCAGGTGTTCGACCTGACGCACGAACAGACCATCGAGATGGCCAAGCGTTCCGTGGAGCAGATTCGCGACCTGGCAGCGGGGATGGCCGACGCGGACATCCGCTTCGAGTTTTCCCCGGAGGAGTACACGGACAGCAACTTCGAGTTTGTACTGGAACTCTGCGAAGCCGTTTTCGAGACCTGGGGCCGGGCGACGAAGGAAAAACCGCTGATCTTCAACCTCCCCGCGACGGTTGAGCGCCGGCCTCCGAATCACTACGCCGACATGATCGAGATGTTCTGCCGGCGCTTCAGCCGGCGGGACGAGATCATCGTCTCGCTCCACGCCCACAACGACCAGGGGATGGCCGTCGCGGCGACGGAACTGGCGCTGCTCGCGGGCGGCGACCGCGTCGAGGGCACGCTCTTCGGACACGGCGAGCGGACGGGCAACGTGGACCTGGTGGTGGTGGCCAACAATCTCTTCTCGCGCGGCATCGAGACGGGACTGGATTTCTCCGACCTGGAGGAAATCGCCCGAACGGTCGAACGCTTGACGGGCATGGGCGTGTACTACCGCCAGCCGTATTCCGGCGAACTGGTGTTCACGGCCTTCAGCGGGTCGCACCAGGACGCGATCAACAAAGGCATGCACAAGCTGTCCAAGGCCGGCGAACTGTTCGGCCTGGGCTGGAA
>JAFGEJ010000281.1 GCA_016931655.1 Phycisphaerae bacterium
AAGGAGCCTTCCTACGGCCTGAGTTTCAAGCCCCTGTTTCTGCTGTTCATGCTCTACGAGCGCGTGGTCAACAGCGCCGAGGAATTCTCCTGGGCGCGTAGCAATATTCTGGGTGTGTTTCAGAAGCCTGAAATCATCCACGGATTACACGGATAGAAGAAAGATTACACGGAAAATTTTTAAAAATAATAATTGGTGAAATCGATTAAAATCCGCGTAATCCGGGGATAATTTTTCCGCAACATAAACGATATGCACGAGAGAAGCCTAATTCGAGATACCCCCGCAGATTCCCGTCGGCCTCGGGTTGTCGTGTTGCTGGGGATGCTTTTGGCGCTGACGGCCATCGAGGTGTCCCTGCGCGGCTGGATTATCGCCAAGTCGGACATCATCGCGCAGGACGGGACGTATTATCTCGACATGGCGAGGGTGTGGCGCGTCGATCCGGACAGGGCGGTGCGGGACTTCGTCGTCCATCCGGGCTATCCCGCCGCCGTCGTGGCGATGCACCATATCCTTGCGGGACAGGGAGATGCGGACGATCTTCATGCGTGGGAGCGGGCGGGACAATACGTTGCCCTTCTGGGCGGCGTTTTGGCGGTCTGGGGCGTCTGGGCGTTCGGGGCGATGATGTTCCGCGACGTATGGATCGGATTTTTCGGCGCGTTGTTGTTCGGCCTGGGACGAAATTTCGCCGCGGCGGGGGCGGATGTATTGAGCGATTCCGTCATGCTCTGTTTGGCCATGTGGGGCCTGACTGCGGCGATGCGGGCGTCGCTGCTGCTGCGGGCGCGTCGGAAGATTGTTTTGTTCTGGGCGGCGGCGACGGGGCTGCTGTCGGCGGCGGCGTATTGGGTGCGCCCGGAAGGCGGCGTGGTTCTGCTGATTGCCCTGATGGTCTGGCTGGGAATTCAGGTTTGGCGGAAACTCTCCTGGCCGTTGACCCTCGCGGCGGCGGTAGTCGCGATTCTGACGGCGGCGCTGGTTGCGGCGCCCTACGGATTCACCAACAAATGGCAGCTGAAGGAATTCACCGCCCTGCCTTCCAGCGGGCCGCTGCTGGCCTGGCTGGGTGCGAAGGAACTGGCCTCCACGCCGGCGGCACTGGAATATCTCGGAAAATTTTTCGAAGCCCAGCAGCCGGTGCTCGCGTCGCTGACGTGCCTGTACCTGGCTTTATGGCTTCTCTCGCGAACGCAGCCAGGCCGGCGCCTTGGCGAGATGTTGCCCACGATCACGCGCACCGGCGGGATCATGATCGTGATGACCTTTATATGCGTCACGCCGCCGATTCTGCTGCGGTATTGGTCCACGGGTGCGCTGTCGCATCGCTACCTGTTTCTGCCCGCGGCGATGCTGGCCGGGGCGCCCGTCGCGGCGATTCTGGGCCTGGCGCGGCTGGCCGCCACGCGGGCGAAGTCCGAACGGGCGGCGCGGCGGATTCGTTGGGGCGCCCCCGCGGTTGCAATTTTGGCCCTGGCGGCGGGGCTTTCGGGCCATGCGCTTCGCCCGCTGCACGCGGGGAAGGCCTACGCCAAAAACGCCGGGCTTTGGCTGGCGGATCGAATGCAGCCGGCCGACGCCCTGCTGACGGATCAGTTCTACGTGGGATACTACAGCCGGGCGGAGAAGTCCCACGTCGTGGAGGATTCCGCCCTGCAGTACAATCTTGCCAAGAACCGGCCGGACGTCACGCCGCGGCAATACGTGCGGGAACAACTTGATCAGCCCGGCGGATTTCGCTACGTCGCCTTGAAAAGGCAGTCCGGCCCGTCGCTTCTGAAGGACGTTGCCGACCTGCTTTCAGAGAGGGGATATCAGCAAATCAACGAGTTTCCGTACGTCGAAAGAGGCAAAGCTCGCCCGAAAAAAGGCGCCATTGTCGTCTTCGAGCGTTCGTCGGTTTCGCCGCCGAAGAAAAACAGCGGGGAATGAATCGTTTTCATACAGGCCCTTACGAGCAGTTCGTGCCCGGAGGAACGTCTTTTTCCGTGGTCAGGACGATCACGTCGGTGGGATTTCCCGCTTCGTCGCGGGGCACAGCCGCGATGAGCATGCCCTGGCTCTCCAGGCCTCGCATTTTCCGCGGCGCGAGATTGGCCACGACCACGATCCGTCGCCCGACGATCGCCTCGGGTTCGTACGCGGCGCGAATGCCCGCGATAAGCTGGCGAACCTCGCCGCCCAGGTCCACCTTCAGCACGAGCAGCCGGTCGGCGTTGGGGTGAGCCGCGGCTTCGAGAACCTTCCCGACGCGAAGATCGAGCTTCGCGAACTCGTCATACGTGATGGTCGGTTTGATTCCGCTATTTTCGGCGTCAGCGGCGGGGGGTGTTTCGGTCATGGAACCATCCTTTCCTGTTTTTTGACAGGCGGCAGTGTATCGTTCCGCAATCGGCAAGACAAGGTTTCATCGAAATGGAACCCGGATTGCAATCTTCGCGAGGGAACGATAGGCTTTGGTTCTCGTGACAGGAATACGCCAATGCCTCGTTCAAGAATCGTATACGTTCTGATACTGGCCGCCGTCGTTCGTCTGGCGATTTTCGCCGGCCCGTGGCGGAGCGGAAACACCGAGCGGATGTTCACGCCCGACAGCATGGAGTATCTGCGTCTTTCGCATTCCATTTTGGAAGAATTTCATTTCGAACAACACGGCCGGGCGGAAATCTTCCGCACGCCCGGGTATCCGTTGTTTATGTTGTCGGGGATTTTATTCGGGAAACACACCTGGCTGGGCGTTGCTCTTGTTCAGATCGGCCTGGACGTATTGTTGGTGTACCTGACGTTTCGGTTGGGTTGTGCGCTGAGTACGCCTCGGCTGGGGTGGTGGGCGGCGTTGTTTCAGGCGATCACGCCCGTTTCCGCGGCTGCGTGCAGCCGGCTGCTTTCGGACAACCTGTATACGTTCCTGTTCCTGCTGGCGATGCTGTTGTTCATCCGATCGTTTCAGGCGGCGAAACCCTGGCGTGTGATTCTCGCGGGCGTGACGATAGCGGCGGCGTGCTACGTTCGCCCGGTGGGACTGGTCATGGCGACGCTGATGTTTGTCTCGATGCTGTTCGTCCAATCCCTCAGGAAATACTCCCTTGTATTCGCCGTCGTGTTATTTCTGGGTGTTGCGCCGTGGGTGGCGCGAAACGCCCTTGAGGCGAAGTATTGGGGCTTCAGCAGTTTCGCGTCGGATTCGGCGTATTATTACGCCCTGCCGGAGTTGAAGGCCCGGCGGGAGGGAATACCGGCGGAGCTGATTCGTCTGCGGGCGGACGATCGACGACGCGACGCCCGACGAGACGGCGCCTATCCCGGCCCGGCGGCTCATCGGCGGGCGGCGGAAGTCGCAAAAGCGATTCGCGCGGACCTGCCGGGCTATATGGCGATTCATTTCAAAGGGTGTGCGGGATTCTGGCTGCCCGGCGGGACGGACGTGCTGGAATTGTGGGGAGTAACGACGGGACAGAGAGGAACCGTGGATGTACTCCATCGGGAAGGGATTTTAGCCGCTGTTCGACATTACTTCGGCGGGAGCACGGGTGCGATAGTCCTGGGCATGGCGATGGCGGTGATTCCGCTGGTGCAATATCTGCTGGCCGGCGTTGGCGTTGTGGCGGGGAGTTTGCAAACGCGCCTTCGCCTGCCGCCGGAGGTCTGGCTGCTGGTCGCCATCGTCGTCGTGACCGTCGTCCTGCCGGGCCCTTTCGGCCTGCCGCGATATCGCATCCCCGTCATGCCGATTCTCAACCTCGCGGCGGCGGCGGGGGTCGTCTATTTGTCAGATCGCCGCCGAAAACAGGAATAAGAGAAGCGACGTTCTTCTCCGCGTTTTATGGAAAGCTCAGGCGTTGGATTCCTTCACCATGCGCCCCAGGGCGGCCTTGGCGGCGCCGGAGTCGATGGACGCTTCGGCCTTCGCGACACCGTCTTTGAGGTCCTTCGCCAGGTCCGCGACCACCAACGCCGCGGCGACGTTGAGCAGGACGATATTTCGCGGCGAGCCTTTTTTCCCGTCCAGCACGGCCTGGGCGACGGCGGCGGACTCGTTCGGATCCGTCACAAGCAGGTCCTTCAGGGCGCCGCGCGGCAGGTCGGCGTCCTCCGGCTGCATCGTCCAGGTGCGTACCTTTCCGTTGCGGATTTCGCTGACGCGCGTGGTGGTCGTGTTGGTGATTTCGTCGAGGCCGTCGCCGGCGTGCACGACCCAGGCGTGGACCACGCCCAGTCGGCCGAGCACTTCCGCCAGCGGTTCGGTCCACTCGTCGGCAAAGGCGCCCAGGATCATTCGGTTTGCCCCGGCGGGGTTCGTCAGCGGGCCAAGGACGTTGAAGATCGTCCGTACGGGCAGTTGTTTGCGGACGGGGGCGGCGTATTTCATGGCTGGATGACAGGCGCGGGCGAAGCAGAAGCCCACGCCGGCGTTGGCGATGCAACGGCTGACGGTTTCGGGCGTCGCCTGGAGATTGACCCCCAGGGCCGAAAGAATGTCCGCCGCCCCGCTGGCGCGGGTATTCGTCACGTTGCCGTGTTTGGCGACCTTCGCGCCGGCCCCGGCGGCGACGAAGCAACTGGTCGTGGAGATGTTAAATGTCTTCAGCCCCGTGCCGCCCGTGCCGACGATGTCAATCACGTCCGCTCCGCCGACGTCGATTTTCACCGCGTGTTCGCGCATCGCCCGGGCGGCCCCGGCGATCTCCGCGACGCATTCGCCTTTGGTTCGCAGCGCGATCAGCAATCCGGCGATCTGCGCTTCGGAAAGCTGGCCGTCCATCAATTCCGTAAAAACCCCGTGGGCCTGTTCGTCGGTGAGGTCCTTCCGGTCGATCAGCGTCTGAAGTATGTCGCGATACCCGTTGGAAGACATGATCCAAACACTCCTTTCCGCCTGGTGCGTTCCAGTGGCTGTGAATGGGAACGATTATAGTCCCGCGGGCCGGCCTTGCCAAATACTTCCCCACGACCCCGTCGGGAAAGTGAACGACCGGATTTTCTGGCACAAACAAAAAACAGAAAATCCGACACTGAGAGACTGAGAGACAGAGAAGATATAAAGGAGGGAAAAATAAAAAAATCTTCTCAGTTCCTCAGTTTCGGAGCCTGCCCCTGAGGGGTGTCGCGTTTTTTACGTGCCCACAAGGCTCAAAGCGATCA
>JAFGEJ010000282.1 GCA_016931655.1 Phycisphaerae bacterium
AGCAGAATCCCGCCCACCACCAGGTCGATCAGCAGAAACGGAATAAACAGCAGACAGCCGATCTCAAAAGCGGTGCGAAATTCGCTGATGGCGAACGCGGGAATCGCCACGTGCATCGGCACGTCGTCCTGCGATTCGGGGGCCTCGATGCCGGCCATGTCCAGAAACAGCTCCAGGTCGTCCGCGCGCGTCTGGCGAAGCATGAAATCCTTCAGCGCCAGATTGCCCTTTTCCGTCGCTTCCGGCAGCGTGAGCTGATCGTTCATGTACGGCTGAATCGCCTTCTCGTTGATCTGGGAAAACACCGGCGTCATCGTGAAAAACGTCAGGAACAGCGCCAGGCCGATGATCGCCACCGTCGGGGGAATGCTCTGCGTGGATAGCGCGCGGCGAATGAAACTCAGCACGATCACAATGCGGGTGAAACTGGTCATCATCACCAGCAGGCTCGGTAAGAGCGCCAGGAAGGCAAAGACCACCGCCAGGCGCACCGGTGCGGTCCAGCCGGCCTGGTCGTCTTCCTTCGGCTGGGTGGCCTTGTCGATCACGTTCAGCACGTCGCCCACGCCGGGCACGTTTGTTCTGCTCGCCGGCGGCTCGGCCGTCGCGCCAGGTTCCCCGTCGCCCTGCCTCTGAGCGACGGCCGGCGCGACAGCCGGCGCCAATGCGAAGATCATCAGAATGACGCACCATCGAGTCATCAAGCCCGTTCCTCATTCCGCCCGTCGTCCTGTTTGGACAACACCGCCTGGAAATTCTCGTCCGTCGGTAGTTCGGGGAATCCGTCCGTCACGTCCGCCACCAGCTTCGGACCTTCCCTTCCACCGGCCAGCAGCAGCTTCTTCGCGCCCACCTGCACCAGATACACCGCCTGCCTCGACGGCAGGAACGCCGTCTCCAACACGGAGATTTCCCTGGCCCGGCTCACGCCGGCCATCCGAAGCCGCGGCAAGACCTTCTTGAGAACCAACCAGCCTCCCACGCCCAGAACGAGAATGATCACCACCAGCGCCAGCATCTGACGCAGCAGGGCTGAGGTGTCAGGCCCGGCGTCCTTCCGCGTGCCCAGAGAAGAACCGCCGGAATTTTTCCCAAAAATGGATTTCAGGGAGCTGTCAGAGGTTTCTTCCGCGGGCTGGGAGGTTGCCTGAGAGCCCGGCTGGGGAGTTTTCGTCGCGTCGGCAAAGACCTTACTGGACATAAATCCAGCAAACGTAAGGAGTAATCCCGCGGCGACGACGATTTTCAACAGTATGTCGGCACACCTCTCGCTCATGCAAAGAGACAAGCACACGGCGTGCCAAACTTAACTACTTTTTATATAAAGAGTTACAGGACTCCCGTTTTGTTGGGGTCGCCGAATTTCATACAAATTTTCCACGGCAGCGTATAAATCATATACACTACGCGGGCTTGGCCTGGTCGGACTTCCGCCGGGGCAGGATTTCCTTGATTCGCACGCCGAGTTTCTCGTCGGCCAGCACCAGCTCTGCCGTGGCGAAACGAATACCCTTGAGGTACAAATCCAGCGGTTCGCCGGCCTGTTTGTCGAGCGTAATCACTGAACCAGGCGAGACTTGCAGTAGTTCGCGTACCTGTAGTTCCACGCTGCCCAGGCTGACCTCAACGGGCATGGAGGTATCCAGCAGGACGTCAATCTGCCCGCCCCGGGCCTTGGAGACGGTCTCGATGGCTTCGGGGAGCTCGGCCTCGTAGACCTCGGCCTGCTCGGCGGGGGCCGCCTCGGCGCCCTGTTCGTCCTGGGCCTGCTCGGCGGGGGCTTCGGCCTCGGCGGGGGGAGCTTGTTCTTCCGCGGTTTCGACGTTTTTTTCTTCAGCCATGATTTTATACCTTTTTTAATTCCAGGCCGCGTGGCACAAATTTGCAATCTGTGTCAAATACACAGGTTAAAAACCTGTGCCACTGCGGCCTTTCAGGCGTCTTCTTTTACTCGAAGTATCTGCAAGCCGTACCAGCCCTTATGCTGCACGGGCTGGCCGGCCATGATGGTCTTTCCGGAGACGATCACGTCAATCGGCTCCCCCATGGGCCTGGACAGGAGTATCACGTCGCCAACCTCCAGCGAAGCCAGGTCGCGCATGGAAACGTTCACCGTTCCGAGGCGCACGTTCACGTCCGTGGGGACGGATTCCACGTGGGCGAGCATGTCCCGCTGGACGTCTTCGAGGGAGCGTTCGGGCGGGCGGACCATGCCGGCCATCGGCTCGAGCAGTTCCGAGAGCAGCACAAGGAAAAACGGCAGGGCCTTGTCGCCTTCCTTTCGCTGGAAGGTGAAATAACAGACGTCGGCGATCTGCCCTTCCTCGACAAGTTCGACGGGGGCGCGGGAGACGGCCTCGGTGTGGGTAATCGTCGGGCCGTCGTTGTCCCGGCAGGCGCGTGAGACAGCCTCGACGACCTTCTTCGTAACGTCCAACAGAAGATCCGTCTCGAGGGTCGAAAGGATTCGCCCGTCTTCGATATCTCCGTCGGCCAGTCCTCCCAGAAGCTTTGTGACCCATCCGACGGCGGTGTCGCGGGGAAGCAGAAGAAATCCCGCGACGTGTTCGTTGATGTTCAGTGGAACGTAGTAGGCGTCCGGGACGGCCGGCAAGTGACTGATATACAGTTCCTTCAGTTCGTCCAGGGCAATGGGAAACGCTCCCTGCAGGGCGGCCGAGAGGGTCGCCGTCAGATCGCGCGCCATGACCTCGGCCGCCTCCCGCAGGCGTTTCGCCGCTTCCGGCGCGAAGCGATGCGGCGCCTGAAAGTCAAACGGCGTCACCTCGCCCGGTTTCTCGACGCGTGAAGGCGGGCTTTGCTTCGCCGCTTGCAGCAGCGCCTGGATTGTCTCGGCGTCTATCCGCATATTCGTGCTCACTGTACCGTGAATTCGTCAAACAGCACGTGGTCGATGCGAGGCCGACCGTCCGGCCACAGCCGCTCGTTGAACGACTCGGCGATCTCGCGCTGAATGCGAATCTGGTTTCTCTTGCCGCTGACCTCCTCCAGCGTGTGGTCCCGGAGGTATCCCATCAGCCAGTTTTTCAGTTCCTTCTGCCGTTTGTCGACCTCGGCAAAGACCTCGTCCTTGTCGCCCGGGGCGACGGCCAGGAACATTTTGACCTTCATGTACCGATCACCGCTGCGAACGTTGAGATTCACGGTGACGGCCTCGAAGGGATAATACTCGAATTCCTTCTGCGGTTCACGGGGTTGTCTTTCCAGTTCGGCGGCGGGGCCTTCGCCGAGAACGTCCCGCGAACCGGGCTTGAGCAGCAGGCTGGTTCCGGCGCCCGCGGCGCCGGCGAGCACCACCACGCCGAGGCCCAGGAGAATCCGGGGCAGCATACCGCCGCCTTTGGCGCCGCCGTCGGCCTTGGATTTTTTGTCTTTCTCTTCTTTTGGGGCTTCCGCTTGCGCCTCAACCGCTTTGTCATTGTCCTCTGCCATGTTGTTCTCCCATCACGACCAGTCCCAGATACGTACCTTCGGGGAATCGGCCGAACGATCGGCCGCCGCCCCAGGAATACAGGGACCAGGATTGGCCTTGTCCTTCCAGTTTTTTTCGGAGAAACGCCTCCGCCGCTTGAGCGCGACGGGTGGAAAGAATCCACTGTTTCTGCGAACCGCTTTGCTCCGGCGCCAGACCGACCAGATACACGTCGCTGTCTTCCGGCGACACGTTGTTCTTCAGGTCCACCGCCAACTGATTCAGATATTGTTTCGCGGCGCGATTCAGCTTCGACGATCCGTCGGCAAAGCGCACGGGGGACACCTCCACCCGAAGGGGAATCACGGTCATTTCCGCCGAGGCGTTGTCAAACCGGTCCTTGACTTCCTGGAAGAGGCGTTGAAGGCGCTCTTCCTCGGCGTTGATGATCGGCCGGGTCTGCTCCTCCGCCGGTTCGTCGGAGTACCGACGCGTGAACCACTCGCGTTTGAAATTCTGATTTCGTCCCTGCTTCCAGACCGGCAGGCCGAAATTGTGAATCACGCTCTCAAACGAGCCTCGTCCCATGCTGAACAGGTCGGGGTGCTGCTCCTGGGCAAACGCCTGAAGCAGAACGAAAAACGACAGCAGCAGCGTGATCATGTCGGAAAATGACACGACCCAGGCGGGTACGCCCTGATTGTCGTCTTCGGGGGGTTTGGGGGAACGGCTCATTCTTCCACCTGCACGTTCATCAACGAAATCTCCAGCACCTGCTTGCCCCGAAAGCGACGGTCGTCGCCCCTGGGGGTGGTGATGGTAAATCGGTTCGGGTCGAGATCTTCCACTTCCACCAGCCTTCGCAACACCGCCCAGGAACGACGTAACCCGAGGTCGGCGGTCTTTCCGTCGCCGCTTTCGGCGATGACCACGCGACAGGGTAATCCATGCAGCAACCGGGCCAGGGAATGCAGATAGTCCCTGCCTTCACTGGTCATGCTCACGCCCCGCCCCCAGAAGAACCGCGGACTGGGCAGGTAAAACACCGTTCGATCCTTGTACAGGTCCATGTCCATCACGTCGATGGGAGGCTGATTGGGCTTGTCGTGCTGCTTTTTGTGCGTGGGAACGACCGGGCCGTGACGCGGAAAATCCTTCGGATTCCGGTGCTCGATGATCGAAAGCTTCGGGCGCTGCGTATCGTCTTCCAGCCAATCGAGGCTCATGCTCTGAAACGCGCCGCTGAGCGTGTCGAACTTGACCTCGTCAAACGACGAGAAGCTCAGCAGCAGCACAAAGAAGCACAGCAGCAGCGTCATGCAGTCGCTGAAGGTGAGCATCCAGGCCTGATCGGGCGGTTTGTCTTCCGGTTTTTTCGCCATAAGAATTTAGATTTTTGGTCTGACGTTGAATCGTTTTCCGGTGGCCAGGAACGTCTGCATGCGGTCCTTGACGGCCGTGGGCGCCTCGCCGGCGGCGATGCCCAGAATGCCCTCGACGATCATTTCGCGCATGAGGGCCTCGTCCTTCGAGCGGATGCCCAGCTTTCCGGCCAGCGGAATGAAAATCATGTTCGCCAGCACGGACCCGTAAAACGTGGTGATCAGGGCGGTGGCCATGCCCACGCCGATCTGCGAGGGGTCTTCCAGGCTTCCAAGCATCTGCACCAGGCCGATGAGCGTTCCGAGCATGCCGAACGCCGGGGCGCTGGCGCCCATGAATTCCAGAATCTTCTTTCCGATGCCGTGCCGCTCAACGAGATTGTCGATCTCGCGTCCCAGTTGTTTTTCAATCAGCGTTTCGGCTTGTCCATCCACGACCATGCGCAGCGCCTTGATGAAGAACTTGTCGCCGGCTTCGTTGATTTTCTTTTCCAGCGCCAGTGAACCGTCCCTTCGGTTGATGGCGGAATAATTCACCATCTTCTGGATCACGTCCTTGGTATCGGGGAGCTTGCACAAGAGGGTCTTCTTGACCACGCCGAAGATGCTCTTGAACTGTCCAAGGGAAAAGTGCATGAGCGTCGCGGAGATCATGCCTCCCACGACGATCAGCATCGATGGGGCGTTCACGAACACCGCCGCGTCTCCGCCGGAGATGATGGTGATCGCCACGCAGGCGAATCCCGCCGCGATTCCGATAATGGTTCCTAAGTCCATAATTTCTCACTCCCGCCCGTCAATGGCGCGACAGCTACAACACGCACACCTTTTTCTTTTTCACAGGGTTCCATCGTCCCGAACGACCAGCAGTTGCTGACGGATGATTTCCGGGCCGAGCGTTTTTTCTTCCTTCATTTCGTTCATAATGGCGGCCTTGGCTTTTTCCGAAAGCATGTAGAAAATTTTGGTCGCCGCCTGCTGCTGGTTTGTTTTCCACATTTCGACGACCAGGCGCGCGGCGTTGGCGGCGTCCATTTTCTCCCACATCTTCGCCGCCGCCTCGACGTTCTCCGTTTCCTGGCTGGCAATCAGTGCGCGGAACCGCAGCATTTTCTGACGTTCGGCGCGCAGTGGTCCGATCGCCGTGGCCAGCTCCACCTTCAGGTCGCTGAGCTTCTTGATCTGCGCCTTGAGCTGGTCAGACACCACGTCCAGGCGCTTTTCCCGTTCGACGAGGCGACGCTCACGCCGCTCCAGGTCCTTGATCTTCGCGCGAACCTCCTGGATCAGCTCGTCCAGCTGCTGTTCCTTGGGGCTCATCGCGTTTCCCGTCGCCGAGGCCATGCTGTTGAGCAGCAGTGCATCGGGATCGATGGGAATCGCTTCCGCGTCCGTCGAGAGCAGCATGCCCTGCGGCGGCGACGCGGTGAAGTGATTTGTCACAAGAAAGGACGCGACAAAGCCCACGACCCCCAGCAGGCCGAACACACCGTATTTCATGATCTTGTTTTTCATAAGGATGTAACTCCTGTTCTCTCTGCGATACGATTCAAACCACGTCTCCCGTCCACGAGATCACATCATCGTGAACAACATCCACGGATTGCACTGATTTCATAAGGATTTCACGGATTTTTTCTTTTTCATAATCCTTTTCCGTGTAATCCTTCTTTCATCCGTGAAATCCGTGGAGAATTTTTATCAAACGTTGGCGCGGCATAATTTTGGAATTGTTTCTCTTGTGCGTCGCACGAAGCCCATCTGAAAGACCTCGTCGGCCCGCTGCTGCTCCCGAAGGTCCAGCCGTCGCTGATACTCCCGCCGGGCCTCCCGACGCATCTTGTTCAGGGCGTCTTTTTTCGCCGAAAGTTTCGCCAGGTCGGCGGTGCGGTCCTCCCGCTGTTTCTGCCACGCGCCAATCTGCTCCCGCAGACGCCGGACGACCTTTTCCTCGGCCTTGCGGCATCGCATCAGCATGTCCCGCAGCGCCAGGCGTTCGTCCGGGGGCGCCGCGATCAGGTCCGCCAGCAACAGGCGCAACACCGACCGGCGGCGGCGGACTTCCTCCTGGCCGCGGGCAATGTCTCGCGCAAGGCGAAACAGTTCCGCCTTGATCGCCAGTTCGCGCGTCTCGGCCACGTCGAGCACTTTTTGTAACGGCCAATGAAATCCCATGAGGGGTTATCCTTTTCGTAACGCGGTTTTTTGGGGCGCCGCCCTGGACGCCGCTCTGGGCGCCGCTTTGGGCGATGCTTTGGGTTTTTGTGAAGCCGTCGCCGTCGGCACGACCGGCAAGGTCGCCGGCGCGGCGTCCCACGACTGGGTGATCTGCACCAGACGATTCGCCGTTTCGTCAACGGACGACGCCGGGTCGCCGGATTCCTGCACCAGAAACGCCCGCACCTGCTCGATGAGTTCCACCGCCAGGTCGATCCGCCGATTGGCGCCCGGCACGTATGCGCCGATGTTGATCAGGTCCTCGGCGTCGTGGTACGTCGCGTAGATCGCCTTGCAGCGGCGGGCGGCGAGTTGGTGTTCGGGCGTCGCCACGACGTTCATCAGCCGGCTGACGCTCTGGAGGATGTCCACCGCGGGGTAATGCCCCTTCTCGGCAAGTTTTCGATCCAGCACCACGTGCCCGTCCAGCAGCGAGCGGACGCAGTCCGCCACCGGGTCCGACAGATCGTCGCCGTCGACCAGCACGGTGATCATGCCGGTGATCGTTCCCTTGTCGGACCGCCCCATGCGTTCGACGAGCTTCGGCAGCAGGCTGTAAACGCTGGGGCAGTAGCCTTTCGTGGTGGGCGGTTCGCCGGCGGCCAGGCCGATTTCACGCTGCGCGTGGGCGAAGCGGGTAATGGAGTCCATCATCATCAGCACGTCCCTGCCCTGGTCGCGGAAATACTCCGCGATCGCGACGGCCTGGAAGGCGACCTTGACGCGCTGAATGGGCGAGGCGTCGCTGGTGGCCACGCACACGACGCTGCGGGCCAAGCCTTCGGCGCCGAGGCACTCCTCGATGAACTCCCGCACCTCTCTGCCGCGCTCGCCGACCAGCGCCAGGACGTTCACGTCGGCGGAGGTGTTGCGGGCAATCTCGCCCAGCAGCACGCTCTTGCCCACGCCGCTTCCGGCGAAAATGCCCATGCGCTGGCCCTTGCCGACCGTGCTCAGTCCGTCCATCGAGCGAACGCCCAGGCACAACGGCTCGGTGATTCTCTGCCGCGCCAACGGCGCAGGGGAAACGTTGTCCAGGCGGCGCGTTTCGCCGGACAGAATGGGACCTTTCCCGTCAATGGGTCTTCCCAGTCCGTCCAGCACGCGGCCCAGCAGCGCCTCGCCGACGCGGATCGTTCGCGGCGTTTTCCGCGCGACGACCGTATCGCTCGGGGAAACGCCCTCGATGCCTTCCAGGGGCATGAGCACGCGATGCTGGTCGTGAAAGCCGACCACCTCGGCTGTGATGACGCGGCCGGAAAGCAGATGAATGTCGCACAGTTCGCCCATGCCCACGGGCGGGCCCTGCGATTCAATCGTCAGACCCGAGACGCGAACCACGCGCCCGCGGCAGGGCATCAGGTGCATCTCGTCCAGACGCGACCGAAATGTATCCAACTGCAACAGGGACATGCGCTACATATTCTCCTGAAGGGTTTCTTCAATCCGGTCCACCGCCGCGGCGGGATCGGACTCAACGCTTCCCTCGGCGCTGTGCACAAGGCAGCCGGCCGGCGAAACGGACGGATCGGCTGTGAAACGAATCCCGTTCTCGACGGCCGATTCACTCCTCGCCAGGCCGCTGCGCTCGAAGTCGTCCGGATGCAGGTGAACCGTGATTTCGCCCCGCTTCGGCAGGTGCGACAGGGCCTCGGAGACGATCGCATCCACGTCGTATCCCTTCGAGGCGATTTCCTGCTGAAGCACCTTGCGGGCAACGTCCATCGCCAGGGAAACCGCCTCGCGGCGCATCTCCTGAAGGACTTCTTCCCGCAGACTCGCCAGTTCCTTCCCGGCGGCGTGAAGGGCCTGGGCCGTCGCTTCCAGTTCGGCTCGGCGCGAGGCGTATTCCTGCTCCACCTGTTTGGCGCGCCGGTCCAGCTCGGCCTGCTTTTGGGTGAACTGCTGATCCGCCCGCGGGGCGGCGTTCCGCCCGCCGGCTTCGACGCCGAGAACGGCGACCTGTCGGATCGGGGCGTCGAGTTGTATCGTCACGGCTTCGGGCATGTTCTATACTTCCTCGAATTCCAGCATGCCGGCTTCGTTCAGTTCGCGCAGGTCCTGCAGGAGTAGGTCCCGCGCCTCGAGAATCGCCTTGGGTTTGGGATTGTTCAACAGCATCGACTCCTCGTAGAGCATGTTTCGCCCGGTCTCGGAGAGGTTCATCTTGATCTTGTCGGCGACGCGGGTTTCGACGTTCACCACGGCCAGGGCGAGTTTTCGCGGGTCGCTGGCGCGGAGGGCCTCCTGCAGGGCGCGGTCGTTGATGATCGGCAGGTCGTCCCAGACAACCATCATCTTCATCACCAGGGCGCCGGTTTCGGCGTCCTGTTCCTTGATGCTGGCGATCATCTGGTCGCGGGCCTCTTTTGCCAGGCCCCGCAACAACACGGAGACCTTGCGAATCTGCCCCTCGCGGGCGTTTCCTTCCGTCGCGCCGCCGCTGGTGCGCAGGGCCTGGAGGCGCTTTTTGATGACGCCCGCGACGCGCACCTTCGCCTCGACCGGCACGTTCGTCGCGCCGGCCATCCCGCGAATAATCTGGTGACTGACCGACTCCTCAAACTGGCCGAGCAACTCGGCGCTGCTCTTGGCGGGCAACTCGGCCAGTACGAGCGAGACGACCTGCGGCGGTTCGCCTTCCAGGGCGGCGGACAGTTCGCCCAGTTTCGTCCCACGAATCGCGGCGAACGGATCGCGGAAGTCCAGGCGCTGCTTGACCCGCTCGAACGCCTGGGCGGACTGGTCGGCGGGCATGGCGCTCTCGAGCATCTGCCGGACGAAGCCGAGGCTCCAGTCCGAATCGTTGCCCGAAAGCAGCGTGCCGAACTCCTGCACAACGTTGTGGGCGACCTGTTCCTCCTCTTCGCTCATCGCGCCGCCGGAGGCGTTGATGTAGGCCATCTCGGTGGCAATTTCCGTCGCGGTGTCCGGCGGAACCACCTTGAGAAGTTCCGAGGCGCTGGCGGGGTCCAGCCGCATCAGAAGCATCGCCGCTTTTTTGGTTCCCGTAATCGCAGCCACGTTTTGCTCCGTTTCGTTTCGCGCGTCACCGCGCGCGAATCCAAATTACTTACCGCCGTCGCTCTCCACCCAGGAGAGGAACAGTTGTTTCACGTGATCGGGGTTGTTCGTCAGGGCATCGACGATTTTCGTTCGCAGTTGACGGTCCGGGCCGCTCAGTTGCTTTCCGCCGCCGCCCCGGTTTGCGCCGCCGCCACCGCCGCCGGAGGAGACGGTGGCTTCCGACGTCGTCGTTTCCACCGATGAAGCGGTGCTGCCCTTCTTGCCGCGCATGATCTTGAACACCAGCAGCACGCCCAGCACCGCCACGCCGAGGGAGAAGTCTTTCGTGTATTTCAGAACCGTGCTCATCATGTTCGGCGCTTCCTCCGCCGGCGTTTCGGCGATGGAGGCCGTCTGGAACGGCACGTCCACAACGGTGATGGCGTCTTCCCATTTGGATTTTTCCAGGCCGAGGGCGTTTCCGACGGCTTCGCGGATACGTTCGGTCGTGAGGGTCGTCGCCGGCGCCGCCGAGGCGCCTTCGCCTTCCTTGCCCTCGCCCTCGGCTGCGCTCGAGAGGTCCACAAACACCGCCGCGGCGAGCGATTCGATCTTCCCGGGCGTCTCGGCCGTCCGCTCGACGGTCGTCGGCAGCATGTACTCGCTTTCTTCGGTTTTATCTTTACCTAACACACCGCCGGGCGAATTGTTGCCCCCTTTGGCCTTGGCGACAGCCGTTTTCGTATTTTCTTCCACTCGGGTTCGCGTTTCGGTTTTATTCTTCTTGTCGATCGTGGTTTTGGTCGTCTGGATGCTGGTCGTGGCGAGTTTGGCGTCGACCTTGACCGACGCCCGGCCGGGCCCAAGCACGCTGGCCAGCATGGTTTCCGCTTTCTGGGCGTAGTAGGCTTCGATCTTCATTTTCGCTTCAAACAGCGTACCGCCCATGCTCATCAGGTCGTCGCCCTGCCGGCCTGACAGGAGTTTTCCGTCGGCCACCACGACGACCTTTTCGGGCGTGACGCCCTTGACGGCCCCGGCGACCAGATTGGTAATCGCCGTGACGCTTTCAGGCCGCAGCGGTGCACCGCCCCGCATCTTCAGCACAACGGTGGCGGAGGATTCCTTCTGCCCGCGAGCGAAGACGGAATGCTGCTCGTTGACGACGTGCACGCGGGCGCCGGCGACGCCCTCGATCAGCTGGATCGTCTTGATCAGCTCGCCCTCGATGGCGCGGATGTAGTTGACGCGCTCCTTGAAGGGGCTTTGCCCGAGTTCGCCGTTGTCGAGGATGCCGTAGCCCTGGTTCCCGCCGGTGGGCAGCCCTTCGCGCACCATGGCCAGGCGCAACGAGTGCACCTTGTCCGCCGGCACGAGAATCGTCGAGCCGCCGTCCTTGATCCGGCAGGGCACGTCCTCGTCGCGGAGTTTTTCCTCGATTTTCGCCGCGTCGTCGGCGCTTAAGTCGCTGTACAGCAGGGCGAAGTCCGGCTGAGACGCCCAGCGGAGCAGCAAGGCGCCGACAACGAGGAACCCCGCCACAATGACGATCAGCATGACCTTGTGTCCCGCCCCGGCCTGTCGCCATACCTGCGCTAGATTGCCTGCGATGTTACCCATGATCCGCGTTATCCTTTATTTCGTGATTCTTTCGCACGTCGACCTTGAATGAACCACGTCTCTTAGATCTGCATTCGCATGGTTTCCTTGTACGCCTCGATGACCTTGTTTCGCACGCCCATCAGGAGCTTGAAACTCAGGTCGGCCTTGGCGACCTCGTTGACGACGGGCAGCAGATCGTTGGTCTTTCCCGTCACCAGATCCTGAATGGCCCGCGTGGAGGCCTTCTGCCTCGCGTCCACGCCGTCCACGTAGGCCTTCAATACCTCGCCGAATCCGCCGCCTTCCTTGGCCTCGCCCGGCTGGGTCGTTGGGACCGCCGGGGCGGTCGGAAACGCGCCGCGAATTCCATCAATGGGACCAATACCCGCCATGCTTCACCTCGTGTCTATCGCAACAGTTCCAGAGTCTGTTCCGCAATTTCCTGGTATCGCTTGATGACCGCCGTGGAGGCCTGATACGCCCGCGTGGCGGTGACCATGTTCATCATTTCACTCGGCAGGGAGACGTTGGGCATGGTGACGTATCCCTGTTCGTCCGCGTCGGGGTGCCCGACCATCAGCACGCGCTGGAATTGGGTGTCCATGTCCTGCGTGACTTCGTCGATATTCACGCCGTTCAGGCCGTCGTCGTCCGTCGAAAGGGCGACGTCCTTGCGACGATAGGGCTGGCCGTTGCCGACGTCGGTGGTCTGGGCGTTGGCAATGTTGTTGGTAATCACGTGCATGCGCAGCGCGTGGGCCCGCATGCCGCTGACGGCAATGTCGATCGGGCTGGGGGTTGTGGATCCAATGCTCATGGACATGGTTCACCTCGTTCCTATACGCCTTCCATCGCCGATTCCATCTGCTTGTACACCTTGTTCAGCAGGCGGAGATAGGCCTTGTGCTGGGTCGCGCTCTTCATGAGTTCTCCGATCTCCACGTCCACGTCCACGTCGTTTCCCTGCCGGTTGACGGGCGTGTTCATCGGGCGATACACCTCGCCCTCGATTTTGGCGAGGTCTTCGGCATTCGGCCGGCCTGACGTTTCGATCAGTTTCGCCAGGGCGTCTTCAAAGCGCACCGCCTGGCGTCGATAGCCCGACGTGTTCAGGTTCGCCAGGTTGTTCGCGATGACCTTCTGCCGCAGCAGGCTGCCGCGAAGTCCCGCTTCCAGTACGTTTACGATGCTCGTGTTGCCGACCATGTTTCTTCTCCCGCGACGCTGAGGTGTCCGTCCCGGCGATAGCGTCGAATTTTGTCTCGCAGCGTGCGATCGGAAATACCCAGCAGCCGGGCCGCCCTGGCCTGGTGGGCGTTGGTCCGCCGCAGCGCCTCAATGACCGCCTGGCGTTCCAGGTCATGGAGCGAAAGCGTCTCGCCGGTCAGGGCGGTTTCGGGTTCGCCGTCGGGTTCGCCGGGCTGTTCGCTTGGGTCCAGTAGATCCGGCGCGTCGGCGAGCGAAAGCGTTTCGCCCTCGCCCAGCACCAACGCCGAGCGCACCAGATTCCGCAACTGCCTCACGTTGCCAGGCCAATCGTGGCGGGCGCAGGCGCGAAGCAGCTCATCGTCGATTTCCGTGATTCGCCGGCCGATCTCTCCGGCGTGCAGATTCACAAAGTGCCAGATCAGCGACGGCACGTCCTCCAGGCGCTCCCGCAGGGCGGGCACGTGCAGGCGCACGCCGTGAATGCGGTAATACAGGTCCGGGCGGAATCGGCCCCGGCGAACCTCCTGCTCCAGGTCGCGGTTGGAGGTGCAGATGACGCGCACGTCCACGTTGACCGACTCGTGCCCGCCGAGACGCTCGAAATCCTGCTCTTCCAGCACGCGAAGCAACTCCGCCTGGAGGCGCGGGCCGGTTTCGGAAATCTCGTCCAGCAGCAGCGTGCCGCTGTGGGCCAGCTCGAAGCGCCCCTTGCGGCGGGCGTACGCGCCGGTAAAGGCGCCGCGCTCGTGGCCGAACAGTTCGCTCTCCAGCAGGCTCTCGCTGATCGCGGCGCAGTTGACGCGAATGTACGGATTGCCCGCCCGCGGCGAGAGGCGGTGAATCAGGTGCGAGATGAGTTCCTTTCCCGTTCCGCTCTCGCCGGTAATCAGGATCGGCACGGAACTGCGCGCGACGCGCCCGGCCAGTTCCACGGTCTGGCGCAGCGCCTCGCTCCGCCCGGCAATGCGATAGCATCCGGCGGGGATTTCTTCCGGCGCGGGTACGTCGTGATCCGGCAGGCAGCGGTCCAGCAGCGCCTCCAAGCTCGCCGCGTCGATCGGGCTGGTGAGCGCCTCGCCCGCCCCGGCGCGGACGGCCTGGACGGCGCCGGTAACGTCGCCTTCGGAAACAATCGCCACAACCGGCAGCCCGGGCCATTCGCGGGCGATCCGTTCGAGGAGCCTCAACCGCTCGGCGGGACGGGGCGAAAGTTCCACAAAGACCATGCGGATTGCGCTGGTCTCCAGACGTTCCATCGCCTCGGCCGACTCGCCGACCAGCAGACCTCGTACGGCGCGCCGCGTCAGCGTCGTCAGAAGCAATCGGCCGGCGTCGTTGGTCGCACCGGCGATCAGAACATTATGTGTCGTTGTCCGCGTCATGTCCCAAGCACGGCCTCCCGGGCCGTTGCGGGTTATTTTTTCGGTTTTGCCTTCTGGGCCTGGGCAGGTTCGGCCTTGGCCTGCGGCGATCTCAAAGCCGCCGAGGACGAGGAACCCGACGCTCCCGAACCGGACGAGGTCTTTTTCTCGCCGGTTCGGGGGCGGGTCTGCCTCGACTCTTCTATCCGCTCATCTTGTGGCTGCAGGTCCCGCTGAAGATCCTCGAGAAACTGCACCGGTTGATTCAGTTCCGTCCAGTCCAACAGGTCGATCTGCATTTCCGCCATCCGGCTCCACGGGCTGTCGGGCAGCGTCTGACGCACCTGCTGGAAGTAGTTTCGCGCCTCGGCGGGCTTGGCGTCCTTCAGGCAGCAGCCCATCTGATACAACAGCCAGACCTGGTCGTCCTTGTTCTTCGTGTTTTTCATCGCGTCCTTATAGACGCACAGCGCCTGGGCGTAATGGCCGCCGTGATACAGGGCGTCGCCCAGTCGGATCGGATCGGCGACCGACCTGGGCACGCGCCGGGCAAGGTCCCGGAGCATTTCCGTTGAAAGAACCGGCGGCGGAGGCGCCGCAGCCGGCTGGGGCGCCGCCGCGGGGGCGGGCGTCTGCGGCTGAACGGGCGGCGGAGGCGCCTTGGGCTCCGGCAGATGCTTCGGCAGGGACGTTCGATTGATCTTCTCGATCAGTTCGCGCATACGCCGGGCCTCGGCGTCGGCGTCGGCGGGCGGTTGAAATCCTTCGCGGTAGGCCTGGTGATATTTCCCGGCAAGATGGGGAGGCTTGCCGGCCGGCTTGACCGTCGGCTGGGCGTCCGCCCAACCCAGGCCGCTCAGCAACCCCACCGTCAGAATCATCCGCCAGGCGCTCGTCATTTCGTCTCCTTGGCTGGTTTGGATTTCTTCAGGCCGGTCAACGCCAACGCCGCTTTTTCATATTCCCTCTTCACCAGATACGCCTCTCCGAGAGTCCGGGAGGCCTTGCGATGCAACTCGTCCGAAGCCAAAGACGCCCGGACTTTCTGGGCGACGCGAATCGCCTGGTCCGGATCGCCCATTCGCAGGCAGACTTCCGCCAGGAGCGTCTCGGCCCGCCAGAGGAGCTGATCGTCCCGCAGCAGGGGAAGCACTTCCGTCAGGAGCTGGCGGGCGGAGTCGTGATCGTCCAGGGCCATGTGACAGCGGGCCAGTTCAATCCCCACCTCGGCCCGAAGCTCCGGGGCGTCCGTAACGCCGAGCTGGAGCTTCAGAACCGACCGGGCCTTTTCCGTCAGTCCCAGGGCGCGAAGCACCTGGGCGGTCAGGACGGCCTGGCGACATTCCTGCGGCTTCGTGAGGGTTTCGCGCTTCAGATGATTCAGCACGCCGACGGCGGAGATAAAATCCTCCTGGCGAATGTGCACGGAGATCAGTTCCATCAGGGCGGGAATTCGCGTCTCGGCGGCGGGGCGCCCCGCCAGGCCGCGATGGTAGGCCTGGACGGACATCTTGTAATTCCCCTGCCGGGCTTCCTCGCGGGCCATCAGAAAGTAGGCCTGGGCATACCCGTGCGGATTGGGCTGCTTGACGATGGCGGCATATCGCGCCAGCCACCGCGTCGCCTCGGCGTGCTTCTGCTGAAGAGAATAGCATCGCCCGGCGCCGAAACTGGCGGCCTTGCGCGACTCGACGGAAAGATCACGATGATACAGATACTCATAACTGCGAATGGCCTCGTCGAGATGCCCGGCGGTTTCATTGACCTGCGCCAGCAGGAGGTAGGCCTTGTCCACGCCGGGACAATCCGGATACATGTCCAGCAGGTCGATCAGATCCTGCCGGGCCTGGGCGTAGTTCATCATTCCGATCTTGATCTTCGCCGAGCGCAACAGGGACTGCGGCGCAACGTCGGACCGCTTGAACCGCCGGGCCAGCAGTTCGTACTCGTGAACGGCGTCGACTTTCTCGCCGCGCAACTCGTTCACGGACGCCAGGGCAAACCACCCGATCGGAATGCGCGGGTCGGTCGGATGCCGCAGGAAGAACAGCCGCCACGTGGAAATCGCCTCCCGGCTGATCAGGTCCCGCTGTCGCGCCACCGAGGCCGCGTCGCCCGGATCGTGCAGGCGGATGTCGTCGAGTGTGAAGCGTCCGATCAGGCCGGCCATCCCCGCGGCCACCTCGGCGAGCTTCTGGGAAGAAACCGACCGGAACAGGAAATCCACGGACCGCCTTCGGGCCCGGTCACGCACGTCGATCCACTGAACGTCCTTGCCGGCTGCGGCGCCAAACTGGTTGAGAAGCTCTTCCACGGTCATCTGCCAGCAACGGACAGACCATCGTCCCGCGTCCTGCCGCGACGGCTGAATCGTCAGCGAAGGCTCCAGCGAGGGTGTCCAGTCTTCCGAACCTTCCCGAAGCAGCCGGCAAATCCCGGCTGTATCCAGGTCCACAAAGGGATCGGGCGACACGTCGTCAGGCCAGTGAATTATGGTTTCGCTGGTCTGGAAACCGCGGAATTTCTCCGTTAACGCGCGGGCGATCAGAAACGAACAGTTCGCCTCCATCGCCAGGGAACGGTCCATCGCGCCCAGGGCCGCCAGCGCCCGATAGGCCTTCATCCGAGCGGTCAGATACCGCCGCTCCGCCAGGTCCACCTGCGCCAGCTCGTACCACGCCGCCGCCCGAACCACGGGAGAAGAACTCTTCACGACCGGCGCGAGATCCTCGCGGGACGGGTCGTTCCTGTCGGTTCGGGCCAGGCACTGCCCCATGCGAAGCTGGAAATAATCGTTCAGCAAACGCCCTTCGGTGTGCTTGGGCGCGTAGTGGAGAAGGGCTTTGTAGGCGGCGTAGGCCTTGTCGTAGTCCTTCGCGGCGAACATCCTCTCCACCTGCTCCCAGGGCACGACGTCCCGCCAGTCGGAATCCCCGGGCCGGGGCGAGGAAACCCGCCGCCCAGCCTTGGCGTCGGCGGGGTCTTTCCCCTCGCGGGACTCCGTGGAAGATTCCGTGGCCGCCGGCGAGGGCAACTCGCCGGGCCTTTCCTCCAGCGGCGTCATGGACGCCCGAAGCGTGGGCTTGGGGATCAAATTCAACGCCACCCCCGCCACGAGCAGAATCAATACCATGTTCAAGACCACCAGCACCTGCAGAAGCGTCATGCGAGCCGGTTTGGCCTTCTCGCCGACAGGGGCTTTGGTCTCCTTGACGGTTTTGCTGTCTGTCGCGGTATCTGACATGATGGCCTATCGTTGCCTTTCTATATAGATTCCGACAACAAGCTCAGCGCGCAGGCGCCGAACGCTCATGCGTTGAGTTTGCAATCTTTATGCCAAAAACGAGAAATATCGGAATAACCATAAGCTATTGACATAAAAGGCATTAAGGAACACTTGATCATCGGGTGGTTTTCTCGCATTTCGGGGGGCGTGTTGGTTTTTTGCGCAGGGGATGTTCAAGATTTTGCGCCTCGAACGGAAAATTCTTCCGTCTGCGCGGAAGGGATTTCCCAAAAACGAATAGGAATTGAACGCGAAGATTGGCGTCGATTTCCAACAAAACTCATTTAAGTACTTATAAAAAAGAAACTAAAAGTTTTTGCGTATTTATGATTATTCCTATGGCACAGGCTTTGCAGATTATTTCGTCGTCTGAGTTTGTCTACACACAAAGACCGTGACCATGACGAATCTGGCAAACATATTGGCGAGTTCAACACCAGCGAGCCGGGCGGTTTCTGATGCCATGTCCAGCCCGCACTCCGGGGTGAAGGCAACGTCAAATCGGGGGCAAAAGCATCGCAACATTTCTGAAACCAATGAAATAGAAAACGCGGAAGGTTTTGCGACTGCTGAGAAGACGCAGTCGGCCCGCCGGGGCGATTCCCGCCGGGTTCAAGCCAGCCGGGAGAAATCTTCCGAGCCGGCCGAGACGCTAAACACGGACAAGAAAAATCATAACGCCCCGGATTTCCAGCAGTTGATCGCAATCGCCGCGGCAAATCCCGCCGAGCAAGCCTCTACGGAGACGATGATTCAGGGGCAAGTTCAGGAAATTTCGGAACCCACCGGCGGACAGGAAGCCGTCTTGCCGTTGGTTGCCGAAGCCGTCGGCTTTGTGGTTCCCGATGAATCCGCGAAGCCGGCCGAGACGGCAGCCGTTTTGCCCCAGCCCCAGGCTGCGACAACCGTTGAAACGACGATTGAAGTTCCCGCCCCCGCCCTGCCGCACCCACAAACGACCGCGGACCAGGCCGTTGTGGAACCAGCCTTTCCCGAAGCCACCAATGTACAAATACCTGCCCCGCAGACGGGGACTGATCTACAGGCCGCCGAATCCCTCCCAGCGGCGACGAAAACGAACATGCCGCAGGATATTCCGCAAGACGTTGTCCTGCCGGCGGTTGAAATCCCGCAAACCCCCGTCAAACTCAACGTTGCTCCGATGCAGGAGCAAGTCGTACAAAACCCGCAAAACGCACAAGATAATAATGCTCCGACGGTTGTCACGGATGCGCAGGTCGCTCCTGAGCCGGCCGTCATTCCGCCGAAGGCAGCCGCCGCGCAAAACGGCGAGCAGCCGGCCCAGCCGACGGCTACAACCACGCAAAGCGATCCCAAACCCGCCGGCACACCGGTGGAAACTCCCGTCACCAACACAAATACAACGATTCCATCTCATCCTCAAACTGAGCTTACATCGGGCCGACCCGAGTCTATGCCCTTAACGGCAAATGTTCCCCCAATGGAAAGTTCCCGGATCGACGTCGAAGCGACGGCTTCATCCACCGTCGCCCGGACAGCCGCTCCTGAAATCAATCCGAATTCCGGGGACTCCCAGACTGTGACGACGGGTCGGCCCGTTGACTTACCCTCCGACGACGCCCCGGCGGCGGAACCCACAGCCGCGAGCGCCGCAGCAGCCACAATACGCCCCAGCCGGGGCGGCGTCTCCGAGGAGCCGAAGGGCGACGCAAATTCCTCTTCGAACGGCTCGTCGGACTCCGACACACCCGCCGCGCCGCGGACAATGGAAAAACCGCAAGTCGTCGAATCGCCCACGCCCACACCGGCGCCGATCAAAACGCCCGAGGAAGTTCGCGACGTTCGCCCGGCGGCAAAACAGGCCGCCCCTGCGGCAAAAGTCGCCGCGGTGAAGGATTCCTCCACGGGACAGGAACAGGCCTCCCGAATCCGAACGATGGTGGATTCGTTGGCCGAGACTGTGGCGCCTTCCTCCACGACGCAGACCGGTGCAACAGCGACGACATCCCAGCCGGCGACTACCCCCGCCGGCGCGAATCTCACCGAGCAGATCGCCACGCACATTCAGACGCGGCGTGACGACCTCGGCCAGGAGATGGTCGTCCGCCTGGACCCGCCGGAACTGGGGAAAGTCCGCATTGAGCTTCGGAGCGAGCAGGGCGAGCTGACCGGCGTGATCCGGGCGGATAATCCGCGAACCCTGGCCGAGCTTCAGCGCGAGGCGCCCGCACTGCTCCAGCGGCTCAGCGAAGCCGGCGTACAGATCAAAACGCTTGAGATGCACATGGGCGACACGTCCCAGCAGGGACGCGGCGAGCAGTCCTTCGCCCAGGCCCAGAACGCCTATTCGATGTTCCAGCACAACGGCGGCGACGGGCGAGGCTACGGCTACCACCAGAATGCACCCGCCGCGTCCGGCGAACCAATGCCGGACGACCCGAACGCATGGAGCGACGAGAACGGCCAGTATATTTCCGACTCCGCCCTGAACGTCGTTTTGTAAGGAGAACTGAAATTTATGGCAACCGAAGGCATATCCGCGATCAGTTCCACCAACCTGCGGGCGGACTTCATGAATCTGCTGGTGACGCAGATGAAGTACCAGAATCCGCTGGACCCCATGAAGAACGAAGAACTGACCATGCAACTGGCGACCCTTTCGCAGTTGCAGGCCACCGAGGAAATTTCCACCAAGTTTTCCACACTGCTGCAGAACTTCGAGCTGACCGAGGGCGGAAAGCTCATCGGGCGGGTGGTGGAATTCATTCCCGACGAACTCGGCGAGCGCATCAGCGGGCTGGTCTCCGGCGCGACGGTCAAGGACGGCGTGGTCACGCTGACGGTCGGCCCGTACAGCGTGAAGCTCGATGACGTACTGGGCGTCTGGCCGTACTCCGGACAATCCTCCCCCGGGGAGGGCGAGCAAACGCCCACGTCGCTCATCGGCGACGTGAACCTCGACAACACCGTGGACCAGCTGGACCTGGAAATCCTCCAGGAGAACTACGGCCTGACAACCGGCGCGACCTGGATGCAGGGCGATCTGAACGGCGACGGCGCGGTCGATTCCCTGGACTACACGCTCCTGATGGATCATTTCGGCGAGTCCATTGAAACCGAGGGAGATTCCTCCTCCGGCGAGGGCGACACGGAAGGCGGCGGCGACACGGAAGGCGACGGAACCACGAACGAAACAGAGTAACCCCGAACCACACAGATAAAGGTTTTTGAAAGAAAAAGGAACGAAACCATGAGCAACGCACTACTGTCCGGCGTGACGGGACTAACGGCCCA